>JAAYJD010000142.1 GCA_012523135.1 Clostridiaceae bacterium
CACCTGGCTGGGACAAGTATCGACGCACATCCTCTTCATGCGTCACCTGGGCAATGTAGCCCCGGTTCATCAACGTATCAAAGACATTTTCAGCCATGTGAACCACTCCTTTTCACGATAATTTACCTATTCTACTGCATGATGACTGGTGTGTCAAAATCGCGTCCGCCGGGCAGGCCGGCAGCCCCGTCCCACAGGTCGGCAGCCAACAGGTCCAGCTGGGCCATGCGCTGCATGACCGGCTCGCCGCCCCACTCCCGGAAGTCTGAGGCCCGGGTGACAATCGGCATGTCCGCCAAACGGCGCATCAGCTTGAGCAAGTAGCGGCCGCGCCGGCTGAAACCGAGTACCCGAATGTAGGTCGGACCGCCGGCCGCGTCAAACGCATCCAGATCGGCCTGGCTCAGTCCAGCCAGCATGGCCATCAGGGCGCGCTGGATCCGGGTGCGTGTGAAACGGCGTGTGGCGGCGTCTGCCAGCAGCCCCTGCCAGGATGAAACGGCTTTATCGCCGGGCTGCTGGGCTGCCGCAATCAGCCGTCGGGCCAAGCCTTCGCCCATGCCGGCGATGGCTTCCAATTCGTCCGGATCGCTGCTGCGCAGGCGCGCCAGGACTATGTTCTGCAGGCCATCCGGCCAGACCGGCCCCGGGCCTGCCTGAATCCGGGCCATCAGTTCAGCCAATGCCGGCACGGGCATCGCGTCGAGCAGGCGGTCGGCCAGGTCGGCCAGCCTTGGTGCATCCTCCTGCTTGTGCGCCTGGCGGACTGCCTCGCGGATGGCTGTGGCACTTGGCAGAACACCGGCGCCCGGTAAATGTGCCGCGCGGTCGTCCTGTCCGCGGCGCTGAATGGTCAGCGGCTGCAGCCGGGAGGACGGGAGGCTGGTCATCGCCTTGAGGTATTCGATGGCCAGGATGTTGTTGGGCTGGCCAAGCAGACCGGCCAGCTGCGGTGAACCGCTGACCCGTTCCAACGCCAGCTGGCGTGCCGCCGGAAAAGAGAGCCCTTCGTCCAGAAACGCGTGCAGGGCGCTCTGAAACGCGGCGGATTCCGGTACGAGATACGACACGGCCTGTTGCAGCCGTGCCAGGTCTCCGCACTCAGAGCCGAACACCAGCCGGCTGTCCAGTCCGGTCGCTTGCAGCAGCCGGACACCGCCGCGGGCAAAACGTTCGGCGCTGGCGCAGGCATACGCGAAAGGCAGTTCCAGAACCAGGTCGACGCCGGCGTCCAGGGCCATCCGCGTCCGGCTCCACTTGTCGGTTATGGCCGGTTCGCCGCGCTGGGTGAAGCAGCCGCTCATGGCGACCACGACGGCGCTGTCCGAACCCGTCAGGCGGCGCGCTTCCTGCAGCTGGTACTGGTGTCCCAGGTGCAGCGGATTATATTCGGCGATGATGCTGACGATGTTCATGAACCTGATTATAGCACGGTCCGCCTTTTGCGGCCCAGTTGTTTTTGATATGATAGACACATGGCCTGAAAGGCCAGGTCGACAGACCGGGAGGCATCAAGTCCGGCATGCATTCAGGACACGGCCGCGCAAAGCGAACAATCACTCTGGCAGCACTGGCTGGCCTTCTGGCAGCAGCCTTGTTTTTGGCGCTCAGCTTCTGGCAGAACTGGCTCTGGTTTGCCGAACCGGAACCGGTGCTGTCGGTAGCGATGCCCGGTGCGCTGTCGGAGAACTGTGCCGGCTGTGTGCTGGATTCAGACCTGCCGGACAAGCTTGAAGCACGTATGCGCCAGCTGCTGGCAGCGGACGGCCAGCTGCTGGCCTGGTACAAGCTGGCCGGAAGGACCGGTCAGCCTCCGGCGGTCACGTCTGACCTGGCCCTGGCCCTGGATCAGATCTATTATGGCCAATACCTGCTGGAGCAAGGCCGCCGCAAGGATTTTACGCAGTGGTGGTCGTCGTTCCAAGCCGGCTGGATCGCACCGGACGGGTCTTGCCGGATCAGCCGCGGCGATTCCGAAGCGGACATGTCACAGGATGGTCTGCGAACCCAGCTGGCCTTGGCCAGGCTGCTGGCCCAGAGTGTCTCGGTATGGCCGGATGCGGCACGTTACCGCCAGCTCGCCGATTTGTCGGACTGGCTGCTGCCCCGCCTGTCCGGCGCGGTGCCGACCGATAGCCTGGCAGCGGTCCCGTCTCCGGCGCCGATTCTGGATCCCGGTGCGACACCGACCCCCAAACCGCAGGTTACGCCATCGCCGGGCGCCGGACCAGCACGTGAGCTGGCCGTGCTGCGCCTGGCGTCCGTCGACTTGTTTGCCCTGGAGGCACTCGTCCAGGTTGATCCGGCCTGGCAAATCGTTTACGATGACTACCTGTCGCGCGTCGAAGCGGGTTATCTGGGCGACAGTCTGCCCCTGTACGCCTGGGCCTGGCAGCCGGACAGCGACGGTTATCTGCCGTTTGCCGGTTCGGTTCCGGCGATCGACACCTGCGAGGCGCTGCATGTCGTCTTGCATTTGTGCGAAGCGGGACGCGCTCCAGCCAAGAGCATCGCCTGGATCCGTGCGCAGCTGTTCAACCAGTCCGCCTTGTACACATCCTACCACCCGGGCCAGGGAACGCCTGTGGACCAGGCGGAGTGCCTGGCTGCCTATGCCCTGGCCGCGCGGATCGCCCGTATGACCGGAGACGAGTTGCTGTACCGGTCTGCGGTCGACCGCCTGCTCTGGCACCTGGCTACCAGCCAGACGAGTCCGGCCTTCTCGGCTGTTTTCCGCCAGGCTGACGATGGACAGGTTTTTGTGTGGGCCCGGGACAATATCTGGGCATTGCTCGCGCTCCGGTAAGCCAAACATTGAATTGCAGGATAAATGCCATCTGAATGAAACAATCACTGCCTGTACCTTTTGCATGATTATGCTACAATAGCTATTAAGTATGTACGGCAGCAGATCAGGCGCGTCCGTTTGGGACTCCGCCTGGTGTTGTCCTGAAAGGGGGACAGATCGGCATGGGGGAAATGATCGAACTGAAATCTGAACTTGACAAGCTGATCGCCAGGTTGGGCGGCGTGCTGGCTGCGCGCACGGTTCTCAACGACCAGGATGAGATTGTCGAGATTCATATTCTCAGCGACATGACCAAATCGCCAAAGCAACTGGTCCGCGATGTCCAATCGGCCATCATGGCGGCCTACGGCCTGGATATCGACTACAAGCTGATCAGCGTGGCCCAGGTCAACAGCAACATGGTCATGCCGGCGGTCCGCTATGAAGCGCGCCTGACGATCCGGCGGATTACGATCAGCCTCGACAGTAGCAACGTGGAGACGACGGTCATCCTGGCGCAGGGTGACAACCAGTTTGAGGGAACCTCGCGCAGCCCCGTGTCCAGCCGCAACCGGGTCCAGTCGGCGATCAACGCCTGCCTGGCTGCCCTGAAGAGCTACCTGGGCCCGTCGTACACCGTCAGCCTTCTGGACATCCAGCGCCAGACTGTCGCCGGCAACGAATGCTTTGTCGTGGCGCTGGCTTACACGGAACCGTTCCAGGAGACAACCCTGTACGGCATCGCTTCGATCAGCAGCCCGGACACCGAGATCCAGGCGGCCATCATGGCCGTCCTGTCAGCGCTGAACCGGCCCATCAGCAAACCGAAGAAACCTTCCTGAGAGATGGCGGGCATCTGGCCCGGCATCGATTGAATACGTGTGAAACGGCAGACCGGACAAGCGAAGCGGAACAACCTACCTGAATAGCGAAGAGGTAGAGACCAGCATGGGAGGTTGTTCAAAATGAAATTCAGAAAAGTGTTGGGTATTCTCGCTTCTCTGCTTGCGATGGTCCTTGCGACCGGTGCTCATTGGAGAATTATCTGAAAAATTCATTAACGGCTGCCGGCTGAGTCCGACAGCCACAGGGAAAGCCGGTCTGCCTTTTCATGAACCTCACAGCCGGACATCGCGCAGGCAGGTGCGAAGCATACTGATGAGAAAAACAGCGACAGCATACAACATCCTTTGCATCCTGGCAGGACTGGGGTCGCTCACCTACCTGACTGTTCGAGATGCCGACCATCTTGGTTTATATGTGGCCGGCATCGTCTTTTTTTCTTTGCTCGGCGTCATTGCCGAATCCCAGAGCCTGGCCATCGACGAAGACAAGGCGATATCGATCGCCTTCGCCATCGACATCAGTGCCCTGTTGCTGTTTGGCTTGACCGCCGCTGCCTGGGTCTCTTTCTGCACGGCATTTTTCTCAGTCATGGATTTCGGGCGCGGGCGCAAAGAGCATGTCCTGAACACCCCGATTCTGAAAAGCCTGATGAACGCGTCCAATTACATCCTGTCGATCCTGGCCTGCGGCCTGGTTTATGAAAAGCTGGGCGGCCGGTACATGGTCGATACCAGTCCGCAGGGCATCGAGGCCAGTTTCCTGCAGATCGCGCATGACCTGCCGGCGATTTTTCTCGGCCTTATCGTCTATGTCCTGGTCAACACCTTGATGATCATGTTCTATTTCTATTTTCTGACCGGACCCCGGCCCGGCTTGATGCTGGAATGGCTGCACATTTTCCGCTGGTCAGTCCTGAGCATGATCCTGATCGGCACGCTGGGCGTCTTCCTGACCGCCGTCTACCATGCCCTCGGCTTCCTGGCCGTCCTGCTTTTTTTCGCCCCGTTCATGCTCTTCCGCTACGCCTATGTCGGCTTCACCTCGATCCGCAAGGGGTACATCGATACGATCAAGGCCTTCTCAGCTGCGCTGGAAGCCAAGGACACCTACACCATCGGCCATGCCCGCCGTGTCGAAAAGTATTGTGAGATCATCGCCAATGAAATGCACCTGTCAGCAGACCGGACCAAAGTTCTCAAATACGCCTCGCTGCTGCGCGATATCGGTAAAATCGGCATCAGCGAATCAATCCTGAACAAAAAGGACCGGCTGACCGACGCCGAGTACGAAGAGATCAAGAAACATCCGGTCATCGGGGCCCAGATGCTGGGGGATATCCAGTTCCTCAAGCGCGAGGTCAAAATCATCCGGGCCCACCACGTCCATTACGACGGCAGCGGCTACCCCGCTGACGCCGGTGAAGAAAGCAAGATGCTGGAGGCCCAGATTCTATGCGTGGCGGACTCCTTTGACGCCATGACCTCAGACCGGGCTTATCGCGCCGCCATGTCCCTGGAAGAGGCCATCGACGAACTGCAGCGCAATGCCGGCAGCCAGTTCGCCCCCGAAGCAGTCAATGCTTTTATCCGCGGCCTGGAACGCATGCGCAGCAAGAATGAGCTCCATGATTTCCTTAAACACTAATCAGCGGTTATCTGACCGCGCGGGCCACCTGTCATGATCCTGGCAGCCTGCCTGCTGGGCGTTGTGCTCGGTCTTTTGGCCGGCGGCCGCTGGCGCAGCATCTGGTGCAAGCGCTTCCGCGTCTGGCCGCTGCTTTTCCTGTCGCTGTTCTGCGAATGGCTGCTTGCCTCCGTTCGGGTGCAAACGTTCCTGGTCCGGTTCGATCAGCCGCAGCTTCTGCGGGCGCTGCTGGCCGTTCTCCAGTATGGCCTGGTTTCTGTTTTTCTGGCCAGAAACTGGCGTAAGCCGGGCCTGCTGGCCGTGCTGGCCGGGTCCTTGCTGAACGGCCTGGTCATCGTGGCCAACGGCGGCCGCATGCCCGTCGGGTCAGCGATCAGCCGGTTCGGTGCTGAGGCCCTCGACAAGCTCAGCCAGGTGCCGCATTATTTTGCGGCCGGCGGGCAGGAGCCCCTGTTGTTCTTTGCCGACCTGATCCCGTTTGCCGGCTACATGATCAGCGTCGGGGACATCCTGATCGCCCTCGGGCTGTTCTTGCTGGGCCTTTACCTGCCTTTCCGGCTGGTGCGCCCAACCCAGACTCTGGCCAAACCCTGAAAAATCTTCCAGAGCGGTTGAACTGGCACATGACATCCGTTATACTGAGGGGCGGACATGAAGCTTGCGAGAAAAGAGGAATAATTATGGGTTTCATCGATACGATTATCAGCCGCGCCAAACAGAATAAGAAGACCATCGTTCTGCCTGAATCATACGATCCGCGCATCATCGAGGCCTGCGCCAAACTGCTGGATCAGGACATCGTCCGCGTCGTCATGATCGGCGACCGGACCCGGATCGAAGCCGTTGCGCCGCAGTGGGACATCTCAGGGGCACGCTTTGTCGACCCGGAAACCAGCCCGCTGGCCGAGCCGTTTGCCAACGCCTTCTGTGCGCTGCGCAAAGCCAAGGGCATGACACTGGAAAAAGCCCGCGACTTGATGCGCGATCCGCTCTATTTCGCGGTCATGATGGTCAAGCAGCGGGAAGCCGACGGCATGGTGGCCGGCGCCATCAACAGCACCTCAAACACGCTGCGCCCTGCGTTGCAGATCCTGAAGACCGCACCCGGCACCAAGATCGTATCCGCCTTTTTCATGATCATTGTGCCTGACTGCCCCTATGGCCTGGACGGCACCTTCCTGTTTGCCGACAGCGGCCTGGTGGAAAACCCGGACGCGGACCAGCTGTCTGAGATCGCCCTTTCGTCCGCACGGACGTTCCGGCTCCTGACCGGCGGGGAACCCCATGTCGCCATGCTGTCCTATTCCACCTACGGAAGCGCTAAAAGCGAACTAACCGAAAAGGTGATTGAGGCGACGCGCCTGGCCAAGCAGAAAGCGCCTGACCTGAGTCTCGACGGGGAACTGCAGGTTGACGCGGCCCTGGTCGAGCAGGTTGCCAAGAGCAAGGCGCCCGGCAGTATGGTCGCGGGGAAGGCCAATGTCCTGATCTTTCCCGATCTCAATTCGGGCAACATCAGCTACAAGCTGGCTCAGCGCCTGGCCAGGGCCGAAGCCTACGGCCCAATCACACAGGGCATCGCCCGGCCGGTCAACGACCTGTCGCGCGGCTGTTCTGCCGATGACATCGTCGGTGTTGCCGCCATTACGGCGGTCCAGGCCCAGGATATCGACTGATCAGGCGGCAGGGGAACCTGCCGCTCTTCATGGAGGAGAGAAAATGAACGTCTTGGTCATCAACGCGGGAAGTTCCTCGTTGAAATATCAGTTCCTGAACGCGGAAACAGCCGCCGTCCTCGCGCGCGGCGGGGCCGAGCGCATCGGCCTGAAGGATGCCTTTATCAAGCATAGCCTGAATGGCGCCGACCCCCTGACACTGGTTATCGATCTGCCGGACCACAAAGTGGCGGTCCAGGCGGTGCTGGACGCCCTGACCTCCGACCAGCACGGCGTGATCAAGAGCATGAGCGAGATCGACGCCGTCGGCCACCGGGTGGTGCACGGCGGTGAAAAGTTCGCCTCATCGGTCCTGATCACCCCCGAGGTCAAGAAGGCGATCCGTTCCTGTTTCGACCTGGCACCGCTGCATAACCCGCCCAACATGACCGGTATCGAAGCCTGCGAAGAGGCGATGCCGGGCGTACCGCAGGTGGCGGTGTTTGACACGGCTTTTCACCAGACCATGCCGCGTAAGGCCTACATGTACGCCTTGCCCTATGCGCTTTACGAGAAACACGCCATCCGCAGCTATGGCTTTCACGGCACCTCGCACGCCTATGTTTCCCAGCGCGCGGCTGCCGTGCTGCATAAACCTTATGAGAGCCTGAAAATCATCACCTGCCATCTCGGCAACGGCGCCTCGATCGCCGCGATCCGCAACGGACGCTGCATCGACACCTCCATGGGCCTGACCCCGCTGGCCGGGATCTGTATGGGGACGCGCTGCGGTGACATCGACCCGGCGATCGTGACTTTCCTGCAGGAAAAAGAAGGTCTGGATGCCCACGCGATCGATGACCTGCTTAACAAGAAATCAGGTGTCATGGGCCTCTCGGGCGTCAGCAGCGACTTCCGAGACCTGTACGCCGCTGCCGGCGAAGGCCACAAACTGGCGTCACTGGCACTCGATATGTTTAAATACCAGTGCCGCAAATACATCGGTGCCTATGCGGCCGCCATGGGCGGCGTCGATGCCGTCGTCTTCACGGCCGGCATTGCCGAAAACACGCCCGACATCCGCCTGGGGGCCTGCGACGGGCTCACCTACATGGGCATCACGATCGACGCGTACAAGAACAATGCTGTTAAGGCGCGCGAAGCCGTCGTCTCGACCGACGATTCGCCGGTCAAGGTGCTGGTCATCCCGACCAACGAGGAGCTGGCGATCGCCCGCGAAACCGCCCGCGTCTGCGGCATCGCGATCTGACCCGGCTTGACAAAGGCCGGACCGATGGCGTATGCTTTCGCTAACAGCCTGTGATGGGAATGAGATCCGGATTAAGCTCCAGAGAGGGGATGGCTGCTGCAAGTCCCTGCTGAAACCGGATCGTCCCGCCCCGGAGGCTCTGCCGTGAGGCAGCCGGCTGGCCCCGATATCGGCCGTTAAAGCGGACGCACACCTGCGTCAAACTGGGTGGTACCGCGGATTTTGGTTAAGAACCCGAATTCGTCCCGGCAGTCAACTGCCGGGATTTTTTACGTCAAGGAGGGATAAGAAATGGCTGACCAGGCAAAAAAAGTGGAAGCGATTACGGCTATCGATGTCGACTTCACACAATGGTACACCGATGTGGTTCTCAAAGCAGAGCTGATCGATTATTTTTCCGTCAAAGGCTGCATGATCCTGCGCCCCTACGGCTATGCCATCTGGGAGAACATCCAGAAAGGCCTCGACGGGATGTTCAAGGCCACCGGACACGAGAATGTGGCGATGCCGCTGTTCATTCCGGAGAGCCTGCTGCAGAAAGAGAAGGACCATGTCGCGGGGTTTGCGCCTGAGGTGGCCTGGGTAACCCAGGGCGGCAGCGAGACGCTGACAGAGCGCCTTTGTGTCCGGCCGACATCCGAAACGCTGTTCTGCGACCACTATTCGCGGGTGATCCAGTGATGGCGTGACTTGCCCAAGCTTTACAACCAGTGGGTCTCGGTCGTGCGCTGGGAGAAAACGACGCGTCCGTTCCTCAGGACCACCGAGTTCTACTGGCAGGAAGGCCACACGGCGCATGCCACGGCCGAAGAAGCGAAGGTCGAGACCCGGCGCATGCTGGACGTGTACGCGGATTTCTTCCGCGACTATCTGGCCATCCCGGTCATCAAGGGCCAGAAAACCGAAAATGAGAAATTCGCCGGCGCGGTCGACACCTACACGATCGAAGCCATGATGCATGACGGCAAAGCGCTCCAGTCTGCGACCAGCCATTATTTCGGCGACGGGTTTGCCCGTGCCTTCGACATCCAGTATTCGGATCGCAACAACCAGCTGCAGTATGTCCACCAGACCTCCTGGGGCTTGTCGACGCGATCGATCGGCGCGATCATCATGGTGCATGGCGACGACAGCGGCCTGGTCTTGCCGCCGCGTGTCGCACCGGTTCAGGTCGTGGTCATCCCGATTGCCGCGCACAAACCCGGCGTCCTGGAAAAAGCCCAGCAGATCCAGTCCCAGTTGAGCGCGTCGTTCAGGGTTAAACTGGACAGCAGCGACAAGATGCCCGGCTGGAAATTCAGCGAGTACGAGATGAAAGGGGTTCCGCTCCGCCTGGAGCTCGGCCCCCGCGACCTGCAGCAGAACCAGTGCGTGGCCGTGCGCCGGGACAGCGGTGAAAAGATGGTGTTGTCGCTGGATAACCTGGCTGCCGATGTTGCGGTGCTGCTTGACCAGGTGCACGATGGCTTGTACCAGAAGGCGCAGGGCAGCCTTGCCAGCCGCATCCGTGACGCTGCCGACAAAAACAGCCTGTCCGACCTCATTGCGAACAAGCCTGGATTTGTCAAGGCGATGTGGTGCGGCGATGCCGCCTGCGAACAGCAGATCAAGGAGGAGACCGGCGCGACGGCCCGCTGCATCCCCTTCGAACAGGAAACGGTCGCCGAAACCTGTGTCTGTTGCGGCCGTCCGGCGCATCACATGGTGATCTGGGGCAAAGCCTACTGATCAGGCGCTGGAAGCGGCCAGTCGAAAACCGGATCGGTCCAGATTTTCCGGCCGGCCAGGGCGGCCAGCGGACCGGTGCATGTGGGCAGGAAAAGCAAGGTGACTGCCCATAGCTGCTGGCGACGGCGCGAAGCCGCGGCGCCTTGCAGCCCCCTGTTGAAGGCGTTGCGGCCATATTTGCCGTCGCCAAGCAGCGGATGGCCGATATGGGCCAGGTGGGCCCGGATTTGGTGTGTCCGCCCGGTTACCAGCTCAATCTCGAGCTGAGCCACATCCGACCCGTCCGGACCTGCCTGGGCAAAAATTCGGATCACGCGATACCGTGTCACAACCGGCAGGTCGCCGGGCTGTTTCTGGTTGTGCAGGTAGACCATGCTTTGCCCGGCCTGCTTTTCCAGATAGCCCGTCAGTTCCAGCATGCGGCTGCCGTCGTGGCAGCGCATCGCGCGGCCCTGGTCCGGTACGCCCCTGACCAGGCAGGCGTAGCGCTTGACCACCGCGCCCTGCTGCATCTGGCGGCGGATATCCAGACAGAGATCCGGATGGGCAGCCAGCAGCAGCAGTCCCCCGGTCTGACGGTCCAGGCGGTGGCACAGGCAAGCCTGTGGCCAGTTCAGATCGGCCTGCACCTGCTCCAGCAAGCCCGGTTCGCCGTCCGGTCCGGCAGAAACCGCCAGGCCGGGCTGTTTGTTGACGATGAGGAGCTGATCCGTCTGATGGACAACCTGGTACAAGGCCGGACGGGAAACCTTGCCGGTCCGCTCAGGCAGTCCGTAGAGCGACACCTGATCGCCGCGTGAGACCGCCTGATCCGCGCGCGGCCGCTTGCCGTTCAGCTTGATGTCCCGTTTACGCAGAGCCTGGAAGACCGCTGCGCTGCTTAAGTCCGGCCGGCGCCGTAAAATGACGCGAACCAGCGACTTGCCGGCTTCCTCTGGCGTGATCTCGAATGTGAAAACTTGATCCATAAAGGCCATCCTGATCTTTTTTTCTTATTGTACCAGCATTTGCCTCGTTGCATACCCCATTTCGCCTTTGCTTGCCCGGGTATGGGCGTGCGGTATAATAGACTTAGGAAAAAGGGCTGCCGCATCAGTTCCAGAAGCATGAGAACCCTGTTAGCGCAGCCTGAGGGAGGATGCCATGCTGGATTGTTTCGATCTGACCGGAAAAACCGCCCTGGTCACCGGGGCCAGCAAAGGACTCGGCTTTGTCTTTGCCAAGGCGCTGGCCCAAGCCGGCGCATCGCTGTTTATCACGGCCAGAAGCGAGGAAGAGCTTCGGGCCAATGCCCGGGCCGTCGCCGAACTGGGCGCACCCTGTGACTGGATGGTCATGGACATCACCCGCGAGGACGATGTCGCCGAGATGGTCAGACGATGCGTCGATCGTTTCGGACGCATCGACATACTGGTCAACAACGCGGCCTGCGGCCGGCACAACGTACCGCCCCAGGATGTTTCCAGGCAGGACTGGGACCGGGTCATCGAGACCAACCTGACTGGTTCCTTTCTCTGCGCGCGCGAAGTCGGCAAGCAGATGATCGGCCAGAAGGGCGGCAAGATCATCAACCTGGCCTCGATGTCCGGCCTGATCATCAACAAGGGCGTGCACGGCGGTTCCTACGACATCTCCAAGCACGGTGTCATCGGCCTGACGCGTGCGCTGGCCGTCGAATGGGCCCCGCACAACATCCAGGTCAACGCCCTGGCGCCCGGCTACATCATGACCCAGATCAACCGCGATTTCTTTGCCGACCATCCGGAAACGCTGCAGCAGTTCATCGACCTGACGCCAGTTGGCCGGATCGGACAGCCGGAAGACCTGGAAGGTGCGATTGTGTTCCTGGCATCCCGGGCGTCTGATTTCATGGCCGGCTCGGTCCTGGTGATCGATGGCGGGTACACCTGCTGGTAATGCGGCCACGTTTGCCAACCGGCTGCTCTTGCGCTAAACTGGTAAAGATTTCGCGATGCACGACGGAGGTTTTTCATGGCCCGTTCAGTCATGGTCATTTTTGGCGGCGTTTCCACCGAGTACCTGGTTTCGCTGCGATCGGCATATAACATCATCGGCGGCCTGCGCGCGGCAGGCTTCAAGGTCATCCCGGTCGGTATCGCACCCGACGGGACCTGGCTGCGCCACCTGGGGCCTGACGAGGCGATTCTGGAAGACCGCTGGCAGGAACAGACCCTGCGCGACCAGGCGATGCCCGTCCGTTCGCCGCGGGATTTCATCACGGCGCTCTGCGGCTGCCAGCCGGACTGCATCTTCCCGGCGGTACACGGCATCAACTGCGAGGACGGCGCCCTGCAGGGACTGCTGACCTTGAGCGGCATCCCGTATGTCGGCTGCAAGGTGCTATCTTCTGCCGCCTGCATGTATAAAGTGCACGCCAGGAAGCTGTTCCGGGCGGCGCGTCTGCCCCAATGCCCGTATGTCGCCGTCACCCGTCGCGACATCGCGGCCAGGCCGCAGGCGATCCAGGCGCGCGTGGCTAAAATCTGCGGGTATCCCTGCTTTCTCAAGCCCAGTAACGGCGGCTCTTCGGTCGGAACATGCAAAGTTGAGCGGGAAGCCGACCTGCTGATGGCTCTGGAGCAGGTCAGCCAATATGACCCGACTGTGCTGATCGAGGCTTTTGTCGATGCCCGTGAAATCGAGGTGTCGATCATCGGCCGGGACCGGCCGCGCACCGGCTGGATCGGCGAGATCGACACCAGCAACAGCGCGGCATATTATGACTACGAAGCCAAGTACTTCCGGGACGACGGCGCCCGGATCCTGATGCCGGCCCAGCTGGAAGAGCCAGTCAGACGCAAGATCCGCCGCCTGGCGCTCAAGGCATATAAAACCATGGGCTGCACCGGCCTGGCGCGGGTCGACTTTTTTCTTGACCGCCAAAGCGGCGCGGTCTACCTCAACGAGATCAACACCTTGCCCGGATTCACCCCGATCAGCATCTTCCCCAAGGCCTTTGCTGCGGCGGGCATGGACATGCCCAAGCTGGTCGCACGCCTGTGCCGCCTGGCCATGCAGGAATCCGAGCAGTCTCGCCGTCTGGAGCATGTATGAGCACACCGATGAACAAACGCCCGATCGGCGTATTTGATTCCGGACTGGGCGGGTTGACGGTGCTGAAGGCGCTCATGGCCCGGCTGCCGCACGAAGATACGATCTATTTCGGCGATTCGGGGCGGGCGCCCTACGGCAGCAAGTCGGCCGACACGGTCACCAAATTTTCGCTGCAGAACGCCCGCTTTTTGCTTGAGCAGCAAGTCAAGATGATCATCATCGCCTGCAACACAGCCAGTTCCAGAGCGTATGACGCGGTCAGCGCCATGGCCGGATTGCCGGTGATCGAGGTCATCGGCCCCGGTGCCAGGACAGCAGCGCTCGTGACGAGAAACAGGCGGATCGGTGTGATCGGAACGCGCGGCACGGTGGAGAGCCAGGTGTATCCAGCGGCGATTCGCCGCTGCCTCGAGGGCCCCGCGGAAATCTACCAGCAGGCCTGTCCGCTCTTTGTCAGCCTCGCCGAAGAAGGCTGGTGGGACCTGCCGGTCACCTCCGACATCGCCCGCATCTACCTTGAACCGCTGCTCGCCCGCGGCATCGACACCCTGGTTCTCGGCTGTACCCATTATCCGCTGCTCAGCAACGTGATCACCGCCACGGCAGGCCCTGATGTCCGCCTTGTCAATGCCGGCGGTCCGATTGCGTCCATCGTTGCGCAAACCCTGGAGCAGATGGGCCTCAAAAATGACAGCCATTTGCCAGGTCAGCATGTTTACTACACCAGTGACAGCGTGGAGCAGTTCACGTTGTTGGGCAGCGCTTTTCTTGACGAGCCCGTTGAGCAGGCCTGCCGGATCGACATCGAACGCTATTGATCTTGCCGGGTATTTGCCGAACCGGGCAGTTCAGAAAGGATCGGAACCGATGCAACCCAATGTGCTCCTGACGATCAGCGGCCGGCAATGGAGCGGCGACGAAGACCCCCAGGTCACGAAACTGACTACGGAGGGCCGGCTGTCACGCCATGCTGACGCCTGGCATATCGTATACGACGAAAACCCGGCGACAGGCATGGAGGGGACCCGCACAACCCTGCAGATCTTCGACGACGGGATCGTGGCGCTGGCCCGAACCGGCACACACGCGATGCGCCTGACATTCCAGACCGGCAACCGCCACATCACGCGGATGAACACGCCCTACGGCGACCTGGATGTCGCCGTCTATACCAGTCTTGTCCAGAGCCGGATCAGCCAGGAGGGCGGCTTTATCCGCCTCGGCTATTCGATCGATTTTCATCACCACGACCACGTGAACACGCGCCTGGATGTCGCTATTCGCCAGTTGACGCATTAGGAGGGGATCACATGCAGGAATTCAGAATCGACAGCCAGCACGCCAGCAGCCTTCTGCCGGACGGGCATGACTGGACCCTTGCCTGGCATGACGAATTTGACGGGCCGGAACTGGATACATCCAAATGGGGATTCCGCCGCCATTTCTGGGGGAAACGCTTCGCGACGTTTGCCGGCGAAGAGGCCATCCGCTTCGACGGCAAGAGCAACATTGAACTTCACCTGATCCGCCAGGGCGACGATTACGCGGCGCCGCTTCTCCAGACCGGCTCGCTGACCTGGGACATGCCCAAAGACAACCAGGGTTTCTGGCCATTCGGGCGTTATGAACAGCCGCGTTTCCTGCATCGCTACGGCTACTATGAGTGCCGCTGCCGGCTTCAGCGCCAGCCCGGCTGGTGGAGTGCCTTCTGGCTCCAGGCCCCGGGCATCGGTGCGACCCCTGATCCCGGCGCGTCCGGGGTCGAGGTCGACATCATGGAAAGCTTTAAGCCAGGGGAGGTCATCTCGCACGCCCTGCACTGGAACGGGTACGGCAAAGACCACCTGGGCATGCACAGCAACGGGATGGCCAGCATCGACCACGACCGCGACATCGTTCGCTTGTCCCTCGACGACGATCACTATTTTGGCGTGCACTGGGCGCGAGACGGCTACACCTTTTACATCGACGGCCGGCAAAGCGGCCGGAAATTGACCGATGCCGTTTCCCACACCGACCAGTTCATCCTGCTGCACGGCGAATGCAAAGGCTATCGCAAGGATGGCAAGCCCTGCGAGGATGTCAAGCGCGTCGTTCTGCCGGAAGCGTTTATCGTAGACCATGTTCGCGTTTTCGATGAGGAGGTGTAGTTGACAGGCGGGCGATTCTATTAGATAATATTGTTCGCGTCTGTGGAGGTGCCCGATGCTGATTGATATTCACGCTATATCACATGGCAGAGCCGCCTCTGTTGAAATTGAAACGGAAATTCCGGCACAAGAGCTGGCCGTTTCCTTACAGGAGATCCATGTCGACCGCCCTGCCCGTTTTCAGGGCCGTCTGACAGCCGCCGGCGATGGCGTCATCGAACTGGATGGAACGCTGACGACGACGATGGCCGGGCTTTGTGCCCGTTGCCTGGTTCCGGTGACGCAGCCTGTTGTGGTCGATGTCGCGGAAACATTCCGCCCCGGTGTGACACCGGACGGGACCGAGGCAGCCGACGGCAGCTATGGCTACCGGGGCTTTGCGCTGGATCTTCTGCCGCCTGTGCGGGACAACCTTGTCCTGGCCCTGCCGCAGCGTTTGCTTTGCCGGGAGGATTGCCAAGGCTTATGTCCTGTTTGCGGGGCGGACCGGAACCAAACGGCCTGCGGCTGTGCCACAGCTGAAGAGAATGATTAGCGAACCGCCGGCATAACGGCGAACCTGACGGAGGTGTAAGGAATGGCAAACCCAAAACGAAAATGGTCCAAGGCCAGAACTGGCCGGGCTCGTTCCAACTGGAAGCTGAGTGTTCCCAGACTGATCGAGTGCCCGCGGTGTCATACGCTGAAAATGCCGCACAAGGTGTGCAAGACGTGCGGTTATTACGACGGCAGACAAGTCATTACGGTTGCAAAGGACAAGGAAAAAGTTTCCTGACCTATCCTGGCCGTATGGTTGGTCCACTGATGCAGCGGGGATGACAACATGCTCGCTGCTTTTTGTGTTGACAGAGCATGGGCAGGGCAAGGGTCTTGGTGAATACGCATGATGGAGCCAGAAGAACATTTGATCAGCGCGGTCGAGCCCGACAGCATCGCGTCGGACCTGGGCATACAGCCCGGTGACTTTTTGCTGCGCCTGGACGGGGACACGCTGATCGACATCTTTGACTACCGCCTGCGCCAGCTGAAAAGCGAGCTGCTGCTGACCGTTCGCCAGCACGGCCGCGTAACCGAGTATGAGATCGAAAAAGACGAAGACGAGGATATCGGCCTTTCATTCGCCAACCCGATGCTGCAGGACTGCACGTCCTGTTCCAACCACTGCCTGTTCTGTTTTATCGACCAGCTGCCAGGAGGAATGCGCGCCAGTCTCTATTTCAAAGATGACGACCTGCGTATGTCTTTTCTCAACGGCAATTACGCGACGCTGACAAACCTTTCGGATGAAGCCCTGGACCGGCTGATCGGCTACCGTTTTTCGCCGATGAACATCTCGGTTCACACCACCAATCCGGTTTTGCGCCAGAAGATGATCCGCCATCCCCGTGCCGGGATCCTGATGGAGCAGCTCCGGCGGATCGCCGACGCTGGCCTTCAGATCAACAGCCAGATCGTGCTGTGCCCAGGCCTTAACGACGGCGCTGAACTGGACCGGACCCTGGCCGACTTGCTTACGCTTGGCGAGGCGGTCGGCAGCATTGCCCTGGTGCCGGTCGGCATCACGCGCTATCGCCGGCAGAACCGCCTATACGCCTTGGAGCCTTATCGCGCCGATCAGGCCCGGGCTGTCCTGGAACAGACCCAGGCCGTTCAGCAGCGCATGCTGACCCAAAGAGGAACGCGCCTGCTGTACGCCGCAGACGAATTCTACCTGACAGCCGGCATCCCCCTGCCGCCTGCCGCCGATTACGAGGACTTCCCCCAGCTGGAAAACGGGGTGGGCATGGCGGCGCTGCTGCGGGCCGACCTTGACGAAGGCCTGGCTGCGCCGGATCCGGTGCCGGCTGACATCGCCTGGCGCGCGGTGCCGGCTGACTTCATGGGACGCGAAGGTCCGACGGCGCTCCTGTTGGCGACCGGGACAGCTGCGGCAGACCTGCTTCAGCCCTATTCCGACGCCATGGGCCGGCGCTGCGGCCTGCCGGTGCACGTCGAGGCTGTTGCCAATCATTTTTTCGGCGAAACCGTGACCGTGGCGGGGCTGCTGACCGGCCGAGACCTGGCCGAACAGCTTGCCGAGCCGATCAGACGCCTGGAGCGAGCCGGACTGCAGCCGCTGCTGCTGCTGCCTTCCAGCATGTTCCGTTCCGATGCCCCCGTCATGCTTGACGAAACAACCGTTCAGTCGCTGAGCGACCGGCTCAAGGTTCCGGTCCTGGTCAGCCGCCCGGACGGTAAAGCCCTGGTCGGCTTGCTCGATCAGCTGGCTGATAAGAAGGAGGATAACCGCCATGTCTAGACCGATCGTGGCGATTGTCGGCCGGCCGAATGTCGGCAAATCAACGCTGTTCAACTATATGGCCGGGACACGTTTGTCCATTGTTGACGACACCCCCGGTGTCACCCGCGACCGGATTTACACCGAATCCGAATGGCGCGGCCGCGTTTTTTCCCTGATCGATACCGGCGGTATCGAGCCGAACACCCAGGACCAGATTCTCAAGTCGATGCGCGCCCAGGCTCAGACCGCCATCGATACGGCGGATGTGATCATTTTCCTGGTCGATCTCAAGACCGGCCTGACCGCTGACGACCAGGATATCGCAACGCTCTTGCGCCAGTCCGGCAAACCGGTCGTTGTCGCTGTAAACAAAGCCGACCAGATCGGCGAGGTGCCGGCAGAAGCCTACGAGTTCTACAACCTGGGCCTGGGCGAGATTTTCGCCATCTCGGCCGAACATCGCCTGGGTGTCGGGGACTTGCTGGATGCTGTCCTCGACCTCTTTCCAGCCCCAGAAGCTGCGGATGAAGCCGCGGAGCGCATCCGGGTCGCCGTTATCGGCAAGCCCAATGCCGGCAAGTCCTCGTTGATCAACACGCTGCTGGGCGAAAACCGCCTGATCGTTTCCGATGTGCCGGGCACGACCCGGGATGCCGTCGACACACAGCTGGACAATGTCTTCGGCTCCTACACCTTGATCGATACCGCCGGCCTGCGCAAAAAGAGCCGCATCGACTCGTCGATCGAGAAGTACAGCATGATCCGTTCGCTGGCGGCCATCGAACGCGCCGATGTCTGCCTGATCCTGATCGACGCGACACAAGGCGCCACCGAACAGGACACCAAGGTCGCCGGATTCGCCCACAACAAGGGCAAGGCATCGATCCTGATCATCAACAAGTGGGACTTGGTCGAAAAGGAAACCGGCACCCTGGAAGATTGGCAGAACCAGCTCCGCACCACCTTTGCGTTCATGCCCTATGCCCCCATCCTCTCGTTATCCGCCAAAACAGGCCAGCGCGTCCAGAAGCTGTTTGCCTTGATCAACGACGTCTACGCCCAGGCCGGCCGGCGCCTGACCACCGGCATGGTCAACGACCTGCTGACCGAAGCGGTCGCCATGGTGCCGACACCCCAGGACAAGGGCCGCCATCTCAAGATCTACTACGGGACACAGGTTGGCATCCGCCCGCCGCAGATCGCCCTTTTCATCAACGACCGCGACCTGATGCACTTCTCCTATGAACGTTATCTCGAAAACCAGCTGCGCAAGCAGTTCGGTTTTACCGGAACCCCCATCTGGTTCCTGCTCCGGCCCAAGGAAGAGAAGACCTGAGCCGGACCGGCCAGAAACACGATCAGAAACGCCGCCCCGCCGTCAACAGGAAATCAGCGCGCATGTTCCCCCTTCGGACTGGCTGCCGTGCCAGTCCGGCAGCACAAGGGAGCCATCGACGACAGACCATCCAGCAGCGGCATACCAGGAAGGACTAAGACAAGCACGTGATCAAACAAATGAACCAATTGCGCAATGTAGCCATCATCGCCCATGTCGACCATGGCAAGACGACGATCGTCGACGCCCTGCTCCGGCAGAGCGGCATCTTTCGGGAAAATGAACAGGTGGTCAACCAGGTTATGGATTCCAATGACCTGGAGCGCGAGCGCGGCATCACCATCCTGGCCAAGAACACCGCCATCCGCTACGGCGACACGCGCATCAACATCGTCGATACGCCCGGCCATGCCGATTTCGGCGGCGAAGTCGAACGGATCCTCAAGATGGTCGACGGGGTCTTGCTGGTCGTCGACGCATACGACGGCCCGATGCCGCAGACACGGTTCGTTTTGCGCAAGGCCCTGGAGATGCATCTCATTCCCATCGTCGTGATCAATAAAATCGATCGGCCGGATGCGCGGCCGATGGAGGTCCTGGACCTGGTCCTGGAGTTGTTCATCGAGCTGGGCGCCACGGACAATCAGCTCGACTTTCCGGTCATTTACGCGTCCGGGCGGTTCGGTCTGGCCAGCGCTGACCTGCAGCAGCTCCTCGATGCGCTTATGCATCCAGCCGATACGGAAGAGGTCGGCTTCCACGCCCTGCTGGAGACGATTGCCACCGCCGTTCCCTGTCCGCAGGGCGATGACGAACTGCCGCTCCAGCTGCTGGTTTCCAATATCGATTACGACAACTATATCGGCCGGATCGCCATCGGACGCGTCGAACGCGGCCTTGTTACAAGAGGTCAGAACGTCGTGCTGTGCGGATATGATGATGGCTCGTTGCAAAACGCCAAGATCGTCAAACTGTTCCGGTTTGAGGGCTTGCGGCGTATTGAGATCGAGACGGCGTCGGTCGGGGAGATCGTCTGTGTGGCAGGCATACCGGAAGTCAACATCGGTGACACGATCTGCGATCCCGGCCATGCGGAACCGCTGCCGTTTGTCACCATCGACGAACCGACCATCGCGATGACCTTCAGCGTCAACGACAGCCCCTTCGCCGGACGGGATGGCCGCTACGTCACCTCGCGCCATTTGCGGGAGCGGTTGTTCCGCGAAATGGAAACCAATGTCTCGATGCGGCTGGAAGAGACCGATACGACTGAATCGTTTGTCATCAAGGGCCGCGGTGAGCTGCATCTGTCGATCCTGATCGAGACGATGCGCCGCGAAGGGTACGAGTTCCAGGTCTCCAAGCCCAAAGTCATCGTCAAGGACGTCGAGGGCGTCCTGTCCGAACCGGTTGAGCTGGTCCTGGTCGATGTGCCTGAGTCATTTGTCGGCACCGTAATCGAGAAGCTCGGTTCGCGCCGGGCGGAGCTCGTCACCATGATGCCGCCGGAAAAGGGCTATGTCCGCATGGAGTTCAAGATCCCCTCGCGGGGCCTGATCGGCTACCGGTCCGAGTTTTTGACCGACACCAAGGGCAATGGTATAATGAACAGCATCATCGCCGGATTTGAACCGTGGAAGGGTGAGATCGAGACCCGCAGCCATGGCGTCCTGACGGCTTGGGAAAGCGGCGACGCCGTCGCTTATGGTCTCTACAACGCGCAGGAGCGGGGCAACTTGTTTATCGGACCCGGCACGCCGGTTTATGAGGGCATGATCGTCGGAACAAACCCCAAGAGCGAGGACATCATGGTCAACGTCTGCAAACGCAAGCATGTGACGAACATGCGGGCATCCGGATCGGACGACGCCCTGCGGCTGTCACCGCCGGTGATCCTCAGCCTTGAGCAGTGCCTGGAGTTTGTCGCTGACGACGAATTGATTGAGGTCACCCCGAAATCGATCCGGCTGCGCAAGCGGATCCTCGATTCCGAGCAGCGCGCCAAGCAGCGTGCCAAGAAGAACGAAAGCTAACAGCGCCGTAAAGCCTCAAGGAGACCGAAATGGTGTCAAAAAAAATAACCCGCACATTGAGCGTCATCGTCATCGTCTTCCTGCTGGTCAGTGTCACGGCAGCCGGGTTTTATTTCGGCCTTAATTATGTCTTGTCCCAGAACAGCCGCTTCGAGCAGCTCGAAAAGGTGTTTGGGTCAAACGGCGAAACGGCGGTCAACGAGGAAACGCCGGGTGCGGTTGAGATTGTGATCCCGCGGGCATCCGATACGCAGCAGATTGCGGAACTGCTGGCTGACAAGGGCATGATCAAGAATGTGTTCATGTTCACGATCCTGTCCAAGTTCAACGGTTTCGACGGCGCCTACATGGCCGGAACCCATTTTGTTCTGCCTGACATGGGTTACGATGAGATCATGTACATTCTCTGCCAGAATCCGCACGCCGTCCGGGTCACGTTTCCTGAAGGCCTGACATACAGTGAAGTCAAGGACCGGCTGCGTACGGCGGGTGTCCGCTTCGACGAGCAGGTTCTGGACAGCATGGTCCGTAATCCCCAGATTTTCCTCGATTATGAGTTCATCACCCTGATCAGTAAAAAGGAAGGCCGGGACTGGACGCTGCAAGGGTATCTCTTCCCGGACACATATGCCTTTGACGTCAACACCGACGAGGAAACCATCCTGCGCACATTCCTCAACAACACGGAACGCTACCTCAAGGAAGAGTATTTCGAACGGGCTGAACATATCGGCATGTCCATGGACGAGGTGATCACGATGGCCTCGATTATCCAGATGGAATGCCAGAAGGTCGAAGAGATGCGGACCGTCTCCGGCGTTTACTTTAACCGTCTCGAGCGCGACATGCTGTTTAATGCCGACCCGACAGTCAATTACCTGCTCAAGGAGGCCGGCGAAGAGACCAAACTGTGGCTGGAGACCGAGGACCTGTACAAGTTCGACAACCCCTACAACACCTACATGTACAAGGGCTTGCCGCCCGGGCCGATCTGTTCGCCGGGTGAGTTTGCCATCCTGGCGGCCCTTTGGCCTGAAGCGCACAAGGAGCTTTATTTCGTCGCCAGAGGGGATGGGTTCCACGTTTTCGCCCGCACCATCGAGGAGCACGAACGCAACGTCGCCCGCTATAAGAAGCTGATCGAGCAGGGCCAGACCGAAACGACCGTTGATGACCGGGACGACTGAACCGGCCGCAAGGCCCATGGAACTGCTGGCTCCGGCCGGTGACATGGAGAAGATGCGCACGGCGATCCGCTACGGTGCGGATGCGGTGTACTTGTCCACCGGTCATTTCGGGCTGCGGGCAGCCAGTGCCAACTTCACGCCCCGGGAATTGAAGGAAGCGGTCACCTACGCCCATGACCGCGGCGTGCGCGTTTACCTGGCCCTGAATATCCTGGCCCATCCGGATGACATCGGGCAGCTGCGGGGGCAGCTGGACGATCTGCTGGCCGCAGGCCCCGACGCCTGCATCGTCTCGGACCCGGGCATTTTCAGCCTGCTGCGCGGCCTGTCGCCAAACCTGGCCATCCATATCAGCACCCAGGCGAGCGTCACCAACAGCGAAGCCTGCCGCTTCTGGTTCCGGCAGGGCGCGCGGCGCATCGTGCTGGCGCGGGAGCTGACCCTGGCGGAGATCCGCCAGATCCGCGCCGATACGGAACCGGAGCTGGAACTTGAAGCTTTCGTGCACGGCGCCATGTGCCTGGCCTATTCCGGACGCTGCCTGTTGTCCAGCTACCTGACCGGCCGCGACGCCAACCGGGGCCGCTGCGCCCAGCCGTGCCGCTGGCCGTACGCGCTGGTCGATCCGGCGGATCCCGAGCGCTCGCTTCTGCTCGAGCAGGACCAACGCGGCAGTTATCTGCTCAACAGCCGCGACCTTTGCATGATCGAGCATCTGCCGGCATTGGCTCAAGCGGGCATCACCAGCCTGAAAATCGAAGGCCGCGTGAAAAGCAGCTTCTATGTGGCGACCGTCATCAAGGCCTATCGCGAAGCGCTCGACGCTTATCTTGGCGACCCGGCCGGCTGGTTCTGCCGCCCGGAATGGCTGTCGGACCTGAACAAGACGGTTCACAGGCCGTTTGACACCGGATTTTTCTTTGCCCGGCCGCAGGAAGACGCCAAGCTGTCGCTGCGCCAGGTTGACTGCCGGGACGCCGCCGTCGTCGGCATCGTCAAGGCTTGGCTGCCGGACAGCCGCCTGCTGCTGGTCGAACAGCGCAACAAAATTCAGACCGGCGATCTGCTGGAGCTGGTCCAACCCAAGGGACATGACGTGATCGTGACCGCAGCCGGGCTGCTCGATCTGGAACAAAAACCAATCCAAAGCACACCGCATCCGCGCATGCTCTATTTCCTGCCCTGCGATGAGGCCGTCGCACCGGATTCGTTTATACGCCGTGCCGGCAACAAGGACCTGCCCCGTTCAGACAGCTAGCCAACGTCAGGTGTTGAAACGGTTGAGCAGTTCGCCGAAAAAAGTGCGCAGCTTGGCGTCGATGCCGTAAAGCGTCAGAACTTCTTTGGCGACGACCATGATGATCGGGCCGATCAGGATGCCGGCGACCCCGTAGACCGCGATACCGATGATCATGGAGGCCAGAGTTGCCATGGGATGCAGGCGCATGGCGTTGCCCAGGATCGGCGGCTCAATCACACGGCGCACCAAAGTCATGATACCCAGCAGGATCAGGGCACCGAGGCCTCGAAACAGCTGGCCCTGCAGGAACAGGTAGAGGGCGACAGGGATCAATGTCGCGCCCAAACCGAGTACCGGCAGGAAATCGACAATCGAAGCGACCAGGGCGATGATGACCGCGTAGGGCATCTGGATGATCGCCAAACCGACCAGGGCCATGATGAAGGTGATGATCAACAGCAGCAGGTAGCCGCCGATGACACGGAACAAGGTTGAGAACAGCGTGTTGATCAGGCGGACCGTCGTCTCGCGGAACTGCTTGCTGATCACGTTGCGGCGCAGGAATACATACATGCTGCGGCTGTCGGCGATGAAGTAATAGCCAGACATGATCGCGACAACGACCGCGAAGAGGATCAGGGGCAGGTTGGCGGCTAAACCGGCGATCCCGTTCAGAATGGCGGCCACGATCTCGGGGACTTTCTGCAGCAGGTTCTGCTGCAGCCGGACCAGTTCGCTTTCCAGCATGTCGAGCTGCTGCGGCTGGATCAGGCCGCCCAGCTTGTCCGACAGGTTTTTCAGGTAGTCGATGATGCGCTGGAAGATATCCATGTCGTTGAAAATGGCCGGCAGGTAGGCCGCCAGGGAGCGCAGCTGGCTGATGACGGCGATGATAACGCCGATGAACAGCCCGATGATCACGACAATCAGGAGGATGTAGACGAAAATGATCAGGCGTTTTTCGCCGCGCGAACGGGCCAGGCCCTGGGGGTAGCGGCCCAGCTTGCGCCGCACGGCAGGTGCGTCCGTCTCCGTTTCTGCCTTTGCGGGCTTGGCCGGACTTAGCCTGCGCCGTTTCCTGCCCTCGCCGATATCGTAGATGAGGTTCTTGGCGGCCGTCACGATCGCGATGGCCAGGCGGGCCAGGATAAAGCCGATGACAAAGGGCAGCAGGATGACGAAGATGCGAAAACCCAGGTAGATCAGCAACAAAGCAACGGCGGTGATCAAAAAATACTTGATGATCGCCAGGATGGTTGCCTTGTCATGCAAAATTCGGTCAGGTTGGCTCATGTCCTGCCTCCGCAAAGATGATCACGCACGTTGGATCAACATCATTGTAACAATCTGCAGCAGGATTGCCAAGGCAAACTTCCAGTCGCCCGGGAAGAAGGTCAGGCGTTTGGTCGGCTGCGGTGTTTCAGGCTTGAGTCCGAAGGTTAAAATCAGGATGGGAACCAGGGCGGCCGCGGCGATACAGGCCGCGATCAACGACGCGTAGAGCAGGGAACTCGTCTGCCGGGTTTGCCCGCTGAGCAGCGACTGGCTCAGATCAGGAAGCAGCGAAGGCAAGGCAAACAGGGACAGGTTGAGCGAGAAATGGGTGACCATGGCCGGCCATAACCGCCCGCAGCGGCGCCGGATGTGCGCCAGCAGGAGGCCTGCCAGGAAGGGCGGCAGCAGAAAAAATACATCTTCATGGAACAGGGCAAAAGCCAATGCCTGCCACAGGACCGCGGACAGGACGGCGCCGCCGGACTGGAGCGAGGACAGGATGATGCCGCGAAAGAAGAGCTCTTCGACCAGGGCGGGCAGTGCCGTGCTCAGCAGCAGGATCAGGACAATCAGCTGCCAGGGCTGTGCCAGCAGGTCCGGCAGGGAAAGCGGACTGGCAGATCCGTGGCGGGACAGGTCGACGCCGCTTCTGGCCAGGCCATACAGCAGCAAGTTGTTGAGCCCGTGAAAGACAACAGCGGCGGGGATGCCGGCCGCGAAAGCCAGAAAGAGGCTGCCGGGGCGAGCCCTGTCTCCGACCAGCTCAGACGGCGGCGGGCGCCGCACCAGCAGGACCAGCACGGCAGGCAGCAAGATCAGCACGCCTTGCATCAGCAGGACGCTGAACACATAGACCTTCAGGCTGGACCCGCCGAGCCAGGCAGCCAGCGGCGGCCAGGAACGACGCAGGATGAAAAAGGCGAGGTTCAGCAAGGTATGCAGCAGCAGCAGGGTTCCGGCCAGTCCCGGATATGCCGGCTTTGCCGGGTCGCTGAGCCCGGTTATACCGGTCGGAACCCGGACCGGAGGCGGTGACACCGCTTTACGCCGCAGCATGCCGCCGTCACGCCAGCAGGCCTAAATAGGCCTGCCAGAGCTGTAAGATCGGTTCCTGTGCCAGCAAGAGCAGCAGCGTGGCCAGGGCGATGTAGGGGCCGAAGGCGATCTCCTGACCGGCATCGCGGCGCCAGAGACGGCTGATCAGGACCGGAATGGCCACCAGGGCGGCGGTCAGAAAAGACAGGCAGAAAAGGAAGGCCAGCAGCCTGAGATCGGCGATAAAGGCGCAGGCCGCCAGCAGTTTGACATCGCCCATGCCCATGGCCTCGCGTTTCATCAGCTTGCCGGCCAGCCAGCCGCTGCCGTAGAGGATGAGTCCGGCCAGCAACGCCGCCAGCAGGCGAGTCAGGATACCGACCCCCCAGGCGGATTCACCCTGGATGCCGGCGATCACCCAGAGCAGGATGCCGCCCGGCAGCAGGGCCAGGATAAACTGGTCCGGGATGATGCGGGTTTTCAGGTCGGCGACCATGATCAGCAGCAGCGGCTGGATCAGGTACAGGACGACCGGCAGCTGTGGCTGCATCCCGATCAGGAGCCTGCTGGCCCCGAATAGAATCCCGTCGGCCAGCATCAGAAGCAGGATGCCCGGAAAAAAAGTCAGGCTGTCCCGGGCCTGGCGCGCAGCGTCCAGGTCAGCTTCCCCATAGTCAAGCAGCCAGGCCGGCGGCATGACCCGGAAGATGTAGGCTATCAGCGCACCTGCGGCCAGACCGGCCAGAACAAAGGGCCATGCGGCGATCATGAGCGGTACCTCCCTTGACGCGTCATGTCCATTGTACCGATGCGCTGCACCGGATGCAATCGGCGTTTACATCGGCTGACGCAACGATTATAATAGATGCGCCGCAAAGACTGCGGTGACGAGACCAGGAGGAAACCATGATAGAAACGCAACAGCTACAAGACAGGATCGAAGCCTTCATCAAGGCGGAAACAGCCCAGTCGCCCCAACAGGCCGCGCCGGCCGATTTCTGGCGCGCGCTTTCCCGGGCGGTCATGGAACAGCTGACCGAGTGCTGGGAAAAGACCAGCTTGCTATATAAGTCCGGGCGCCAGGCACATTACTTCTCAGCGGAATTTCTGGAAGGCCGCTCCCTGCTCAACAACCTGATCAACCTCGGCCTTTACGAGGTGGCCGCAAAGGCCGTGCGTGCGTTCGGCCACGAGCTGGCTGAACTGGAAGAGCAGGAAAACGACCCCGGCCTGGGCAACGGCGGCCTGGGCCGCCTGGCGGCGTGCTTTCTCGACTCCAGCGCGACGGGCAATCTGCCGGTCACCGGCTATGGGATCCTCTACCGTTACGGCCTGTTCCGCCAGGAGATCGAAAACGGTTTTCAGAAGGAGTACCCGGACGCCTGGATGGAGCAGCCGTACCCGTTTGTGGTTCGGCGCAACGGGCAGGCCGTCCGCGTCCATTATCAGGATATGGATGTCATCGCCGTGCCCTACGACATGCCGATCACCGGCTACAAGACGGATAACATCAACACCCTGCGCCTTTGGAAAGCCGAACCGGCTGAAGAATTTGATTTCAACCTGTTCAATTCGCAGCGCTTTGACGACGCCGTCATCCAGCGCAACCGCGTCAATGACATCTGCCGGGTGCTGTATCCGAACGACTCGTCTTACGACGGTAAGGTGCTGCGGGTTCGCCAGCAGTACTTTTTCGTCAGCGCTTCACTCCAGACCATCGTGGCCAACTATACCCGCCTGCACGGGCTTGATTTCAGCCGCTTCGCCGCCGCCAACGCGATCCAGCTGAACGATACCCATCCGGTCATCGCCATCCCCGAGCTGATGCGCATCCTCGTCGATCAGCAGAAGATGGACTGGTCCGCAGCATGGCAGATCACCCAGGCCGTCTTTTCTTACACCAACCACACGATCATGTCCGAAGCGCTGGAAAAATGGGACGTTGGTATTTTCCAGTTTCTCTTTCCGCGCCTGCTGCAGATCATCGAGCGCATCGACAGCCAGTTCCGCCAGGATGTGCGCCGTCGCGGCCTGAACGAAGATCAGGTCAACCATCTCAGCCCGCTGGGCGACGGCAAGATCCGGATGGCCTGGCTGGCGGTTTACGGCAGCCACGCGGTCAACGGCGTCGCGGCCATGCATACGGATATCCTGAAAAAGGACACGATGAACGGCTTTTATACGCTCTGGCCGAACAAATTCAGCAACAAAACCAACGGGGTCACACCGCGCCGCTGGCTGAAAGTCTGCAACCCGGGTCTGGCCGGCCTGCTGACCGAACTGTCTGGCAAAGATGACTGGATCCGCGACCTGGATGCCCTGGAATCCCTCAAGCCATACGGCCATGACCAGCAGGTCCTGGAGCGCTTGCTGGCGATCAAGCAGGCGAACAAGCAAAGCCTTGCCCGCTACATCGGGCAGACCGAGCAGATCGCGATCGATCCGCACTCGATCTTTGACGTCCAGATCAAGCGCCTGCATGAATACAAGCGCCAGCTGCTCAACGCGCTGGTGATCCTGGACGATTACTTCAATATCCGTGAAGATCCGGACCGGGCGATCGTCCCGGTTACCTACCTGTTCGGCGCCAAAGCCGCTCCAGGATATTTTCGGGCGAAAGCGATCATCAAGTTCATCAATGAGGTCGCCCGTCTCGTCAACCAGGATCCGGTGGCCAGCCCCTACATGAAGGTCGTTTTCATGCACAATTACAATGTATCGCGAGCCGAGCGCATCTTTCCCGCCGCGGATATCTCCGAGCAGATATCCACTGTGGGCATGGAGGCATCCGGCACGGGCAACATGAAGTTCATGATGAACGGGGCGCTGACCCTGGGAACCTGCGACGGCGCCAATGTGGAGATTGCCGAAGCGGCCGGGTATGAGAACAATTTTATCTTTGGCTGCCGCGTCGAGGATTTCTCCAAGACGATCGGGGACTATAATCCGCGCTGGCAGTATGAGCACATCCCCGGTTTGCGGCGCTGCATCGACGCGCTGGTTGACGGCACCCTGGACGACCAGGGAACCGGCATGTTCCTGGACTTGTACAACGGCCTGCTCAACGGGTCCAGCTGGCAGCCGGCCGACCCCTATTATGTCCTGGGCGATTTTGACGAATACCGGACCAACCGTCACAACAGTCAGTACGCCTATCTGGAGCGGCTCGCGTGGGCCGGCAAGTGCTGGAACAACATCACCAGCAGCGGCCGTTTCAGCTCGGATCGCACGATCCGGGACTATGCCGCGGAGATCTGGCGCATCGAGGGCACGCCGATCGGCTGAAGGTTCGAAAACGGCTCAGAAAAACGAGACACCGTATTTGATCAGGCTGAAAACGAGTGTTAAGGCGATCGCGGAGATCAGGCCGCCTAAGGCGACGCACAGCAGGGACTTGCGGAAGTTGAAACCCAGAACCGAGGCCACCATGCTGCCGGTCCAGAGCCCGGTGCCGGGCAGCGGGATCGCGACAAACAGGATCAAGGCCGCCTCCGTCGATTTTTCGAATTTGCGCGCATAGCGGCGCACCTTCTGGTCGATCGCCGTCGTGAACCAGTTCATCCAGGACAGGCGGCTCAGCCAGTCCAGAATGCGGGTGTAGAGCAACAAGAGGATGGGAACAGGCAGCAGGCTGCCGATAAAGGCCAGGATAAAGACCAGCCAGGGGTTCATGTCCCAGTAGATCCCCAGCGGGATGGTCGCCCGCTGTTCGGTGATCGGGATCGCCGAGCCAATCAGGATGATCAGGGCGCGAGCGTTGCCGAAAAGCGATTCGAGAAGCGTGATGATGCTGTCTTTCACAAAATCCTCCCGTGTCAGGTCATGGACTCGTTTTTGGGCACGTGTATCTCGAGGCTGACGATTTCAGGCAACGAGAAGAAACGCAGCGGAAACAACACGCAGCCCAGGCCCCGGCTGATGCAGCCGGTCATGTCGCCCAGTTTGAGGCAGCCTTTATCATAGCCGATCCTGGGCAGTTTTTCATCTCTTAAAACATGAAATTCGAGCCGGAACGGCATCCAGATCTGGCCGCCGTGGAAATGGCCGCCGCAGAACCAGGCTGCCTGACCGGGCGGCAGGTCGAGCAGGCTGTCCGGATTGTGGACCAGGACCAGCGTGTGCCGCGGCGATAGCCCAGTCTGCCGCGCCTCGCCCAGGGCCCGGTCCACATCGAGCGTCCCCTGGCGCCGGTCATCCAGGCCGATCACCTGCCAGGCCCGGCCGCGGATCTGGTGCACATGGATCTGGTTGCGCAGGACATGGACACCTGCTTGCTGCAGCAAACGCATGCCGTCCCCGCTGTCATGGTTGCCCGGAACGGCCAGCCAGGGGATCCCCGTCAGGTTTGGCAGTTCCCTGAGCCGGGAAAGCAAAGCCGCGGCCGCAGGTTCGAACGCTTCGCGGCCGGCCAGATCGCCGCCAAACAGCACCAGGTCCGGGTTCAGCGGCTCCAGTGCGGCCAGCAGCCTGGCTTTTGGAATACGCATGCGGTCCATGTGCAGGTCGGTCAGCAAAACGACACGTAAAACATCCGCCGGCTCAGCGGCCGCCTGCACGCCTGACAGCGGCTGGCAGCCGGGCAGGACGACATGGGTCACCTCAAGCCGGGTCGGTTCCCAGATGCCGCGCAAAAGGCAAGCCAGGCCGACGATGCCGACAAGGATCGCAATAAACCAACCCGGATTCATCGGCAGCTCAGACGCTCAAAAACCAAGCGTAGTCAGGAACGCGACACACTCGTCTATCCAGCCGCATAGGTCGGGATGATCTTCCGCCAGGCCCAGGCCATGGGCCCCGTGGGGATAGATGTGGCAGGCAAACGGAATCTGGCGGGAAGCGAGGCTGGAAGCGAACAGCAGGCTGTTTTCGACCGGAACACCAGGATCGTCTGACGTGTGCCAGATGTAGGCCGGCGGCGTGCGCCGGTCGACCCGGTTTTCCAGTGACAGGTCGCTGATCTGGGTCGGCGTGGCCGCCTCGCCGAGCAGGTTGATCCGGCTGCCGAGATGACCGGACCTGCTGAACGTGATGACCGGGTAGCAGAGCACCATGGCATCCGGCCGGCAGGCGTCCTGATCCCACATGGTTCCGGCAGAAGCAGCCAGGTGACCGCCGGCAGAAAAGCCGAGAATGCCGACCTTGTCCGGGAAATTGCCCGCGGCGGCGCGCTCCCTGGCCAGCAGGATGGCCCGCCGGGCATCCTGATATGGCGATGGGTGCCGGTCGGGACTGACCCGGTAATCCAGCACATAGGCATTAAGGCCGAGGTCGTTGAGGCGACGGGCGACCGGCTCGCCCTCATGCGGCGCCTTGTTGGTATAGCCGCCGCCGGGGCAGACGATGACGCTGCCGCGGTTCTGGCCCTCCGGGGCCGGATACCAGGTCATGGACGGCAAACACGACTTGAAGGTGCCGATCGCGCTGACGCTACCGACATGCCGCTCCTCTTCAAACCAGAGCGAGATTGTTTCAGATGCCATATGGGTGAACCCTCCTGTTGAAGCGATTTTACCGCAAATGTGCGGCCGAGTTGTCAAACCGGGAAAAAATCAGTTAGAATGAAGCAGGCTCCGCGGTGGGCAGGCTGCCAGGCCTGACCCGCCCGGTCTGCGCCGGGAACCCGGAGGAGGATGCCTTGCTATGAAAAGCCAAAACCGCGCCTGGATCATGCTGGTCCTTGTCTTTTTGCTCTGGCAGACGCTGCCGGGCAGTCCGTTCGCCTATTTTGCCGACATGATCCGCCAATGGCTCGGCCTGCTGCTGTCCAGGCCTGCGCTGCCCGGCCCCTGGCAGGCCGTCCTGGTCTATGTCGCTTTCAGCCTGCTGCTGTGCACCTTGCTGCTGCTGGGCCGCAGCAGGAGCAGGATCTACCTGGCCGGGATCTGCTCGCTGGCGACCCTGATCCATCACCTGATCGACTGTATCCGGACCGGCCGGGTCTATCCTGTTTCGCTTTCGATCGCCATTGGCCTGGCCCTGGCCCTGCTCTTCTTGCTTGTCAAGGCGAAAAGCCCGGCCCTGTGGCTGTCGGATGCCTATACGCTGGCCTTGTCGGTTTGGATCATCCGCGACGGCTTCCTGCCGCCGGTCATCGACCGTCTCGACATCCGCGGCAGCAAGCTCGACCTGTTTCTGGACTTGCCCGCGAAGCCGCTGATCGACCTGCTGGACAAGACCTGGCATCTGCCGGCCGTCGTCTGGGGCCTCCTGCCCCTGGCGCTGGCCCTCCTGCCGGTCATCTTTTTCAGCCGCGGGCGGCAAAAAGGCTGAAACGCCTGACAGGGAGAGCGTGCGCTATGGATCATGAACAGGAACTGCCCTTGCTTTCTGCCGTTGCCCAGCGGATCGCCGCGCTGCGCAGCCAGATCGCGTACCACAACCACCTCTATCACGACTTGAATCAAAACGAGATCAGCGACGAGGCCTATGACCAGCTGACGCGTGAACTGCGCCAGCTGGAAACCGACTGGCCGCAATTCGCCGATCCCCAGTCGCCGCTTGGCCGAGTCGGCGGCGCGGTGCAGCGCGGATTCGAGACCGTGGCACACCGCGTCCCGATGCTCAGTCTGCAGGATGTTTTCAGCGAACAGGACGTGCGCGATTTTGTCCGCCGCATGGGTCAGGAAACACCGGACCCCCGTTTTGTCGTTGAGCAGAAGATTGACGGCCTCTCGGTGTCGCTGCGCTACACAGACGGCCGCCTGGTGCGCGGACTGACCCGCGGCGATGGCCAGACGGGCGAGGATGTCACCCGCAATCTGCTGATGATCGAGTCCGTGCCGGCCGAACTGCCGTCTGCGCTGCCCGACCTTTTGGTCCGCGGCGAGGTGTACATGTCCGTCGCGGCCTTCGAAGCGGTCAATGCCCGCCAGGAAGCGCTGGGCGGCAAGCCGTTTGCCAACCCGCGCAACTGCGCAGCCGGCACCATGCGCCAGCTGGACGCGGCGATCGTGCGGGAGCGCCGCCTGTCCTTGTTTGTCTTCAACGTCCAGGCGGCCGAAGGCATCACGTTCAAATCACACGCCGAAAGCCTGGCGTGGCTGACCGGCCAGGGTTTTGCCGTCAGCCCGGGCTGGACGCTGTGCCAGAACGAGGACGAGGTCTGGACAGCTGTCGCGTCGATCGGCGCAAAGCGGTTCGCTCTGCCGTACGGCATCGACGGGGCCGTCGTCAAGCTGGACGACCTGGCGCTGCGCGCGCAGCTGGGCGCAACCAGCAAAGTGCCGCGCTGGGCCGTGGCCTACAAGTATCCGCCGGAGCAGAAAGAGACCCGCGTTCTGGACATCCAGGTCCAGGTCGGCCGGACCGGGCGGCTGACCCCCATGGCCCTGCTGGAACCCGTCCAGATCGCCGGAACCCGGGTCAGCCGGGCGACGCTGCACAATCAGGACTACATCGACAACCTGGATGTCCGGGTCGGCGACACGGTCCTGATCCAGAAAGCCGGCGACATCATCCCGGCTGTTCTGGCGGTTCGCCGCGAGCAGCGGACCGGCCAGCCGCCGCCATTCAAAATTCCGGACAGCTGCCCCGTCTGCGGCGCGCCCGCCGAACGGGACGGCGAGGGAGCGGATATCCGCTGCACCGGTGCCGACTGCCCGGCACAGCTGTCCCGCCACCTGGTCTATTTTGCGTCCAAGGAAGCGATGGACATCGACGGGCTCGGCCCCGCAACGGTTGAGGCCCTGATGCAGGCCGGTTACCTGAACCATCTGTCCGACCTCTACCACCTGCACGCGCATCGCGAACGCCTGGTCGAAAGCGGCCTGGTCGGCAAGGAAAAATCAGTCGGCAAGCTGCTGGCTGCGATCGAGAAATCACGCCAAAATCCGCTCGACCGTCTCCTGACCGGTCTGGGCATCCGCAACATCGGGCGGCAGGCGGCACGGACCCTGGCGGCGCATTACCGTGACATGGACCAGCTGCTGAACGCGACTGAAGAGGATCTGACCGGCCTGCCGGACCTGGGGCAGGTCAGCGCCCGTTCCCTGCGCCAGTTCTTCAGCCAGCCCCAGACGGTCAGGCTGCTCAGCGAACTGCGGGAAGCCGGTCTGCGCATGACATCGGACCTGCTGCCTGAAAAGGACAGTCCGCTGCTGGCCAGGACCTTTGTCCTGACCGGCACGCTGCCCGGCCTGAAACGCGACGAGGCCCGCCGCCTGATCGAGCAGGCCGGCGGGAGCGTGGCCGGCAGTGTCTCGGCCCGTACCGACTATGTGATCGCCGGCGAAGCGGCCGGCAGCAAGCTGGACAAAGCCCGCCAGCTGAACATCCCGATCCTCGATGAAGACGGCCTGCGCCGCCTGCTGGCCGACGGTCAGGGGCATCCGGGCCTGGACAAGGAGCCATAACCACGATGACAAATGCGAATCAAGACCCAACCAACCGACTCAGCCAGATCAAATGCTGGCTGCTGGACATGGACGGAACCATCACCCTGGGCGAGGAAGCCTTGCCGGGCGCCGCGCCGTTCTTTGCCAGCATCAGGGAACAGGAACACATCTTTTTGACCAATAACTCCTCACATGCCAGGAGCCATTACCTGGCCCGGCTTGGCCGGATCGGCATTCCGGCCAGCCCCGAACAGATCCTAACCTCGACCGACGCCATGGCCCTTTACCTGAAAACGATCGGACCTGCCGCGCGGCCCGTGCGCATCTACCCCGTCGGCACGCCCGGGTTTGAGCAGGATCTGCTCGCTGCAGGCATCGAGCTGGAAAAAGAGCGCGAAAAGGAAATCGATTTTGTCGTGCTCGCCTTTGACACCAGCCTGGTGTACGAAAAACTGGATGTGGCCTGTGACTACATCCGCCGCGGCATCCCGTATCTGGCGACCAACCCGGACCTGGTTTGCCCCCTGGCCGGAGGCCGCGTGCTGCCGGACTGCGGCGCCCTGATCGCCTATATGCAGACCTGCACCGGCATCGATCCGCAAAAGGTGATCGGCAAACCGCAAACGGCCATGATCGATATGGTTCTGGCCAGCCGCCCCTTTCGCCAAGAGGAGCTGGCCATGGTCGGCGACCGCATCTACACCGATATCGCCTCCGCCCGCAACGCTGGCATTTTATCGATCGCCGTCCTGTCCGGCGAAGCGACCCGTGAAGATCTTGAACAGGCCAGCGTCAAGCCGGATCTCATCTTTGCGGATGTCGGTGAACTGGCAGACTGCCTGGAGAAGCAGCGGGCTGCGGGGAGGCCGTCATGATGCGGGGAAGATGCCGGCTGCGGACTTGCCTGACGCTGTTGCTCACCGCCCTCTGGCTGCTGGCGGCGGGCTGCGCCGTGAAGGCGGAAACCGACCTGCACGGCTACCGCGAGACCGACCAGGTCAGCCGCTATGTGGCGATCGTCATGCAGGGAAGGCCATCCGCCATGATTATCGAGCTCAATCCGGACATCGCTCCGATCACGGCCGCCAATTTTCAAAAGCTGGTCGGCGAGGGCTTTTATGACGGGCTGACCTTTCATCGGGTGATTGACGAAAAGCTTATCCAGGGCGGTGACCCGGAAGGGACAGGCCGGGGAGGCCCGGGCTATACGATTAAAGGCGAATTCAGCGTCAATGGCATCAGCAACGTGCTCAACCACGAACGGGGCAGCCTCTCGATGGCCCGCAGCGAAGACTACGATTCGGCCGGATCACAGTTTTTCATCTGCCTGACGCGGCTGGAGGATCTGGACCGGAAATACGCGGTCTTCGGCTCGGTGATCGCCGGCATGGAAACCGCAGACACGATCGGGGCTGTCGCCAACAGCGGCAGTCCGAACAACCGGCCCGACCAGCGGCAGGTGATGGCGCGTGTCTTTTTTGTCGAACCGGACGATTCGGACGCGCCCGGCGGCTGACCTGTCTGCTGGCGTCATGGGTCCGGCAGCACCTGGTGCAGCCATTCGATCCAGTGGGAACGTGTTTCTTCGCTGATCGCATGTTCCATGCGGCAGGCATCCTGCTCGGCTGTCTCGGCGTCGAGCCCCAGAATTTCAATCAGAAAGCGTTTCAGCATCCGGTGGCGCTGCATGATGTTGGCCGCGCGCTGCCGGCCCTGCTCGGTCAGATAAATCTGGCCGTAGTGCGCCTGGGCGATCAGGCCGGCTTCCCTGAGAACGCCGACCGCCTTGTAGACGCCGGCCTTGGAGACATGCAGGTGGCTGGCAATATCCACCGAGCGAACCGCTTCACCGCGCTGTGACAGCTCCAGGATTTTTTCCAGGTAGTCTTCGTTTGACGGCGACAGTTTACGTTTCGTGGCCATGCGGGGCTCCTTCGTCTTTGCCCACCGCCGGACGCGGTTTTCCGGCAGCCTGGCGGGACGGACAGCTGTTCAGGGCACATGCGCTGCAGGACGAGCAGGCGGCGCAGCCCTGGCTGCGTTTGAGCAGCCTGCGGACCAGAATGAAAAGAGCGGCAGCCAGCAGGGCCGCGACGGCAAGATAGGGTGACAGCCGCAGCCAAAAACTGCTGCAGGCGATCTGGATCGGATCAAGGTTAACGAACATTTTTCACTCCAGTTTCATTGTAACAGAACAGCCGGGTCCTGTTTTGACCTGCAAACACGTCACGCTAACCCAGTCCCAACAAACGGCCGCCCTGGTAGATCAGGAACGCGAAAAGCCAGGCCACACCGGTCTGGTAGGCGACTGCTGTCAAAGTCCAGCGCCAGCTGTTCATCTCTCGGCGGATGGCGCTGAAGGCGGCGATGCAAGGCATGTACAGCAGCGTGAAGATCATGAAGGCATAGGCGGACAACGGGGTGAACAGGGTTTGCAGGCCGCCTTCAGGCAACAAAATTTGAAACGTCGCGACGACGGATTCTTTGGCGATCAGCCCCGTCAGCAAGGCCACCGATGCCTGCCAGCTGCCGAAGCCGAGGGGACGGAAAAGCGGTGCCAGCGATGACCCCAGCCAGCCGAACATGCTGGAGGAACCATCGGTGACACGCCGGAAGGTGATGTCAAAGGACTGGAAAAACCAGACGACGACCGTCATGACAAAAATGATTGTCCCGGCTTTGATGATAAAATCCCGGACTTTGTCCCACACATGGAGCAGCAATGACTTGGTGTCCGGAAGCCGGTATGGCGGCAGCTCGATGATGAATGGCGCATCCGCGCCGCGCAGAACGGTTCTGCTGAAGACAAAAGCTGTCAGCACCGCGATCACGATCCCGGTCAAATACATCGAGAACGTCACCAGGCCTTTGTGTGTGCTGAAAAAGACGCCGGCCAAAAAAGCGTAGATCGGCATGCGCGCGCTGCAGGACATGAAGGGCGTGATCAGGATGGTCAGACGCCGGTCGCGTTCGGACTCCAGCGTCCGGGCCGCCATGACGGCCGGAACGGTGCAGCCGAAGCCCATCAGCATCGGGATGAAGCTGCGCCCCGACAGGCCCAGCTTCTGGAAAATCCGGTCCGTGATGAAGGCGGCGCGGGCCATGTATCCCGTATCTTCGAGCACGGACAAGAAGAAAAACAACAGCGTGATCTGGGGCAGAAAGGTGAGAATGCCGCCTACACCGGACAGGATTCCGTCGATCAGCAGGGAACCGATCCACTCCGGAGCCGCTGCCGCGTCCAGCCAGCGGGTGATGCCCGAGGCGACGGTTTCGGAAAAAAAGATGTCCAGCAGGTGGGTCAAGCGGCCGCCCAGCGCTTCGCTGAAGGTAACCTGGAAGACCGTCAGCATGACCAGCAGAAAAATCGGAATGGCCAGGATCCTGTGGGTCAGGAAGCGGTCGATCTTATCCGAGCGCGACAAGGCCCCGCGCTGATGGCTGTGCTGCAGGACCTGGTCGTGAATCTGCGCGGCATGCCGGTACATGGCTTCTGTTTCCGCTTCGGTCTCAGGCCGGAAGGTGTGCAGAACCGACTTTTCCTGCGCCACGGCATGGGTCGCACCGCCTGTTGCATCGTCGGCCCGCCTGCCGGCTGGGGCGCAGCAGCCCGAGCGGCCCTGGTGGCGGTGCCTGCGGCCCGGCCGGCGGCGCCGGCAGCCGAGCGATGACACTTCGGAGATCGCGTCAACCAGTTCGTCCAGCCCTTCGCCTTTTTTTGCTGAGATCGGGACCACCGGGATCTGGAGAAGCTGCGCCAGGCGATCAATGTCCAGCTTGTCCCCATGGCTCAGGATCTCGTCCATCATGTTCAGGGCGACGATCAGCGGCCGGCCCAGCTTTTTCAGCTGCAAGGTCAGGTAAAGGTTGCGCTCCAGATTGGTGGCGTCGATGATGTTGACGACCACGTCCGGACATTCGTCAACAATATAATTGCGGCTGATCGTCTCTTCCAGGGAATAGGGGGACAGGCTGTAGATGCCCGGCAGGTCGATGATGACCATTTCGCGGTCCGTGTGCCGGACATGGCCGGTTTTTTTCTCAACGGTGACGCCAGGCCAGTTGCCGGTTGTCTGGCGCGTTCCGGTCAGCCGGTTGAACAAGGTGGTCTTACCGCTGTTGGGGTTGCCGGCCAGGGCGATGCGGACACTCATGAGACGGGCTCCTGCCGCGTGTCCACCAGGATGTCGCGGGCGTCCTTGCGCCGGATCGAAAGCGCGTAGTTGCGGATGTTGATCTCCATAGGGTCACCGAGCGGTGCGTATTTGCGCACGATCAGCCAGGCGCCGGGGGTCACCCCCATGGCGATCAGGCGCTGCCGCAGCCCGGTGCTGCCGCCAACCGCTGCGACGCGGCCGGATTGGCCAGGTGTGAGATCACTCAAAGGCTTGACAGCGTCTTGCATACAGGACTCCCATCGATAAAGTTAACTATGGTTAACATTTTACCGAAAAAAAACAGCTTGTCAAGCTGGGAAATAGCCAGTTCAAGCATGCCTGTCGAGGTGGTGTTTGTTCATAAAGTCCATGATCCGGGCGCAGTCTTCCGGATACTCGCAATCGACATGCAACCTGATTTCTTCGGCGATCGTCAGCAGGGTGGACAGGCCAACCAGGGCTGACAGCATGCTGTCGGCAACCAGCCGGTCGCCTTCCTCCGTGACAAAGGTGACCTTGCCCCGGCATTCACGCATGATCCGGGAGAATTCTTGTGCGATGTCTTTGCCTGCTGTCATGCTCTCATGTGCTCCGTTGATGGATTGCTTTGCGTTTTTCAAAACCCTATTGTACACTAATGAAATATAAAGGTCGAGGGCATGGCGGTTGATTCTACCTGTTTCACAAGCCAGGCCGGCCGAATCAGGCAAAATAACAAGAGGTGGTGCGGTTTGTTTTTTTATCTGCTCAGTCTGGCAGCGTGCTTGATCTTGACGATATCGGTGGCGATGATCCTGACCCGCTGCCTGACCGTCAACTGGGAGCGCAAGAACAAGCATCCCCTCAGCTACCTGCTGCCGGTTGCCCTGACCGTGGTCCTGCTTTATGTCAGCCTGACGCTGACGGTACCCACGCTGCTCGACTCCGTGGCCATCGTCAACGACACCCTGACCGTCGAGGAAATAACGGTTGACGGATAGGCATTGCAGCGGTTTTCTCTGGTTGTGCATGGGCGTACGCTGCATGTCAATCCCTGGCAATACCCGCTGACGCCAGGTCAGACGGTCCGTGTGGCCTATACACCGCGCAGCCGGTTCATACTTGAGGTGATTGAAATTGTCCAGGATACGCCGCAGTCCTGAATGTGCCCTAGAAAGGCTTAAACCAAACGAAAAGCCAGTGGTCAAACTGGTTGTCTGCGACATCGACGGTACGCTGATCGATGACGCAGGCCGGATCCCGGCCCGGAATCTCCGGGCCTTTGCCGAACTGAGGCGGCAGAACATTCCCTATACCCTGGCGACCGGACGCATGGACCGGATGGCCCGGGTTTATGTTCAGCAGCTCGATGTCCAGGTACCCATCATCGCCTGCAACGGCGCGATCATCCGCGACTGTGCGACCGATGAAGTGCTGGCGCGCCAGGCGCTCGATCCGGCAGACGCGGCAGCGATCGTCGCCTGGATGCGTGAGCACGGCCTGGATTTTCTCTGCTACAGCGCCGATGACGTGTATTATCCCGCCGGCAGCCAGCGCATCGAACGCTTCAGGGAATTCAACCTGGCGATGCAGCAGACCGGCCAGCAGCCGATTCAGCTTTGTCCGCTGCAGCAGGTGCCGACGGACACATTCTTGCGCAGCCTGGTCAAGATCCTGGCGGTTGTACCGGATGCCCGGACCCTGGCATGCGTTCGCGCCATGCTGGCCGAAAAGACTCACTGCAGCGGGTTGCTTTCCGGTCCGTCCTTTCTCGACATCCAGGATACCTCGGCCACGAAGGGCCATGCCCTGCGCGAACTGACGGCGATGCTGCAGATCCCGCTGGCGCAGACCATGGTGCTCGGCGACCACGACAACGATGTGGCCATGCTGGAAATCGCCGGCATCGGGGTCGCCATGGCCGGGGCCTCCCAGCCAGCGCTGGCTGCCGCCCATTACCGGGCCCGTGCGCACCACGCGTCTGGTGTCGCCCAGGCGCTCTCCTGCCTGGCCTTGGCATAAAATGTTTCTTATCTGCGCATTTTGGCCTCGACCCTATTACGGGCCAGCTTCGGAACAGGCACAATAGGATCTGTACAGGACCGGTGAAGCACGGCAAAAAGCCGGAAAGGAATCCTGACAGATGATCAACGGGGCATTCTACTATCCTGGCAGCCTGCCGGAATCCGGCACCAGCCTGACCGGCCAGCTGCAGTTCACAGTTGTTGTCAACGATAAGGAGATGCTCGACCAGCTGAATCGCCTGATGATCCGGCAGGGCTATGCAGGTGTCATGGATACGGCCGGACGGTTGCACTACCTTGTGGACGGCCGCAAAGGCATGCCGTACGCGTCGCGCAAAATTCTCGAGGCGACGGGGCGCATGATCAAAGACCAGTGCGACAACGCCCGCCCGCTGCAGGCCAGCATCGGGCACAACGTCGACAAGGTCCTGATGGCGAACGGCATCCGCCCTGAACTCAAGGGTTACCGCTACATTCGCTGCATGCTGCTGTTGATCGGCCTGGACGAGACCCGGATCAAGCCGGTCACCAAAGTTCTTTATCCCGATATCGCCAACCATTTCCATGTCAAGGCCAGCCAGGTCGAACGCGATGTGCGCTATGCCCTGCAGGAGACCCGCCTGCATCGCAGCGGCCTGACGACGACCGCCTGCCTGTGCCGGTTGCACCAGCAGCTGGTTCAGGCCGTCGAGCACGATCAGTTATCTGAGATCGGGCAGACAAGAAAAACCCCCCGGCAGAACGAAAGCGCCGAAGGGTCTCTCGACCATTAGGTTTCAGGATCGAACAGGTGGCTCACCTGCGGCATGAAGAGGGTCAGACGTTGACTTTGTCTTTCAGGCCTTTGCCAGCCTTGAAAACCGGAGCCTTGGACGCCGGAATCTTGATCTCTTCTTTCGTGCTGGGGTTGCGGCCTTTGCGCGCAGCACGCTTGCGGACTTCGAACGTGCCAAAACCAACCAGAACAACCTTTTCGTCTTTCGTCAGGGCGTCCGTGATGGTATCGAGCATAGCAGTGATGGCGCCTTCGCTGTCTTTCTTGCTAAGCTTGGTTGCCTTGGCAACGGCATCAACCAAATCTGTCTTATTCATGAATAGGGCCTCCTTTGGGCGTTATTTCAAACAATATTATGATACCAACGCGCGCCAAGTGTCAAGCGTATAATGCTTGAAATGCCGAAAATAAGGCCAGATCAGGAAATTATGGCTGTTTTGACGGACAACGGGTGCTGCTGTAAGATGGTTGAAGAGTAAAAACGAGCTACGGACCGGCTGCGCCGTCGCCGCAGACCAAGATCCGGGCCGGTAAAAGAGGGACGAGCATGAGGGAAATCAGCGTTGATCTCATTCGTGACAGCGTGGCCAGGCTATGCCAGGACGCCAACATCCTGCTGCCGCCGGATATCCAGGCGGCCTTGCGCGAGGCGGTGAAACAGGAGACGTCGCCGGCCGGGCTTGCGGTTCTGGAGGACCTGCTGGAAAACGCCGCCCTGGCAGGCAAAATGCACCTGCCGATCTGCCAGGACACTGGCATGGCGGTGGTCTTTGCCGATATTGGCCAGGAGGTGCACATCACGGGCGGCTGGTTTGAGGATGCCGTCCGGCTAGGTGTCGCAGACGGCTACACCAGCGGCTACCTGCGGCCGTCCGTGGTGTCGGATCCGCTTTTGCGCCAGAACACCGGTGACAACACGCCGCCGGTGATCCATACCCGCATTGTACCGGGTGACCAGCTGCACCTGACGGTCGCCCCCAAGGGGTTTGGCAGTGAAAACATGAGCGCCACCCGCCTGCTCAGCCCTTCAGAGGGCCGCGACGGCATCCGTCGCTTCGTGCTGGAAACCGTGGAGAAAGCAGGCCCCAATCCTTGCCCGCCGGTCGTGATCGGGATCGGCCTGGGCGGTACGCTGGAAAAAGCGGCCTTGCTGGCCAAGCAGGCCCTGCTTCTGCCGGCTCAGTCGGTCAACGAGCAGGCGCATCTGGCGGACCTGGAACGCGACCTGCTCCAGGCCGTCAACCGCCTTGGCATCGGGCCGGGAGGGCTGGGCGGCCGGGTGACGGCTCTGGCGCTGCACATCCTGGCCTGGCCGACACACATTGCCGGCCTGCCGGTTGTGCTCAACATGAGCTGCCATGCCACCCGACATGCCGAAGCAACTCTTTGAAACGAGGTTGACAAAAATGGAGCGTCGCCACATCGATCTGCCCCTGGGCGATCTAGCCGCCCGCAGCCTGAAGGCCGGTGATCTGCTCGCCTTGAGCGGACCGCTTTTCACGGCCCGGGACGCCGCGCACAAGCGGCTGACCGAGGCGCTCGAGCAGGGACTGCCGCTGCCGGTCGCCCTGCAAGGCCAGACCATCTACTATGCCGGTCCCTGCCCGGCTCCGCCCGGCCAGGTGATCGGGTCGGTCGGGCCGACGACCAGCGGGCGCATGGATGCCTATACCCCGCTGCTGCTGCAGCACGGCCTGCGGATCATGATCGGGAAGGGACAGCGCAGTCCGGCTGTGATCGCAGCGATGCGATTACACGGAGCGGTCTATCTCGGTGCGACCGGAGGCGCCGGGGCCCTGCTGTCACAGCATGTCCGGTCAGCGGAGGTGGTCGCGTATCCGGATCTGGGTCCTGAAGCGATCCGCCGACTCGTCGTCGTCGATTTTCCCGTCATTGTCCTGATCGACAGCCAGGGCAACAGCTTGTATCAAAGCGGTCCTGCCCGCTACCGGCTCGAGGGGTGAACAGGTTCAGTCACCCGGTTCGTGGCGCTTGAGATAGGCCAGGTAGGCCAGCCAGTCGCTGCGGCTGAAAAAATGGCTGCCCGGCCGAAGGTGGTAGCCGATGTCGCCTTCGTGCAGCCAGGTGTTCGGTTCGGGGAACCGGTCTGGTGTGACGAGACCGGCATAGCCCAGCATCCGGTAGGCTTCGCTGGCGGCCAGGCAGGATAAAAATTCGGATTGCGGGTCCGCACCGACATCCAGCGCGGCGCTGCCGACACAGATGCGGCGCGGCGCGATACAGGCCAGCAGGTCATGCTGGTCAAAGGGCAGCTCGTTTTCCCGGCCCAGATAGGTTGTGAAGCGGGGACAGAACCAGTCGGAGCTGCCGCAGCGGATAAAGTCGCTGACTTTTTCGCCATGCCCGCGGCTGGCGATGGCGGCGCCGGCAAAGCCGGAGTTGTTGGCGATGACCGAACTGAACCGTTCGTCCTGGGCCGCGCACCACAGCGCGGTTTTGCCCAGCCGCGAATGGCCGGCGACGCTGACCCGGCTATGGTCTATTTCCGGCATCTTCAGCAGGTCGTCCAGCACGCGGCTGGCCGCGAACGCCCACTGGCCGATCCGGCCCCAGGCGTCAGCCGGCCGCGTTGCCGCGTCCAGGTAGCAGGCGCCGAGCCCCTGGCTGAAATCGCCGTTATGGCGATCCGGGGACACGTCCTGGTAATCGAAGAACGCCAGGGCGAAACCGTTGTCGACGATCTCCTCAACCGGCATGTAGCGGTCGGGCATCGACGGCCGGAACGCGATGTGCACGATCAGGGGAGCCGGTTTGTCCAGTTTGGGCAAGAAGAGATGGTACGGGAAGGAAAAGCCGCCATGGGGCGTGGCGAAGCGCAGCAGGATCTGGCGGGTGATTGCCTTGCCGGCCAGATCGTGTTCGTCTTGACGCAGAAGCTGGCTTTCGACGCCGTCCGGTGCCGGTGGTGTGACGCCGTAGATGTGCGTCTGCAATCGTTCGAGCAGCTCTTGCCGGCGCTGTGGCCAGCGGTCCGGCGAACAAGGCTGCTGGTCGTTCATCCGTAACAGCAGCGGCAACTGCCGCTCGTCCAGTGCTTGCTGCAACATGGCTGTTTCCCCCTGTGTTTTGTTTTCATCTTAGGCGATGCCTGTCGGCTTGTCCAGACGGATCAGGCAAAACAGCGGGCAGGGAAGTATTACAGGCGGCAAACCCGTATAATATGATCAGGATTGGTTTTGCGCATGCTGCCGAAAGAGGTGTTATCATGGCCCAGATACCGGAAAAACCATGTCGCGTTATTGTCGCCGGGTGTGGCAACATGGCCCATGCCTGGATCCGCGATGCTTTGCAACGGGCGGATTGCCGCCTGGTCGGTCTGGTGGACCTGAACCGGGAAGCCGCGCGTGCCATGGCGGATAAATACCATTTGCCGGATGCGGTCATCGGGCAGGACCTGGCTGAGGTTTTGCGTCAGACGAGGGCCAGCCTGGTCTTTAACCTGGCTATCCCAGCTGCGCACCGCTCGATTGCCCTGACCGCTTTTGCTGCTGGCTGCGCCGTCATGAGCGAGAAGCCGCTTGCCGCCAGCCTGGCGGAGGCAGACGAGATGATCCAGGCAGCCCGCACAGCCGGCGTGTCCTTCAGCATCATGCAAAACCGGCGTTTCCTCAAGCAGATCCGGGCCTTTCGCCAGCTGATCGCTAGCGGAACCATCGGCCAACCCGGCGCCATCAACGCCGACTTTTACCTGGGGCCGCATTTCGGCGGTTTCCGTGACCTGATGGACAGCCCGCTTTTGCTGGATATGGCCATCCATACTTTCGACCAGGCACGCTTCATCCTGCGTGCCGATGCCCAGTCGGTCACCTGCCACGAGTTCAATCCGCCGGGATCCTGGTACCAAGGCAACGCGTCGGCGATTGCCATCTTCACCATGAGCGACGGCAGTGTGTTCTGCTATCGTGGGTCGTGGTGCTCGATCGGCTGTCCGACCAGTTGGGAGGCCGACTGGCGGGGCAGCCGCAGCCAAGGCACGGCCGTGTGGGATGGGCGCGTGATGCCCTGTGCGGATCTTCTTAAGCCCACGCCGGCCGGTCAAAGCGCTGCCTTTATACCGGAGGTGGTCCGGGTCGAAACGCCGGTCGTCTGGACCGGACGGGAAGGGCACGACGGCTGCCTGGATGAGCTTTTCGACGCGCTCCTGTCCGGACGCCCGGCAGAAACAGATGCCGCTGACAACCGCAACAGCCTGGCGATGGTGATGGCGGCGATAGAGAGTGCCCGGACCGGGACACGCGTCAGGATCGACTGAAACAGACGCACGAGATGAGGAGGGGACCCCAATGAATCAACCAGTAAACACCAACCTGATTCGCATCGGCACCTTGCTGGGCGGCAAAGACGCCCCGCGCATCATTCCCCAGGTGATCGACTACGGCTTTGAGTCCTTTGAGTTGACATTCTGGCAGACCACGGGCGGCCTTGACCTGTTTGAGCTGGCCAAGCGGGTCCGAGAAGCCATTGGCGACCGGGACATCGTCATATCGGGACTGGGTGTCTTTGGCAACGTCTTGACAGGACACGGTGACAACGCCGATGCCCTGGCCAGCTGGGAGCGCTGCATCGACGCGGCTCCGGCATTTGGCACCGATCTTGTGGCCGGCTTTACCGGCCGGATCGTCGACCAGCCGATCAACGCTTCGATACCCAGGTTCAGGCAGGTGTTCGGCGAACTGAGCCGGCGGGCTGCGGACAACGGTGTCCGCCTGGCCTTTGAGAACTGCGATATGGGCGGAACCTGGGAACGGGGTGACTGGAACATCGCCCACAACCCAACCGCCTGGGAGATGATGTTTGACGCCGTACCCGCCGACAACCTAGGCCTCGAATGGGAACCGTGCCATCAGATGGTCAGCCTGATCGATCCGATTCCTCAGTTGCGCCGCTGGGCCCCGCGGATTTTTCATGTTCACGGTAAAGACGCCACCATTGCCTGGGACATTGTACGCGAAAAAGGGATACACGGTCCGGACGAATTTGTCTGGCACAGAACTCCGGGATTTGGCGACAGCAACTGGCGCGACATCATCACGATCCTGCGCCAGCACCAATATCCGGGCACGATCGACATCGAAGGCTTTCATGATCCGGTTTATCGCGACGAACTGGAATGGACCGGCCAAGTCAGCGGGCTTCACTACCTCAAGGCCTGCCGCGGCGGTGATTTTGTGTTGAATCCACGTTGAGAAAGCAGCACACGAATACCCCTGAACACCCCTGATATCCATGCGCATTGCTTGACAACCACCTGAGCTTCGATTAGTATAATCAATGCATTCGTGCCTGTGTAGCTCAGTTGGTAGAGCAGCTGATTTGTAATCAGCAGGTCAGGGGTTCGAGTCCGTTCACAGGCTCCAAAAAGGGCTACACGTTTGATACAATCGTGTAGCTCTTTGATTTCAGGGGCTTTCGGGGTTTGTGTGGTCAGATTCGAACGTAATTAACGGGTGAAAACTGTGGATTTGGACACGAATCGTGAAATGATGCACACACCTGGGGCAAATTTTTACTTAGGGTACACCTATCGCGTACACCTATCGCGTGTTGTCGGAATGTGCAGATTATGTTAGAATATTCAAAACGCTTTCGAGGAAACGAGAGAAAAACCATTATGCTTTGTCAACTTTGTTACACCACCACTACCATGCAGAGTTAGCATTTGTTGTTCGCCACAGCGCCAATGACATGTGTTAGCTCTAAAAGTCGTTGGTGGGTGGAGTAAAGGCTTATTTTACACCTTATCAACGATGGTTCGATAAGGTGTTTTTTATTTTTCTGAAAGGGGGTGGTTGCCCTGATTACAGCAATGTACTCATATTGTTCGCGCCAAAAATTCGTGAATAGATTTTTGGCTATGGGCATCGTTACCGTTTGCTCTCCGACAATCTCTTAATAAACAATAAGGAGAGTATATTGTATGTTAGATTACAAAGAAAATCTTATAGAATTGGTAAAGGAAGCTGTCGCCGATTTGCTTTCGGGCAGCTTGGTTTCGAGTGAAATCACAGAGAAAGGGTTTTACTGCGACTTCGATTTGTCGGTTCCGATAAATCCCGAGAAAATCAACTCGATAAATGACTGGCTTTCGGGCAGGGATATTCCATGCGCATATGAGTTATCCAGCTTCTCCGGCGTGTATCAGGACGGAGATGCAAGCAAGAAGATGTTGCAGCGGCTCTATATCACAGCTTTTGAATCACAGGAAGAACTGCAAGCATATCAAGACAAACTGGCAAAAGCCGCCGAACACGACCATAAGCGACTCGGTGCTCAGCTTGGTTTGTTCTCAACATCAGAAGAAATCGGACAAGGACTTGTGCTATGGCATCCCAAAGGTGCAATAATTCGCTTTCTGCTTGAACAGTTCAGCCAAGCCGCGCATCTGCTTAATGGCTATCAGTGGGCGTACACTCCACATATCGGTCGGTCAGAGCTTTGGAAAACATCAGGTCATTTGGAAAACTACAAGGATTCCATGTATAACCCCATCGACATTGAGGGCGAGGAATACTACCTGAAACCTATGAACTGCCCGTTCCACTTCATCATCTACAATAGTGAGACGCGCTCGCACCGTGATCTGCCGATACGTATGGCGGAGTTCGGTACAGTCTATAGGTACGAGCTATCAGGCACTCTGCATGGACTGACAAGGGTGCGTGGATTCACGCAGGACGATGCGCACATCATCTGCACGCCAGAGCAAGTGGAAAGCGAGGTTGCGTTCGCACTCAAATTCTCACTGTATATCTTGCGTTCGTTCGGTTTGAACAGGTTCAAACCTTACGTTTCCACAAAACCCAAGACAAAATCAATCGGCTCTATCGATGAGTGGGATATGGCGACCGAAGTCTTGAAAAAGGCGGTGATCGCCGCAGGGCTTGAATATGAGATCGACGAGGGCGGCGGCGCGTTCTATGGCCCCAAAATTGACTTAAAGCTGTATGATTCCCTTGGACGCGAATGGCAGTGCAGTACAATCCAATTCGATTTCAATTTACCGGAACGTTTCAAGATGAAATATGTTGGGGCTGACGGAAAAAACCATACGCCATATATCGTCCATCGTGCGCTGTTTGGCAGCATTGAGCGGTTCTTCGCCTTGCTGATTGAGCATTACAAGGGCGATTTTCCGCTGTGGTTTGCACCGGTGCAGTTCGCTATAGTCCCGATTAGGCCGTCCCACAACGACTATTGCAAACGCTTGGAGATAAACCTGAAAAAACAGGGGCTACGGATTGACGTGGACTACACCGAAAGCCATATGCGCGAGAAAATCAAACGCCATGAAACGCAAAAAATACCATATATGCTTGTTGTCGGAGATAAAGACATTGAGCAAAACGGATTTTCAGTGAGAAGCCGTAAGCTTGGTAATCTCGGCCTAATGAATATTGATTTGTTGCTGGAGTACATCAAAGACGATCTCGCGCAGGGAAAGCCAAAGTACATACTAGATGAGGAATGAAATCTGATAGTAAAATTTTAATGGAAAAATATGTAATCGTGTAAAAGTGCACACACCCAAGGCAAATCGTGAAATTGTATCCAACGCGTCGTGCAGATACAAAAAACGCCGCCCGGAACAGCTTCTAAGTTCGGCTTTCAGTCTTGTTGTGAAAGCTTGCAAATAACCTGCGGGTCATGAGGAGTCAGTCAAAGCAAAAAGAAAGGCACAGATCAAGATGCATGACGCGTGGTATAATCATTTTTAAAATGGAATATGCTGATTAGGTGCAGGTGGCAAAATGAAAAAAAGCAGATTGACGACGTGGGAAGCGGCATGCATTATTACAGGCTACGGTGTTGGCGGCGGCGTTCTGAGCATGCCGTACCTGGCGGAGAAGACCGGTCTCCTTTGGTCTTTTGCAATCCTTATCCTGGCGCTGCTGGCAAGCTACATACTTCATCTCATGATTGCTGATCTGGCGCTTAAAGTTTCGGAAGGGGGACAGATCATTGCCTGCCTGTCCCAGTTCTTGTTTCGCGGGAAGCTGAAAAAATTCCTGACGACGCTGTTTTTCGTCCTGATGACGTTGATCCTCTTTACCAATCTGGCTGCCTATATTACCGGATCGAAAGAGATCATCGTAGGGCTTCTGCCGATCTCAAGCGTCGTCGCAACGCTTATCTTTTATGTTGTCGCCGCTTCTGTCGTACTCTTCGGCCTGAAGGCTGTTGGCGTCAGCGAGAAGATCTCTGTCGCAATCATATTCGGCTTGATCCTCACGCTGGCTGTTGCCTCCTTCTTTGCGCCACCTCATGTTCTGCCGCTTGCCGGAGGTTCCGTCAATGGAGCGTTGGCCTTTTACGGTATGGCTATGTTCGCCATGTCGGCCTTTTTCTCTGTCCCTCAAGCCGTGGAAGGCCTGGATAAAGATGTAAAGCAAATCAAAAAGGCCGTGTTTCTCGGCCTTTTTAACAATTTTGCTGTTATCGTCGTGATTACCTTCTGCGCCCTGCTTGCGTCCGAAAAGGTTACAGAGGTCGCCATGGTCGGTTGGAGCGCCGGCATCGGGCCCTGGGCCCAGATCGTTGGCGGCTTATTTACCATTCTCGCCATGCTGACCACGTATTGGTCCTTGTCTATGGCATTGGGCTCCATCGTGGAGGAACAGATGAAATGGGATACCAGGCTGTGCTGGCTCATTGCCACGCTGCCCTCGTTGATCCTGGCGTTGTTCAACTTGGTCAGCTTTATGGCGTTCATGCGCCTGGCCGGAGGCCTGATATCGATCATCATTGCGGTTATGGTCGTGCCGGCCTATCTCCATGCCCGGCAGGAGGTGTCAGGATCCATCCTGACACGCTGCGGAGGAAAGATTACAGCTGCCGTGATCATGATCGCCTATATTCTCATGGGCATCGGAAGTGTGGTTCCCGTATGAAAAGAACGCTCTTTTATGATGGCATATTCCACTCAGGCGTCCGTGAGGCTGACACTTTCCGCTTTCTGGAGGTTACGGATAAGACGATCACCGGTACATATCAGGCAAAGCCTGCGGACGTTCGCTACGCGAAAGAGATTTCTCTGGGCGGAAAACACGTCTATCCCTGCCTGATTGACGGGCATGTGCACCTGCTTTTTTCGATAGCCGTCATGGCCATGGGCTTCAATATCTGCGAGATCACGCCGGACGGCGTCGAGCCGCACAATCTCGCCGGTGTGGAAAAGAAAATTCGGGAATATGCGGCAAGGCAGCCCAAGAACGCTGTCATTGCCGCCAACAACTACATCATCACCGCAGTGGATGAACGGCGTCTCCCCACCAAAGACGAATTGGACGATTGGGCGGGCGGCCGCCCCCTTGTGATCTACACCATTGACGGCCACTGCAGTGCCCTTTCCACGAAAATGCTCGGCAAACTCGAACTGGACCCAACGGGACACAACGGACATTTATCGGGCGAGGCCCATGAACGTGTGCAGGGCCGGCTGACGGACATTATCAGCGCATCGATCACCTTGCCTGTGCTGGCAGCAGGCATCGCCAATTTTCAGAATGCCTGTGCTGAATACGGCATCAGCGTCGTCGGAGCGCTGGAAGGCAACGGTGACTCTCCCAAGGATCGCTCGACGGCTCTGATCGTGAAACTGGCCCGACACTTCGATGTGGGTGTCCGGTTCTATTTTCAGTATATTGACCTGAAAAAAGCTGAAAGGTTTGCGAAATATCAAAAGCATCTGCGCGTAGGCGGCTGCGGCGACTGGGAAATGGACGGCGCCACCGGCTCCCATTCCGCTGCCTTCTATGTTCCGTTCAAGGACACGGGCATGACAGCGCCTTGCTACTACGAGCAGGACTTCGTGGATCGCATGGTGCATGAGGCCGACGAGAAGGGCTACCAAATCGCCAGCCATGCCATCGGCGAAGCGGCGATCGAGCGGATCATTGCCGCTCTGAATAAAACAGCGTCCGGGCGGATGCACCGTATCGAACACGGTGAGTTCCACCATGACAGGTCGCTGGAAGAGCTCAAAAAGCTTCGTTATGCGGTCATGATGCAGCCGGGCTATGCCTGGATCGACAAGCGCTATCTGAACACCTACACGCAGTATCTGCCTCAGGAGATCGTGGATCGTCTGCACGTCAAAACACTTTACGATGCGGGCATCTGTCTTTGCGGCTCCAGCGACAGCCCCGTGCAGGACCTGGATCCATGGCTGCAGATGCTTGGCATGGTGGATTTCTATCATCCGGAGGAGTCCATCACCCCCTACGAAGCTTTTCGCTGTTATACGATCAACCCTGCCAGGGCCATTCTGGAAGGGGATGAACGCGGCACGCTGGAAGTCGGCAAAGCGGCCGATTTCTTCACGGCCGACAGAGACCTTTTCGCGATCCAGCCGCAAGACATCGTTTCCTTCCGGCCAGCGTGTACCTATTACAGCGGGCGGCCCTACCGCAAGAAAAAGGGGACTGGTGCCGAACTGCTTTGGTCGATGTTAAAAAGAGCCAGGCCTGTTTAACGAAAGGACGATGCTGTTGCCCGGACGGCATCGCGCTTGCCACGGTCTACAAACGCGTGACGATCAGGTTTCCCGATTCGTAACGCCGTAAACCGCGGTAAAAGAAAAACCAGGCCAGCGCACAATAGGCGGCCGACACCAACAGCAGGCCGCTAAAAAGAAGCGGATCGAATTGCCTGGCCAGCTGGAGAGGCAAGTGGACCATGAAGGTGGCCGGGATCAGCGTGGCCATCAGGACCTGTACCCAACCGGCATAGATCCCCTTGGGATAAATGCAGAAGTTGACAATAAACTCAACCGACATACCGGCAAGCGTCGAGGCATCACCGAGATAGAAGGTCAGGGTATGCGCGGTAACCGCTACGGCGGTCATCAGCAACGCGCCGATGGCCAGGCCGCAGAAATACATCAGCCAGGCTTGACCGTCTGCACCCTGGGTCAGGGCTATCAGGATAAAGCCATAGAGCAGGTCACCCCAGGCGCTCAACGAGGTCCGCGCACACAAGACGCTGATTAACACGCTTTTTGGCTGCAGCAGAAAGGTGTCCAGTTCGCCGCTGATGATCAGCCGGGATATATGATTCATATTGGCAAACAGGATGTTTGCCGTGCCGAACGCCGATGAGGTCACCGCCCAGATGAACATGACGTCGGTAAAATCATAACCGCCGATGCGCGCGCCGATCTGGTTGAAGGCGATCCACCAGAAAAAGACGAACGAACCATTCGACAAGACCATGCCGAATGCCTGGATCATGAAGGCGGACCGGTATTCCATGGCTGAAGCCAGGTTGACACGAAAGTACAAGCCGATCAAATTGAAGATGCTGCGCAGCTGATGACCTTTGCTCATCGGATCCCCTTTCTTTTACCCATCTCATTGCAGCCGATCCGTCGCTGTCAGCCGCCATTGGCCTGCAAACCGCGCATGCCCTGGTGATACAGCAACAGCGAAAGCCCGATGGCAATCAGCGCCCAGATGGCCTGCAGCGGCAGGATCTGCCAGAACAGCGGCCAGGAGAAAGCGACCAGGAGTCGTGCCGGTGCCCAGGCCACATAAGGGAAAGGCAGCCAGCGGGCAATCCGCTGCAGCCAGCCGGGCAGAAATTCCAGCGGAATGAACATGCCCAGCATGAAGACCAGCTTCTGGTAGACCAGGTAGAACGCGCTATTCTCTTCGAGCCGAAAGGCCGTCAGTCCCAGGCACATCAGCAGGAAAAAATTGATAATCAGACCGAGGCAGGCGGACAGGATGCCGCATGGCAGTGTCGTCAGGGCATAATCAGGCAAGGGTCCGACCATCACCATGCCGAGCACAACCGCCAGGATGCCGAAACAAGCCAGGTTGAAAATCATCCTGCCCACTGCGCCGGCAAACTGGTAACCGACATAATGGCAGGGTCGGATCAGCTGGTATGCCAGCGCGCCTGTCTTGATATCTTCGTTCATCTGCGTGAAAACCGGTGTCCGGCAGCCGAAGACAAGCAACTCGGTGATGCTCAGATACCAGACTACCTGTTTGAGCGAATAGCCCTGGACCTCGCCGCCATGGTAGATGGCTTGCCATAAACTGTAGAAGACGAAAATGAACAGCGTATAGAACAGCAATCCGCCCAGCACGTTGCTGCGATAGACAATCGCCTGGTGCAAGTTGATCTTCGCGATCGCGAGATACTTACCTAGTCTGACCGGTGCTTGGCCTGCTCCCCAACCCTTGTGGTCAGATGCAGCGACCTGTACCTCTGGATTTGATGGCACGATCACGCACCTCCTTCGTCCGGTTCGTTAAGGCCGCTTTTCATGACCGGAGCTCCCCGCAGATTCATCCTGGCTGGAAAAAATTGCAGCGATGATCGCTTCCATCGGCGGATCTTCAACCGTTATGTCAGCAACACCACCACTGCCGACCAGCCAGCTCATGACCTCGCCGATCGGCCGTATGCGCGTGTCAACCGTCAGCCGAGAACCCAGTCCGCCAGTTTTCAGCACCTCGACGCCCGGAAGCGGCTTCAGGTCATGCTCTTCTGTGAAGCGGACGGCAATGATTTTGCGGTTCAGATAATCGTATTTCAGTTTTTTGACAGGCTGGTCGAGCACAATCCGCCCATGATCGATGACGATGGCCCTGCGGCAGACATGCTCGACATCGCCCGCATCATGACTGGTCAGGAAAATGGTTGTACCTTTCTCCTGATTCAGCTCACGGATCAGCTCACGGATGGCCTGCTTGACGACCACATCAAGGCCAATGGTCGGCTCATCCAGAAAAAGGATCTCAGGCTCATGAAGCAAGGAAGCGGCGACCTCGCAGCGGATCCGCTGACCGAGCGACATCTTGCGCACCGGTACATCCAGCAAAGCGCCCAGTTCGAAGCGTTCAGCCAGCACCGCGATGCGCTTTTTCAATACACCTGGCTCAACATCATAGATGCGGCCTAATAGCGTAAAGCTGTCCGTCGGCGGCAAATGAAACCATAGCTGCGATTTTTGCCCGAAAACCGTGCCGATGTGGTAGGATAGCCTGGATCGCTCCCGGACCGGATCCAAGTCCAGTACGCGGATGCTGCCGCTGTTCGGGCGCAAGATACCCGTCATCATCTTGATGGTCGTTGATTTACCGGCACCGTTGGGTCCGATGAAAGCCACTATTTCACCCGGCTGCACGACCAGATCAATCGATTGGACAGCAAGGACCTCGCGGTAGACCGGCCGAAACATGGCGCGTGCACTGGCCGCAAGGCCTTCACCCCTGACCCGCGTCCTGTAAGTTTTGCTTAACCCATACGCTTCGATCATGTTCATCGGCATCGACAATCCTTCCGGTCCATATGCTGTCGTTTGCTTGATCGACATCCGGATGCTCTTTGATGTGTGATCATTGAGAGATCGACCCGCATACACGTAACCAGCAGGAAAATTCAAGTTAACCATTTTCTGCGTGTACAGGCCAGTATCATCCCATTTGCTCGGTTTTTCCCAGTATATTCGCCACGTCGACACGTGTCAATGTGCACAAAATGAAGAAGCGGATGTTAGGCATTCGCTCGGATATTCCAGTAAAAAACGAAACCGACCCCATATGCGAGATCCCGCAGCACACGCCGGCGGGCACAACAAGCTTCAGCGCGTACCCGTTTTCAATCAGGCCATCAGGGATGCAGGTTGTTGGCAGCCACATCAATGTTGCCGCTGCCCGATTCCGGCGCGTTAAGCATCATCATTGGGTATCTGAATAACCATAGCTGTCTGAAAGGCATTCTGATGACTTGGCTGGTGGTGTATCCGATTCGCAGGATCACACCGGCCATGCAAACATGTCGCTTGGTGTTTCACGCATCGGGTGCTTCATCCACGTGTGCGTATACTTCCCAAACACGCGATCACGTCAGGGTTGACGAATGGACCTGATCTCGGTGATTTCTTCGGACATCGAATGCCAGACGACATGTTTCTTTCGGTCAAAGGCACATGCACCGGACCAGATACACCGGGTTTTTGGCAGTGGCAGCACCCCTGATCCAGTTCGCTCGCGCATGCATATGAGGCTTTTGAGACCGTCTGAGCCGCACTGCCGCCGGGATGACCATATACATAACCGCGGGATAGATATCCTTTTTAAACATAGGCTTGACCTTACTGCTGCGGGAAGGTTTATACTTGTTTTGCATGCAAAAACGGATCCGGATCAGGAGTATGGTGATGAAAATTGGTGCTTTTGCAAAAATGAACCATGTGACGGCAAAGATGCTGCGCTATTACGACCGAATCGGTTTGCTACAGCCGTCTCGCGTGGACGAGCAGACCGGCTACCGCGTCTACGACGCCGCGCAGTCTGCCGTTCTGAACTGGATACTCATCCTGAAAAACCTGGATTTTTCGCTGCTGAAGATCCGCCGGATGCTCAGCGGCCCTGTCGACAGCGCCGAGATCATCCGCCAGCTCGTGCAAAAGCGCATCGATTTCATCGCGCTCCAAAACGACTACATCCAAAAAAAGATCCAGATCGACCAGCTGATCCACACATTGGAAAGAGAGGGCTTCCAAGTGAAAAAAGAACTCGATTTGCTGCAGATAGACGCGGAATCAGTCCGCGAAATGAAAAAGAACATGCCCGACATGGACATGTTTCTCGAGCAGATCCGCGACGTGGCGGCATCGTTTCGCGACGAGGACACGGTCGCGATCATGCGCTTCGATATCGCACACTTCAAGCAGATCAACGATGCCTTCGGCTTTGATGTCGGCGACCACGTCATCGTCGCCTGCTATCAGCTGATTTCCCGTCACGCCGAAAAGGCCTTGGCGTTTCCGGTTATCGGACGGGCTGGCGGCGACGAGTTCATTGTCTTCGCCAAGGCGGGAGCCGACGAGACAAGAGCTGCCGCCCGGGTGATCGTGACCGCGTTATCCGCGCATGACTTCGCCCCGTCCGGCTGTCCGCTCGCCATAGGCGGATACATCGGCGGATTGTGCAGCCAGGACAAGCGCCTGATCACGATCCGCAAGATGATCGAGTCGTCGATTGACTGCTTGCAGAAAGCCCGTGAAGCCGGCGTGAATTCGGTGTACATCCAATAGCTTAGACCGCTTTGAGATGATTAGGAGGGATTGGACATGCAGGACGGCTTTTCCGAGGTAAAACTGTTTCAGGTGCATCCGGACAAGACAGCGGAATTCGAAATGCTCATCCGCCAGGTTGCGGCGGAGCAGCAGCTGCAGCCCGGCTGCCGCGACATCCGCTGCATTAAGCGCTTTTTCACGATCGACGGCGTTGAGCCGGGACAGCCGCCCAGGGAACTGACCCGGGTCGTCAAATGCGTCAAATACTACGCGTACTGGGAATTTGACAGCAAGGAGAGCTACGGAAAAGCGATCGCCTGGTTTTTCGACCGCTATGGCAAGCAGATCATGAAGCTGCTGATCATGCCGTTCGACATCCATTGCGGCGATCGCATCGCCTGAAGCGTTCAGTGCGTGGCTTAGGCCGGCGGCAGGTTCTGGTAGCGGCGGATGTTGTCGTCGCTGAGAAACTCGTAGGCGTCGTTAATCTCCTGGAATTGCCGGGTGGCCTGCGGATCCTTGTTCAGGTCCGGGTGGTAGCGCTTGGCCTGGCGCCGGTACGCCAGCTTGATCTTGTTTGAATCGGCATTCGTGGGGACGCCTAGAATTGCGCAGCTCTTCTCGAACTTGGTTTTGAACTCGGTATAGGGATTGGCTGTACCTGGACCTGGACCTGCCTGCTGGTATTGCCAGCCTTGCTGGTGCCATTGCCGAAAGCGCTCTTCCCAGGCCCGCTGCTGCTGCTCGCGGCGCTCCTGTTCGCGGCGGGCAGCATCTTCCTCGGCCTGCCGATGGGCCTGACGAAAAGTGTTGTAAGACCGGTACGGGTGTTCGTCCGGTGACTGGAGATGGGCGGCCAGGTTGAGCAGGTAGGCCGTGCAGATGGCCCGGTATGCAGACAGGGCGCTGCTGAACGCCGCCCCCAGGATGGGGAAGAAGAGCAAAACCAGCAAGGCTGCCAGCACGGCAGGATGGCTGAACAGCCAGGCGCCGACCGGTCCGACCAGCAAAAAGACAGCCAGGCAGCCGCCCATGCTGACCAGGAGGGCACAGCCCCGGATAAAGCTTTTGGCCAGCAGGATGCCCGTTTCCAGCAGGGAAACCAGGCCGCCCAGCAGAAACGCCTGGGCGCTGGCCAGGCCCTTAATCGCCTTTCCCACCCATTTCCGGATTGCATTTGCCATTGCCTTGCCTCCACACATGTCGCGCTGCCCCTCATTGTACACGTTTTGGGCGGCCATGGCGATGGATCCGCCGGAAAGTGTATAATGAAAATGGCCGCAGGGCGGCAAGCCGCTGCGGCCGGAAACAGGTCTGCTATTTGGCGTCGGGAGGTCGCGTATGGCCATCGTCTGGTTGTTTTTGTTTCTGGCTGACCTCTCCGTGAATCTTTTTGCCGCGTCGCACCGGACCTTGACCAAGTGCCTGCTGATCCCGTTGCTGGCCGCCTATTACGTGGCCGCGGCCGGCGAGATGGCTCCGCTTGTCCTGCTGGCCCTGGCCGCTTCCTGGCTCGGCGACTGCCTGCTGGAGATCAAAGGCAAGCCGTTTTCGTTTATCACCGGCCTGCTGGCCTTTCTCACGGCGCACATCCTCTATACGGCTGCTTTTCTGCGCGACACCCGGCTTCCGGACCATCCGGGGCTCGTCATCCCCTTGCTGATCCTGCCCTACGGCGTCTATATCTTTTTGCTCTACCGTGCCCTGCGCGCGCACCTGGGTGAGAAGAAACCGCTGATCCTGCTTTATGGCCTCGCGATCAGCCTGATGAGCCTGGCGGCCCTGCTGCGCGCCTGGCCTCCAGCGGCCCTCATCAACGGATTGACTTTCCTGGGCTCCGCCTGCTTCATCTGTTCAGATTCGATCCTGGCTGTCAACATCTTCCGCGGCCGGACCCGGTTGGGGCACATCTGGATCATGGTGACGTACGCTGCCGCGCAGCTGTTGATCGTCGTCAGCCTGGTGACCGGAACCTGACCGCTCATTCGCCGGCGGGGTTTTCCAGGATGCCGACGAACAGGGGCAGACCGGTTTTGGTATCCAGGATGCCATACAGGAACGGACGGTCGAAGACCAGCTCGACATCGCCGATGACGGCGCTTTCATCGATGGCGACTGAGGTGGCCGCGGCCGCTTCGGTCCCTTTCTCATCGACCCGGATCACGGTCTTGTGCCGGACTTCGCTGATATAGAGACCTTTGCTGCGCGCCTCATTCAGGCGGGAGAAGTCGGCGCGCCCGCCGTCGAAAGCGATACCCATGCCCAGTGTCTGCAGTTCGTTGTTCAGCACATCATCGTAGCTTACGTCGTATTTCGGCAAAGCCAGGCTGACCGTGAAGTTGGCCTTTTGCGCCATCCAGAGGCCGATCTGGCTGAAAAGTTCGGCTGGATCCTGCTGCGCCAGCCAGCTGCGCGGGCCCTGGCCGTTATCCGGCAGCAGGGCAAAGTAGGCAAACTGGGTGTTGCTGTAGGGAAGGGCGACCCCGGTCGCGTCCCGCCCGGTGAAATAGGTCATCGGGGCGGTCCGGTGCATGAAATCGACCTCGATTTCGCCATCCGGCGTTTGGAACGTTTGCGGCCGGGTGTCGTGCTTGAGAAACGGCTCCAGCCAGTCGGCTTTGAAGTAGACCGTGTTGATCAGGTACATGACGGTCGTCGGGTTGATCTTGTCGACGATTTTCTCGATCAGGCCCATCGTCTCCTGTTCGACCCAACCGTTGATCGCCTCGACCGCGCTGTCGCTGGCAAAGTCCAGGCTGCGTGCACCGGCGCCGTAGTAGTCGGCATTGGCTTGCAGGAAGGGCTGGAACGGCTTGAACCCCTGCCGGAACCAGATCGAGTTGGCGATGGAAATATGGGTTTTCGGTTCGGATTTTTCCAGCAGTCCGATCAGGTCGCGGCTGATCGCGTTGACCTGGTCGATGGTGAGCGTGCCGTCGGTCAGGACCTTGAGCATGTCGGTGCGGGTGTCGCCATCGGCTCCGTTGACGGTCATGGCCAGCGCCAGGAAAACGGACAGCGGCGAAACCATCAGGTTGCCCTTGTTCTGGCCGGATTCCAAAAGAAGGTTGGCGGAAAAGCGGCTGATGCCAGCCAGCGTGCCCGGTTCGGGGACCTGGATTGCCCCCTGGTTCGGGGCCGCCCGCACGGCAGCCATCAAGTCCTCGCCGCCGACCGAGACCGCCCCGGTCGAGGTCGGACTCGTCCCGCTGCCCGGCGCCGCTGTGCAGCCGGCCAGCAACAGGCCCGTGATCGCCAGAATCGCGATCAAGCGGATATGAATGTGTTTCATGAGCTCACCTCCAGGGATATGGATCTTGGCAGCTTCTCTTCATTTAGACGCTGTGCATCCGAATATGTTCGATTTTCCCAGGGCCTCTTTACAAGACAGGCCGTCTGTCTCAAGATAGGGGAAAGGCGGCGTAGCCATCCGGCCAAAAAGCGCTGCATGGGGAGCGAAGATGGATTCGGGTTCGGAATATGTGTATACGGTCAACATCTGGTCTCATACGCTCGAGCTGCACACGCAGCCCAACCTGTTTTCGCCGCGCGGCCCGGATGCCGGAACGTTGGCCATGCTGGAAAAAGTGCAGCTCCAGCCCGATGATCGCGTCCTGGACCTTGGCTGCGGCTATGGCCTGGTCGGGCTGGCGGTCGCCGCCCGGCTTGGCCCCCAGGCGGTCGTGCTGCTTGACAACGATCCGCTTGCCGTCCAGGCTGCCCGCCGGAACGCGGCCGCCAATCGGCTGGGTGAGCTCCTGATCGCAGCAGGCGACGGACCGGCAGCCGTCTGGCCGCGCACCTTTTCCCTGATCCTGTGCAACCCGCCGTACCACACGGACTTTTCGGTCGCCAGGCGATTGCTGGAGCAAAGCTTCGCACAGCTCGACGCGGGCGGCCGGCTCTACCTGGTGGTCAAACGGCTGGACTGGTACCGCAACAAGCTCTCCAGCCTGTTCGGCGGCGTGACCGTCATGCCGGTGAACAGCTATTTCGTGCTGCTGGCGGTGAAGCGCGACCGGCAGGTGGCGCCTGAACCGGCTGTAACCACGCGCAAGCATGCGCAGCGGCAGGAACGGGCGACGTTAAAGAAGCGCCGCCGGCCGCGCAAAAAAGGCGAGGCTTGAAGCCCCGCCTTGATTTGCCTGCCGCGAACAGCTCAGACGTTGGTCTGAGGCAGATCCTTGACTTCGAAAAAACTATTCAGTTCATCGAGCAGCAGATCACAGTCCAGCCCGTGCACGGCACAGGCTTCTTCGATTGTTTCACCAGATGCCATCGCACAGCCCAGGCAATGCAGACCATTGCGGAAAAAGATCGGGATTGTGCCGCGATCCATGTTGAGGACATCTGAGATAATCATGTCACTGGTAACAACCATTTTTTACGCCTCCCATCAGCAAATGAAAACTAGTGCCTATTGTAACGGATGTTCGGACCGGATACAATGCCGTACGTTACAAAATATGGCCGCAGTCGGCCGCTTCGGTCGGACTCTGGCACCGATCAGGAGATCTTTGCCGGCTTTTCCAGCTCGTCCGGGTGTTCCAGGAAGAAGCGGAACCGTTTCAGGGAGCGGGCAAAATAGAAGCCGTCGCTGATGCGCTCGTCGAGGGTGATGGCGACATTGACAAAATCCCGCACCGTGACCTGACCGTCCGCACCCACGGCCGGCGCGCGCTCGGCCACCCCGATGGTCATGAACACCGATGTCGTCCCCCACTCGTACAGGTGGTGGAACGGGGCGTCGATGCCCAGGCTGCCCAGGTTGGACAGCCAGATCGAGCTGTGCATCGGATCGAGCTCGCAGACAAACCGCGGCAGCCAGCCGTGGTAGTCCAGCCAGGAGAGAAAACCCACCAGGCCCCGCAGCAGGATACGCGGCATGTTCATCAGGTAATTGAACCAGTTGACGATGCCGTTGCGCTGCTTGTCATCGTCTTTGGCCGCTTTGCGCACCTTTTTGACTTCGTCCGCGATGCGCTCGGCAATACTCGACAAGGTGTCGTCGGGCTGGAATTTCATGACCGCGATTTCTTCGTTGCTGTCGTCCTTGAATTCGCGCTTGATCACAAAGGCGCAGGACAGGTCATGGCGCTGGTACACGCGCCGCCCGATGACAAACCGGTTGATCTGCGGCCGCTCGTTGACGGTCCGGATCAGCGCGGTCAGAACCGCGTGAAACAAAGTCGCCTTGCTGCCTTCACCGGTTGCGGCTGCCGTTCGGTTTTTTTCGTTCAGCCAGGCTTTCAGCTCGGTGATGTCGATGCGCTGGTTGAAATAGATGGCTGATTCGTTGCGCCCCTTCATGATGTATGGAAAAAAGCGCATAAACGGGTCGATATGTTTCAAATACGTGCCGTCAGGCCTGCTGAACCATTTTTTTCCCACCGGCTGACCTCCTCATATGCTGGAACCTGCTGATCGGCGACTTGGGTTTTTCGCCCGCGCAGATCAAGTCTTTGGTCATTTTATCACATGAGGCGGCAGATGACATCATCTTTTGCCTTTCAAAGCAATTTTACGTTTGCTTTTTTTGTCATGGCCTGGCGGCTCCGGTTTGAGAACGGGTGCCAGGAACTGGCCCAGGCCGATCAGGAAAACACCGGCTGCCGTCACGACCTCTGCCGGGCTGATCGTCGGCAGGGCGGCCAGGCCGGTTTGCCGCAGCCAGGGGGTATACCAGATCTGGCCAAGCCAGGCCAGCGGCGTGGCCTCGCCGGCGATGCGCAGGAAAACAAAAGCCTGGTTTCGGATTCCGGCGCTGAAAGCCGGGCTCATATCCAGTGTCAGCAGGGCTTCCGGAACCGGCCAGGTCGCCTGGTTGGCGACCAGGACCGCGGCTTCGCCGGCCAGCCCGATCAGGGCGGGCAGCAGCAGCACCTTCTGCACGGCGGTCAACCCCGGCGTCTTCCGGCCGGGAAACCAGGCAGCGGGCAGGAGGTTCAGGACGAAAAGCAGTATCCAGACGGCTGAGCGCAGGACGATCAGGGCGATAATCAGGCTGCGGTCGCCAGACCAGATCTGCTCCGGATGGCGCTGCCATAAAACGAAGGGCAGCACCGAAACGAGAATGGCCGGAACCAGCAAGCCAAGTCCCCGCCAGCGTTCGGCCAGCAACGGACGCAGCCGGCGCCGTCCCGCCAGACCCGCGAGCAGGCCGGCGGCCAGGGCGGCCAGGTATAACGCACCCTTGTCCACGGCCTCAGCGGACGACCAGGTTGACCAGGCGGTTCGGGACGTAGATGAACTTCAGCAGCTTTTTGCCTTCGAGCAGCGGGCTGGTCCTGGGCTCGGCCATGACCAGGGTTTCGACGGCGGCGCGGTCCGATCCGCTGGGGATGTCCAGCCGGTAGCGGATGGACCCGTTGACCTGAATGGCGATCTCGACAGTATCGCGGACCAGGGCGGCCGGATCGGAGACGGGCCAGCGCTCGTTGAAGATCGATGCTGCAAAACCGAGCTTCTCCCACTGCTCTTCGCAGAAGTGCGGCGCAAACGGCGCCATCAAACGGACCAGATCCTCAATGGTCTCGCGCAGCAAGGCCGGCTGCATGGCCGCCATGCCCTGGTACTGGCCAAGGGCGTTCAGCAGCTCCATCATGCGGGAAATCGAGGTGTTGAACTGGAAGCGCTCCGCATCCTGGGTGACGGCACGGATCGCGTAATGGCGGGCATAGAGAAGCTCGCGGGCAGGCGAATCCTTTTGCCACGAACCGCCGGGTGCGATGGACGCGGCATCGTCGCCCAGGCGTTCCACGCGGCCGACGAACTTGGCGATCGCCTTGACGCCGTCGTCGTTCCAGGGGCCACCCTCCGTATAGGCAAAGCCGAAGCCCAGGTACATGCGGAAGACATCGGAGCCGTGACGCAGGATGTAGTCGTCCGGCGAGATGGTGTTGCCGCGTGATTTGGACATCTTCTGGCCGTCGGCACCAAGAATGGTGCCCTGGTGGACCAGGGATGAAAACGGTTCGTCAAAATCGAGATAGCCCATGTCGCGCAGCGCCTTGGTGACAAAGCGGGCATAGAGCAGATGCATGGCCGCGTGCTCCGCGCCGCCGATATACTTGTCGACCGGGCACATGCGGTTGACCTTTTCGCGGCTGAAGGGCGCCTGGCTGTTTTTGTTGTCCACATAGCGGAACTGGTACCAGCTGGAGCAGACAAACGTGTCCAGCGTGTCGGGGTCGCGGAGCGCCGGACCGCCGCAGGTCGGGCAGGTCGTCTCCATGAAGCGCCTGTTTTTCTTGAGCGGCGACTCGCCGTCCGGTGTGAACGCCACATCGTAGGGCAGCTCGACCGGCAGCTGATCTTCAGGAACCGCCACCACGCCGCAGGCGGAGCAGTGCACAACCGGGATCGGCGTGCCCCAGTAGCGCTGGCGGCTGACCAGCCAGTCGCGCAGGCGGTAGTTGACCTTGAGCTGGCCTTTGCCCTGCGGGCCCAGATCGGCCAGGATCGCGGCGATCGCGTCGCCTGATGTCAGGCCGGTGTAGGCGCCGCTGTCCGTGAGCACCCCCATGGCGGTGAACGGCAGCTCGTCCGGCGAGCCGTCTGCTGCGCGGATCACGCGCTTGATCGGGAGACCGAAGCGTTCGGCAAAAGCAAAATCGCGCTCGTCGTGCCCGGGCACGGCCATGACGACGCCGGTGCCGTAACCGGCCAGGACATAATCGGCAGCCCAGATCGGAACCCGGTCGCCGCTGACCGGATGAATGGCGTAGGATCCGGTGAAAACGCCGGTTTTTTCACGCACGGTGGACAGCCGCTCGATCTCGGAGGCCTTGCCGGTCTGCTCCTGGTAGGCGGTGACCTCGGTGCGGCAGGCTTCGGTTGTCAGCAGGTCGCACAGCTCGCTTTCCGGTGCCACCACGACATAGGTGACGCCCATCAGGGTGTCGGTGCGCGTCGTGAACACCGTCAGGGAGAGCGCCTGGCCATCCGGACCCAAGACCGGCCGGCCGTCTTTCTCAGCGCCGAAAACCAGTTCGGCGCCCTCCGAGCGGCCGATCCAGTTGGTCTGGATCTTTTTCGTTTTGTCCGGCCAGTCCAGTTCGGGCAGCTTGTCGAGCAGCTCCTGGGCATAGTCGGTGATTTTGAAAAACCACTGGGTCAGGTTTTTGCGCGCGACTTCGGTCTCGCAGCGTTCGCAGGCGCCGTCGACCACCTGCTCGTTGGCCAGGACCGTGTTGCAGCGCGGACACCAGTTGACCGGCGCGTTCTTGCGATAAGCCAGTCCCTTTTGATACAGCTGCAAGAACAGCCACTGGTTCCAGCGGTAGTAATCGGGCAGGCAGGTCGCCAGCTCGTGGTCCCAGTCGAACATGCCGCCCATTTCCCGCAGCTGCTTTTCCATCGTCTTGATGTTGGCCAGGGTACTGTCCTGGGGATGAATGCCGGTCTTGATCGCGTAGTTCTCTGCCGGCAGGCCGAAAGCGTCAAAACCCATCGGCTGAAACACCTCGTAGCCCTGCATGCGTTTCATGCGGGCCCAGGAATCGGACAATGCGTAGTTATACCAGTGGCCGACATGCAGATTGGCTCCGGAGGGATAGGAGAACATCTCGAGCACATAAAGCTTGCGATCCACGTGTTCGGGATGGAAGCGGTTCAGTCCGCTTTCTTCCCATTTCTGCTGCCATTTGCGGTCGATGTCGACGGAGTATGCCATGCTGATTACCTCTTTCCCAGCCCATGTTTGCCCTATTTTAACAGATTGCCGGCCTGATTTCATCAAGGGAGAAGGGAGCGCAGGAGCGACAACAGGAAAATGTGCAGCGGGTAAAAGACATAGAAGAAATACTTCAGGACCGGTCCGGGCCGGCGCTCCTTGTCAAAACGCAGGCAGAGGGGCAGGGCCAGAACCGACAGGCACTGCAGGATCGTCCAGTCCAGCGGCCAGTGCATCAGGAACAAGCGCACCGGGATGAACAGCGCGTTGAGCAGGATGAAGAATTGAACCGATCGCTTGAGCTGGTCTTCAGGCTCGGCCTGCTCCTGGATGACATGGAAGAGGAGAACCGCCGCCAGCCCATAGAACCCGTAGTCGGGCTTGAGCCAGAGCGCGGCGCCGGCCGCGGCCAGGATCGCCAGGATGCCGACCGGCAGCCCGATGCGCGGATCCAGCGACAGGCCGCGCGGATTCAGGCGTACGTCATAGCGCGGCGGCGTGGGCGCCGTGTGCGCCGTCGGTGAGATCGGGCGCAGGCTGGCGATCATGTCCCAGAAGGAACGCGTGGCCAGGCTGTAGCCAGACAGGACAACCAGCGCCAGGGCGAACGTGACCATCACGTTCGTTCCGTCCAGGTTCAGGCCGATCAGGGCATGGCCGGCCCGGATGATGACTTCCGAAACGACCGCAAACGCGCACATGCGGATAAAATAGCGCAGCGGGTTGCGCGTACGGGTGTAGCCTCTGGCCACGAGCCAGGCAAAAACGGGGAAGGCCAGTCGTCCGGCGGCGCGCATCACCACCGCCAGGCCTGGCGGCAGCCGATCGGCGAAATAAAAGCCGACATGGTCGATGAGCATCAGGAGACAGGCGATCAGCTTGAGCATGCACGAAAGATCCTTTCCGGGTTTAACCGGCCGGTTCGGGGGCCGAATCGTGTTGATAATCTCGTGAACCTATTGTATCATTGTAACGCAGTGTTCACAAAGATATTGTCAGCTGGGGCCGCTGCGCGGACGGATGTCCGGTCCGCACGGGCTGTCCAGCTGATTTCATACATGAAAGAGGTTGTCATATGGGATTAGGTATGGATATCGGTATTGACCTGGGAACAGCGTCCGTCTTGATCTATGTCAAGGGTAAAGGAGTTGTCCTGCGCGAACCGTCCGTGGTTGCCATCAACTCGAAGACCGGCAAGGTGCTGGCCGTCGGCGAAAGCGCCAGCCTGATGCTGGGCAGAACGCCCGGCATTGTTGACGCGATCCGCCCTCTGCGCGACGGCGTCATCTCTGACTTCAAGGTGACGGAAGTCATGCTCAAAGCCTTTATTGGCCGTGTCTGCAAAGGCGTGCTGGCCCGCTATTTCAAACCGACGATCGTGGTTTGCGTGCCCAGCGTGATCACGCCGGTCGAACAGAAGGCGGTTGAAGACGCCTGCAAGCATGCCGGGGCCAAGGATGTGTTCCTGATCCGCGAGCCGATCGCGGCGGCGATCGGGGCCGGCATTGACATCACCAAGGCCTGCGGCAGCATGATCGTCGACATCGGCGGCGGCACCTGCGACATCGCGGTCATCTCGTTGTGCCAGCCGGTGGTTGATTTTTCGCTCAAGGTTGCGGGAGACCGGTTCGACGAGGCGATCGTCAAGCATGTCCGGCGCAAGCACAACATCCTGATCGGCGAACGGACCGCCGAAGAACTCAAGATCAACATCGGCTGCGCGTATCCCCGCGACGAGGAACTGACGATGGAGGTGCGCGGCCGCAACCTGATCACCGGCATGCCGGCGACGATAACGGTCACCTCGACCGAAATGCTCGAGGCGCTCGAAGAACCGGTCGCCCAGATCTTCGAAGCCGTCCATTCCGTGCTGGAGCGGACCCCGCCCGAGCTGATGGCCGACATCAGCCAGCGCGGCATCGTATTGACCGGAGGCGGTTCGCTGATCTACGGACTGGAGCGCATGCTGGCCGCCAAGATCGGGATCGATGTCGTCGTCGCCGACGACGCCATCTCCTGCGTAGCCATCGGGACAGGCAAGGCGCTGGGCATGATGGACAAATTCGCCGCCCTCAGCGACAGTTGATTTTACTTTTAACGGCAATCCTATCCGCAAAAGCCGGCTGGTTTCAGCCGGCTTTTGCCTTTATGCCTAAACGGCAGGTGCCGGCAGGGCTGATCTATTGTAATTTGCAAAATTATGTCTGAATCGACGGACGCTGTCTTGACGCCATTTTGCGCACGTTTTATAATTAAGTTAATTCCTGATGACAATTTCTGTCTGCCACACGTCGTCTTATTCTGATCTGACAAACCTTCGGTCAAATTGCTCGTGTGTTTATGGATAGTCTGTCAATCCCAGCATTTAAGCTGCTTCAGGCAGCTCATACGAGGTGATACCATGCCATCAATTAAAATGGCCGGCAAGAGCAAGGAAGATCTTGTGACCATTGCCCAAATCGCCGGCCTGCTGACCAGGTCAAAGGCCCAGCGCATGACCAAGGACAAGCTGATTCAGTTCCTTGAGCAGGAAAACGAGCGTGCCGCTGGATTGCCGGCCGGCAAGACGGAGCCGGCCGCCGAGAGCAAAACGGCCGAGCCTGAAAGCGAACCTGCGGCCGCGCAGGCAAGCGTGCCGGAAAAGCCGGAGACGCGCAGCCGGCGCAAGGCACCTGGCCGGAAACCGGCAAAAAAGGCCGGTCAGCCCGACAGCCAGCAGCTGACCCTGGACCAGGCTGTCCAGCCGTCCCCCGAGCCGGCTCCTGAACCTGAAAAGAAAAAGGCGGTCCCGCGACGGAAAAAGCCTGCCGCCAAAAAAGCGCAGCCTGAACATACCGCAGCCCAGGAAGCGCCAGCTGAACCGGTTGCCGAAGCGGTTCCTCAACCGGCCCCCGAACCGGTTCCCGCGCCGGCTCCAGCGCCTGCGGTTATGACTGACCCGCACACCGGTGACGAAGCTTCGCCGGAAGGCGCGGAAGCCGCCTCAGAAAAGGAAGAGTCGGCTGCGCAGCGTCTGGTGTCAGCACCTCGCGATGGACGCCGCTCCAGGCCCGGGCCGGCCCGGCCGATGACCCGCATACCGCGTACCCGCCCCCAGGAGCAGCTTGTCCGGCCGGAGAAACCGGCAAGCGAACCCGCTGAAAAACCTGAGCCGCAGCCTGACCCGGAAGAAAAGATTCAAGCTGAGCCACAGGCGGCCGAGTCCGCGGAGCAGCAAACGGAAAAAACCGACTCGCCGGCCGATCAGGCCCGCAAACCTGCGCCGGATAGCACGGATGTCCAGGGCGGTGTTCTGGAGATCATGCCGGACGGCTACGGCTTCTTGCGCAAGGACAACTATTTGCAGGGCAACAAGGACATCTATGTGCCGCCGCAATACATCCGCCGTTTCGGCCTGCGCCCGGGTGATTTCGTCACCGGTCCGGTCCGTCTGCAGCGGGAGAATGACCGCTACCAGGCCCTGCTCTATATCAAGGATGTCAACGGCATGCCGCCGGAGAAAATGATTCGCCGGCCCCATTTCGACCGCTTGACGCCGATTTATCCGGACGAACGGTTTATCCTTGAAACGACCCGCAACGAACTGTCGACCCGCATCATCGACCTGGTCGCACCGATCGGCAAAGGCCAGCGCGGCATGATCGTCTCGCCGCCTAAAGCCGGCAAGACCATCCTGCTGCAAAAGATAGCCAATGCCGTCAGCATCAACAACCCCGACACCAAGCTGATCGTCCTCCTGATCGATGAGCGTCCGGAAGAAGTGACGGACATGCAGCGCTCGATCAACGGCGAGGTGGTTTACTCGACATTTGACAAAACCCCTGAAAACCATACCAAGGTGGTCGAACTGGTTCTCGAGCGGGCGATGCGCCTGGTCGAGCTGAAACAGGACGTCATGATCCTGCTCGACAGCATGACGCGATTGGCCAGGGCCTACAACCTGACGATCAATCCGACCGGACGGACGCTGTCCGGCGGGCTTGATCCGGGTGCCCTGTACGGGCCGAAGCGCTTTTTCGGCGCGGCCCGCAACATCGAGAACGGCGGCAGCCTGACGATTATCGCCACCTCCCTGATCGAAACCGGTTCGCGCATGGACGAGGTCATTTTCGAAGAGTTCAAGGGGACGGGCAACATGGAGGTCTATCTGGACCGCAAGCTGTCCGAGAAGCGCATTTTCCCGGCCATCGACATCAACAAGTCCGGTACCCGCCGCGAGGAACTGCTGATGAACACCCGCGAGCTCGATGCGGTCTGGACGATCCGCAAGGCGTTTGGGCAGCTGGACACGTCAGCCGTCACGGAGGCGATCATCAACCTGCTCCTGAAAACGAAAAACAACGAGCACTTTATCTCGTCGGTGAACGTCTCGTTCAATGACAAGAATGTCTTCGAGGCGATGCGCGGCAACCGCCCCGGCCAGACACAGGGCGGCAACAGCAATCCCGGGGGCGGCGGATCCTACAACACCACCGGCTATAACAGCAACTACCGCCGCTATGGCACGGCCAGTAACGGTGACGATTGACAAGGCGTGAAAAGTGTAATAGAATCGACTCCGCAATGTCTGATTCTGGTGCGGCATACGTGTCGGGGCGCAAAGCGAGGATACGCGCCGCATCTGTAGAGAGGTGAAACGAACATGAAGGAAGGTATCCATCCTAAATATGGCAAAGCCGTGGTCAAGTGTGCCTGCGGCGAGACCTTTGAGACTGGATCGATCAAGCAGAACCTCAGCGTGGATATCTGCTCCAAGTGTCACCCGTTTTTTACGGGCCGCCAGAAGCTGGTTGACACCGGCGGGCGGGTTGACAAGTTCAAAAAGCGCATGGAACAGAAATAAGCTGCTGCCGGGGGGAGGTTTGGTGAAAGTCAGACCTCCTTTTTGCATCAGCAGGCATGACGAGGGGTTGCGATGAAAAAGAATGAAATCGATCAACAGGATCCAGAAGCCACTTCGTGCCGGCGCAAGACGACGATCGGCGGCCAGGCCCTGATCGAAGGCCTGATGATGATCGGGCCGGAGAAAAAGGCGATGGCGGTGCGGCTTGCCGACGGAACCATCGCGGTCGAGGCGATGCCGATGGTCGCGTTCAGCGGACTGGCCAACTGGCCGTTTGTGCGCGGCGGCATCCGGTTGTTCCGGCAGCTGGTCAGCGGGACCAAGGCTCTGCTGCGCTCCGCGGAGCTGGCGGACGACGAAACGCAGCCGGAGCAAAGCCCAGAGGCCAAACCAGGTAAAATCGGCCAGCGCATCGACGCGTTTCTCGGCCGGCATCCCCAGCTGATGCTTTACGGATCGGCGACGGTCGGTATTTTGTTTTCTGTCGCGCTGTTCATCCTGCTGCCCAACTTGCTGACCTCCGGCATCAGCCAGCTGACCGGACTGGGCCGGGAAGGCGCAAGTCGCGGCACGACGGTCCTGCTGAACCTGATCGAGGGCCTGATCCGGATCGGTCTGTTTATCGGCTACCTGGCGCTGGCCAACCGGATGAAAGAGATCCAGCGCGTCTGGATGTACCACGGCGCGGAGCACAAGACCATTGCCTGTTACGAAGCCCAGCAGCCAATGACGGTTGATAACGCACGCGCTTTCAGCCGTTTCCATCCCCGCTGCGGCACGGCTTTCCTGTTTTTGGTTATCTTGATCAGCATCATCATCTTCACGCTGGTCGGCTGGTGGGGCCGTTGGCTGAACCTGCTGATCCGATTTGCCCTGGTACCGCTGGTTGCCGGCATCGCCTACGAGATCATCCGCCTGGCCGGCCGGTATGACAACGCCCTGACCCGCGCCATTTCCACCCCAGGCCTCTGGCTGCAGCGCTTGACCACGGCTGAGCCCGACGACAGCATGTTGGAAGTCGCCATCGCCGCGCTGGATGCCGTCAGGCCCATGCGGATCGACAGCGACCGCTGGTGAGTTCCCGGGAAGACGTGGCGACCATCAGGTCCATTCGCCGCGAATTAGCTGAACAGCTGGCCTTGGCCGGGCTGGCCGAGGCGCAGCACGAAGCGCTTTTGATCGTGGCGGGAACGCTGGCCTGGCCGGTTTCCCGGCTGTTGGCCGAACCTGAACACCGGGTATCGCTGCAACAGGCCGAACAGCTGCGCCGGCGGGCGGTACGCCGCGCCGGACACGAACCGCTTGCCTACATCCTGGGCCAGACCGCGTTTGGCGGCCTGGATTTTGTTGTCGGGCCCGGAACGCTCGTGCCGCGCCCGGACAGCGAGGTGCTGGTTGAGACAGCCCGCCGCCTGTTGGCCGAGCGGGGCAGCCGAGGCGAAGTCCGGCTGCTTGACACCTGTACCGGTTCCGGCGCCATCGGCATCTGCCTGGCCTGGCAGCTGGACCAGGACGGCTATCGGGTCCGGCTCAGCCTGGTCGACCGCGAGGCCGACGCGCTGGCCTGGGCGCGCAGAAACAGCCGTTTGCTGCCTGAACGCGTCGCGCTGCGGGTGATCCAGGCGGATCTCTTTCCCGGAGACGAAGACCCTTATGACCTGGTTACAGCCAATCCGCCCTATATCCCCAGCGGCCAGATCGATCACCTGATGCCCGAAGTCAGCGTCCATGAACCGCGGATGGCCCTGGACGGCGGTCCGGACGGCCTGGCGTTCTACCGGCGCCTGGCCGGCCAGGCACCGGCGCATCTTCGCCGCGACGGGTTCCTGGTTCTCGAGCACGGTTACGACCAGGCTGACGCCATTTCTGCTATACTGTCAGCACAAGGTTTTGCCGTCCGTCCGGCGGTGCTTGATTTTGGCGGACATTTACGCGTCACCGCCGGACAGGCGGTACGGTGAGGAGGACTTTCCATGCCAGGGCGTTTTCACCTGTATCCTTTCCAGACCGGTGAAATCCTGCGGATGAAAAAGCAGCACCCCTGCGGCAGCTTTCTCTGGCAGGTTGCGCGCACAGGGGCCGAGATAACGCTCAAGTGCCTGACCTGCGGACGTGTTGTCCAGTTGGCGCGAGCCAAGCTGGAAAAAGCCGTCAAGGCGGTCCAGGACGAACCGGCGCCATCTGGGGCGGCAGCCGAAAAATTGTCCGCGACCAGGACCGCGCAGCCAGCCGGCAAGGTGGTCCGGCTGCATGCTGCTCCGCCGCACTTGCCGACAGACCGAAAAAAGGAGCGTGACCGTGATGCCGAACGCACTTGAACCGCTGCTGGACTGGCTGGAGCGCCTGGAAGGCAGCCAGATGGCCGACTGGCCGATGCTGCCGGATATCGGGCTCTACATGGACCAGGTTCAGACATACATCGACCGCCAGCTGGTCTTGTACAGCAAAGACGAGCAGGACCGGCTGCTGACAGCCGCGATGATCAACAACTACATCAAGGACGACCTGATCCCGCGCGCCGAAGGCAAGAAATACTATCCTGTCCATCTGGCTTTGCTGATGATCATCGCCACCCTCAAACCGGTCCTGTCGATGCAGGACCTGAACCGGTTGCTGGACGGCTGCCGCGCTCCGGGCGACGCAGCCCGGCTCTACCCGTATTTCCTGCAGGTCCACGATCACTGCCTGCAGACCAGCACGTCCGAAGTGCGGGACAACCTGAGCCGGCTGCAAGCCCAGGACCTGAGCGGGCAGGAGCAGCGCACGGCGCTGCGCAAGCTGGCTCTCGAGCTGAGTGTGGAGGCGAGGCTGCGCGTGCTGGTCGTGGAAAAGCTGCTCGGGGTTCTGGACCGGCTGGCGGCCGCCGATGAGAAGGCGGAACCGGCTGCGGAAGGAAAACGTAAAAAATAATAAAACAGAGGAGTAGACCCGCTTGCCATGTTCGAGCAATTGAAGGTTCTGTCGAACCGACTCGATGAACTGAATATCCTGCTGGCCGACCCTGCCGTCATCGCGGACCAGGGCCGTTACCTGCGTCTGGTCCAGGAACATGCCGACCTGGAACCGGTTGTGCACGATTACCAGGCATGGATTGATCTTTGCACGGCGATCGACCAGCATCGCCGCCTGCTCACCGATTCAGACGACCAGGAGTTCAGGGAACTGGTTCGCGACGAGCTGTCTATGCAGGACGCGCAGCTGCGTGAACTGGAAGACCGCCTGAACGAAGCGGTCAGCCCCAAGGACCCCAATGATGCGCGCAATGTCGTCATGGAGATCCGGGCCGGCGCCGGCGGTGATGAAGCGGCCCTGTTCGCCGCGGTGCTCTACCGCATGTACAGCCTGTACGCGGAAAGCAAGGGCTGGCATGTCCAGCTGGTCGACGTCCATGAGACGGAGATCGGCGGCTTTAAGGAAGTGGTGTTTCTGGTTGAGGGGCAGGGCGCCTATTCGCGCCTGCGCTTCGAAAGCGGCGTGCATCGCGTGCAGCGCGTGCCGGTCACGGAGTCCGGCGGCCGCATTCACACCTCGACCGTAACGGTCGCCGTGCTCCCGGAGGCAGATGATGTCGAGATCGAGATCAACCCCAACGATTTGGCGATCGACACGTTCAGAGCGTCGGGCGCCGGCGGCCAGCACGTCAACAAGACCGATTCGGCCATCCGCATCACCCACAAGCCGACCGGCATTGTGGTGACCTGCCAGGACCAGCGCTCGCAGTACAAGAACAAGGACCAGGCGATGGCAGTGCTCAAGGCCCGGCTGCTGGAACGCGAGCAATCTTATCAGACCGGGTCGATCGCCGATGACCGGCGCAGCCAGGTGGGCACGGGCGACCGCAGCGAACGGATCAGGACCTACAACTACCACCAGGGGCGGGTCACGGACCACCGCATCGGGCTGACGCTCTATCGGCTGGAAAGCGTCCTGTCCGGCGATATCGATGAAATCATCCAGGCTCTGATGACAGAAGCTAAAAGCCAGCAGCGCCAGGGCGAGGCCAGACCATGAGCACGGGAAAAAAAGGACTCCAGGTGATCCGCGTCGATCCCGAACGGATCGAGGACGAACAGCTGCTCCCTGCGGCCAAGGCTCTGCGGCACGGCCAGCTGGTGGCCTTTCCGACCGAAACGGTCTATGGACTGGGCGCCAATGCCAACGACCCGGCGGCGGTCGCCCGCATCTTCGCGGTCAAGGGCAGGCCGCCGGACAATCCCCTGATCGTCCACCTGGCCGATCCCGACCAGTTGAGCAGCGTGGCGCGGGATATCCCGCCGCTGGCCCTGCGGCTGCTGGACGCTTTTGCACCGGGCCCGCTGACACTCGTCCTGCCCCGCGCGGCCACGGTCCCCGACATTGTCACGGCCGGCCTGGATACGGTGGCGGTTCGCTTTCCGGCCCACCCTGTCGCCCGTCGGCTGCTCCAGCTGGCCCGGGTGCCGGTCGCCGCCCCTTCGGCCAACCGCTCCGGCTTGCCCAGCCCGACACGGGCCTGGCATGTGCTGGAGGATCTCGGCGATCGCATCGCGTTCCTGATCGACGGCGGTCCCTGCCAGTACGGGCTCGAATCGACGGTTCTCGACCTGAGCACGGGACGCCCGGTTATTTTGCGGCCGGGCAGCATCACGGCGGCTGACATCGCCGCCGTTGCCGGCTTGCCGGTGCCAACGGAGCCAACGGCAGACGATGCCGACGCCCCCCGGTCGCCTGGCATGAAATACCGCCATTACGCGCCCAGGGCTCGCGTCCTCGTTTTCCAGCCGCCCGCGTCGCCGGGAGAGCGCGAGGCGCTGGCCGGCCAGATCCTCACCTGGACCGGGCGGGGCAAGCGGGCCGGCTTGTTTGCCTGCCGGGCAAGCCTTGACGGGCTGGGAACGGACTGCATCCGCCTGGATGATCCTGCGAAAGCCGTGACGCCGCTGCCGCCCGGTACCTGCGTCAGCCTGGCCTATGGACCGGTCCCTGACCCGGTCGCGGCCAGCCGCCGCCTGTTTGACGGGTTGCGCCTGCTCGATCACCTGGCCTGCGACATCATCTTTGCCGAAGGCCTGCCGGAAGACGGGGTTGGCCTGGCTTACATGAACCGCCTGCGCAAGGCCTCAAGCCCGGCAGCTCCGGTTCTTTTTGTCTGCGCGGGCAATACCTGCCGCAGTCCGATGGCCGCCGCCCTCTACAACCTGCTGCGCGAGCCGTCGGCTGCCCCGGGGGTATCTGCCGGCCTGGCGGCCTATCCCGGCGAGCCGGCCTCGGACGGTGCCCGGATCGCCTTGCAGCAAGACTACCAGATCAGCCTGGCGTCGCATCGCGCGCGCCGCCTGACCGACGACCTGATGGACGAAGCCGGTCACATTCTGACCATGACGGGCTTGCAAAAAGAGGCCCTTCAGGCCGCCAGGCCGGACCTGGCGGACCGCATCCAGACGCTCGGCGAGGCGGCCGGCCGGCCCGAAGCGGACATCCCCGACCCGTTCGACGGCAGCATCCTGCACTACCAGCAGACCGCTGCTAAACTGGAACAGCTGATCCGGGCATTTCTGGAAAAAGGCGGATAAATGGTCTGCAGCCCGATGACAAAGGCGCCATCGTCCGGCAGAATGGAGCTGGACGACCTGCTTTGAGCCGCTTGCCCGACTCGCCGCGACCCCGGATTTTGGCTTGACGGAAACCAATCGTCATGCTATAGTTTTCTGTGCTGTGTCTCTACACAGCTGATTAATCCTCGCTCTGCCAGCAGCAGAGCCGCAAGTCCAGGAGGAGGTGATACGATTGGCCAGAAAATACCAAGTCATCTACATTCTGAATCCCGCCATGGGTGAAGAGGCGATCCAAGCGACGTCTGAAAAGATCGAGGCGCTTGTTGCAGCTTCCGCTACGGTGGAGAAGGTCGATGTCTGGGGCAAGCGCAGGCTCGCTTATGAAATCAATGACCAGAAAGAGGGACATTATGTCCTGATTGATTTCTGTGCGGACACCGAGTTCCCCAAAGAGCTTGAGCGCGTGCTCAAGATAACGGAAGGCGTCCTGCGGTACCTCGTCGTCCGCACAGACGACTGAACAGACAGTCAGAAAGGCAAAGTGTTATGAACAAAGCAATTTTGATGGGCCGATTGACACGTGATCCTGAGCTGCGCACGACGGCGAGCCAGATTCCGGTGTGTTCGTTCACGCTGGCCGTGGATCGCCGCTTCAAGAATGCGAGCGGTGAGCGGCAGGCGGATTTTATTCCGATTGTCACCTGGCGGCAGCAGGCGGAGTTTTGCGCCAAGTATTTCCGCAAGGGTTCGCGGATGGCCGTTGTCGGCACCATTCAGACCAGAAGCTGGGATGATACGGAAGGCAAGCGTCATTCCGTCACGGAAGTGATCGCGGATGAAGTCTACTTCACGGAATCCAAGCGCAGCAGCGACAGCGGCGAGCCGGCCGGCCAGACAAACGCCCAGCCCGCCAATACGGGCGGCGACGGGTTCTTCCCGGGCTCAGACGACGATACCACACTGCCTTTTGATATCTGATCTGCTGACCTTACTTTACGAAAGGAGATAATCCCATGGCAGATATGAGACGTGGCGGCGGCCGGGACGGAGACCGCGATGGTTCCCGCCCGATGCGTCAAAGACGTTCGCGGCGCAAGGTCTGTACGTTCTGTGCCGATAAGATTGAGCTTATTGAGTTCACGGACACCGGCAGACTGCGCAAATTCATTTCCGAACGCGGTAAGATCCTGCCCAAGCGGATGTCCGGCAACTGTGCCCGGCATCAGCGTGAGCTGACCATCGCGATCAAGCGGGCCAGGCATATTGCCCTGTTGCCCTTTTCCGGCGAATAATCCGGATGTGCCCCGAAGTCCAGCCGCGGATTTTCTCCTCGAGAATCCGCGGTTTTGCTTTTTTAAAGCGGGCCCGGCACTGCCGGCAAGACGCGTTATATGTTACAATACGAAGACATGAACAGGACGGACGAGGGTCCGCAGACAGGAGGGACGCAGCATGAAGGTGATCCTGCTTGAAGACGTCAAGGGCTTGGGCAAGGTGGACGACATTGTCGAGGTCCACGACGGCTATGCCCGCAATTTTCTCTTTCACAAAAAACTGGCGCTCGAAGCGACGCCGGCCAACCTGAACGTGGTCAAGACCCGCAAGACCGCGGAAAAAGCCCGCCAGGCGCGCGAACTGGCCCAGGCGCGCGAGATCAAGGCCAGTATCGACGGACAGGTCATCACGCTGCCGATCAAATGCGGTGAAGGCGGCCGGCTCTACGGCTCGCTGACGACGATGGACATCGCCGCTGCCCTGGACAAAGCCGGGCACAAGGTGGACAAACGGGGCATCACCATCCACAGCCAGGTTAAGACGCTGGGCGACTACGATGTGGACGCCCGCCTGCACGCGGATGTGATCGCCCGGTTCAAGATCCGCGTGGTCGCGGAAGCATGAGCGAGGTTGTTCATGGCGCCAGATGATCTGAAAAAGCCGACCGGTGCCCTGGTGCCGCCGAGTAACCAGCAGGCCGAGCAGTCCGTCCTGGGCTGCGCCCTGTCCGGCGAACGGCCGCTGGCTGAGATCACGGCCATGCTCAAGACCGAGGACTTGTACCGGCCGCAGCACCGCATGATCTACGATGCCATCTGCACGCTTTACATGGACAGCAAGCCGGTCGACATTGTCACGGTTACCGATCTGCTGGAAAACCGCGGCCAGCTGGAGCAGGCCGGCGGCATGTCCTACATCAGCTCGCTGCCGGATGCAGCACCGCTGGTTTCCAATGCCGCCCACTACGCGGACCTGGTGCGCCAGAAAGCGATCCTGCGCCGCCTGATCAGTACCATGCAGGAGATCTCTGGCCTGTGCTACAACGACCCGGACGATGCGGACATGCTGCTGGATGTGGCAGCCAAGCGGATCTACGAGATCCGCGAGAACCGCGATATCAGCGGCTTCGAAAGCATCAAGGACATTATGGGCCGAACGGTCAACGAACTGGCGGCGATCGCCCGCGGCCAGCCGCGCCAGAAGACGGTCCTGACCGGTTACAGCCAGCTGGACCGCATCCTGGGCGGCCTGCGCCCGGGGGGCCTGGTCATCGTCGCGGCACGCCCGGCAATGGGCAAGTCTGCATTTGCCCTCAATATCGCCCAGAAAGCGGCGACGCTGTACCATGTGCCGGCTGCCATTTTCAGTCTCGAAATGTCCAAGGAGGAGATCAGCAACCGGCTGCTCTCCAGCCAGTCGCTGGTCAACGCCAGGTCGCTGAGCACCGGCGAACTGCAGCCGGAGGACTGGGAAAAAATTGCCAGGGCCCTGCCGCCGCTTTACGCTTCCCCGATCTACATCGACGACCGGTCCGGCACAAGCGTCATGGAGATGATGTCCAAGTGCCGTCAGCTCAAGCTCGAGAACAAGCTGGGCCTGATCATTGTCGACTATCTGCAGCTGATGAACGCCAGCCAGTCGCGCACGGAGAGCCGCCAGCAGGAGATATCTGAGATTTCAAGAACGCTCAAAATCATGGCCCGCGAGCTGTCGGTACCGGTCATTGCCTTGTCCCAGCTGAGCCGTGCCTGCGAGATGCGCTCCGAGAAAAAACCGCTGTTGTCTGACCTGCGCGATTCAGGTGCCATCGAACAGGATGCCGACGTGGTCATCTTCCTGTATCGCGAGAAATACTACGCCACCGATCAAGCCGTCACGGAAACGGAAGACGCCGAGATCATCATCGCCAAGAACCGCCAGGGGGCGACCGGCAGCCTGCAGCTGGGCTGGTGGCCGAAATACACGCTGTTCTTCGAGAAGGACGACGGGCGGATCCCCAGAGAACCGCCTCCCTATTCGGCATGACTTGCCGGAAGACACCCGATTCTGACAGCGCGGATCCTTTGCGGGAGCAGGTCTGCCAGTTTATTCTGGAGCATCGCCTGATCGAACCTGGCAGCCACATCGTGGCGGCCGTATCCGGCGGCGCCGATTCGCTGGCCCTGCTCCATCTGCTGCATGGACTGCGTCAGGACCTCTCGTTTTCGCTCAGCTGCCTGCACATCCACCATGGCCTGCGCGGGCCTGAAGCTGACCGCGACTGTTCTTTCGTCGAGGCGTGCTGCCAACGCCTGGCCATCCCGTTCCAATCCCGTGCCGTCGCCGTCAGCCAGCTGGCTGCCGAAAAACACCAGGGCCTGGAGATGGCCGCCCGGGAAGCCCGCAGGGCCATCTTCCGCGAACTGGCTGACGCGAACGCAGCGGCCGGGCGGCCGATCCGGATCGCCCTGGCACACCACCTGGACGACCAGGCAGAGACGGTCCTGCTCCACCTGGGCCGGGGCGCCGGTCTGGATGGCCTGGTCGGCATGCGGCCTTTGGACGGCTTCATGATCCGGCCTTTGCTTGCCTGCCGCAGGCGCGAACTGGAACGCTATCTCGAGTCGCGCGCACTTGCCTGGTGCCACGACCAAAGCAACGACGAGGACTTCACCATCCGCAACCGCCTGCGCCACCAGGTGCTGCCGACCTGGCAGGCGGCCCTGGGTTACGACCCGGTTGTGCTGCTCGGGCGCGCGGCGGCCAACCTGGCCGGCGATCAGGATTTCCTGGAACTGGCCAGTGAAAAGCAGCTGGCTGCCTGCCTGCGCCTGGACGCGCTGGATGCCGCCGGACTGCGTGCGCTGCACCCGGCTCTGCAAGCCCGCGTCATGCGGCGGTACTGGCGCCTGGCAACCGGTCACGGCCAGGACCTGGGCCGGAAGCATGTGCTGGCCTGGCAAAACTGGCTTGACCGGGCCCGTTCCGGGCAACAGCTCGATCTGCCGCACGGCCATGTCTTGAGCCTGGAAGACGGCTTGTTCCGGATCCGGAACAGGCCTGACCCCGCAGCCGCACCCGAGGCGATGCCCTGCCCGGTTCCGCTGGTTGTTCCTTCCAGCATGGTGCTCGCCCCCTGCCAGGTCCGCGTGACGGCCGCATTCGTTGAGAATGACCAGGAGATCGTTTATAATGGCGCAGTGGAATGCTTCTGGTTTGACCGCATCCGCACCTGCGTCTGGCGCACACGGATGCCTGGCGACCGGATCCATCCGGTCCGCCGCCAGGTCGGCAAGCCGCTGAAGAAATACCTGCAGGAACGGCACGTTCCCGCTGCGGAGCGGGACCATTGCCTGGTGCTGGCGGATGGCGCGGAGATAGCCTGGGTTCCGGGTCATGACGGCGGCGAACCGTATGTTGTCCGGCCTGGGGATCAAGGCGAAGGCCGGAAGGTCATGCTGCGACTGGAGAAAACGGGTGAAAAACGTAACGGATGCACTGGCCGGAAGCCGGCCGTTCAGGTAAAATAAAGCTTCAGGCAAAAACGGGAGGCAGCAGAACAATGGCCAAGTATGTCAAGGAAATCCTGATTCGACGCGACGAGATCGCCGCGATGTGTCGGCGTCTGGGTGAAAAGATATCCGCCGACTACGCCGACAGGGAAGTCATCCTGATCGGCGTCCTGAAAGGCGCGTATGTCTTCATGGCCGATCTGGCCCGCTGCCTGACCATACCCTGCCGGGTCGACTTCATGTCCGTTTCCAGTTATGGCAGCGGGACACGCTCCTCGGGTGTTGTCCGCATCACCAAGGACCTGGACATGGACATAACCGGCAAGCACATCATCATCGTCGAGGATATTGTCGACACCGGACTGACACTCAATCATTTGCGGCAGCTGCTGGGAACTCGCAAGCCGGCCAGTATTGCCGTCTGCACGGCTTTCGACAAACCGGAGCGGCGCAAAGTCAATGTGACGGTTGATTATGTCGGCATGCAGATCCCGGATGAATTCATCGTCGGCTACGGGCTGGATTTTGACGGCAAGTACCGCAATCTGCCGGATATTTCGATTCTGAGTGACGACAGTCAAGGAGGAGCTCAATGAAACCAAAACGGGCCATGAACGGGATGTCCTTTTACATCGTCCTGCTGGCGATCATCATTTTCGTCTCGTTCTTCATGTCACGCATGACCCAGCCTGACCAGGTCGCGCTATCGGAATTGACCAATGAGATCAACAGCGGCCGGGTCAGCAAAGTCAATGTCGTCGGAACGCGTGTCGACATCTATTACGACAAAACCGATTCGACTCCGGCGCGCACAGTCAGCAAATCGATTTCGCCGCTCTGGCTGGATGACTACCTTGAGATCCTGATCGACGCTCAGTCGACCGGCAAGATCAAAAGCTACGACTACATCGAACCGACCGACATCACGGGCTGGCTGAACATCATCCTGATCCTGGTGATGGTCGTCGGCATGGGCGCGTTCATCTGGTTCACGTATTCCCGCCAGGCCGGCGACGGGCGCAACGCCATGAGCTTCGGCCGCAGCCGGGCCAAACTCAACGACCCCGCCAAGAATAAGGTGACCTTCCAGGATGTCGCGGGGGCTGATGAAGAGAAGGACGAGCTGCGCGAGGTCGTCGATTTCCTCAAGAACCCCAAAAAATATGCCGATCTCGGCGCCAAGATCCCGCGCGGCATCCTGCTGGTCGGTTCGCCCGGTACTGGCAAGACGCTGCTGGCCAAGGCGGTGGCCGGCGAAGCCGGCGTGCCCTTTTTCTCGATCAGCGGTTCTGATTTCGTCGAGATGTTCGTCGGCGTCGGTGCCTCGCGCGTCCGCGATTTGTTCGAGAACGCCAAGAAGAATGCGCCCTGTATCGTCTTCATCGATGAAATCGACGCGGTCGGGCGCCATCGCGGTGCCGGCATGGGCGGCGGTCATGACGAACGCGAGCAGACACTCAACCAACTGCTGGTCGAGATGGACGGGTTCGGCCCCAATGAGGGGGTTATCGTGATGGCCGCGACCAATCGTCCGGACATCCTCGATCCGGCCCTGCTCCGTCCCGGACGGTTTGACCGCCGGATCACGGTGATGCGGCCGGACATCAAGGGCCGCGAGGAAGTCCTGAAGGTACATGCCCGCAACAAGCCGCTCGACCCGACGGTCGATCTCAGGGAGATCGCCAAGATCACCCCTGGTTTCACGGGCGCCGACCTGGCCAACCTGCTCAACGAAGCCGCCTTGCTGGCGGCCCGGCGGGGTGCGAAGTCGATCGTCTATTCCGACATTTCGGAAGCGGTTTTCAAAATCATGATCGGCCCGGAGAAGAAGAGCCGCATCATCAGCGAGAAAGAGCGGAAACTGACCGCTTACCACGAGTCTGGCCATGCCATTGTCCTGCGCAGCGTGTCCGAGACCGATAAAGTCGAGCGCGTCTCGATCATTCCCGCCGGTGCCGCCGGCGGTTACACGGCGCACAAGCCGCACGAAGACACCTATTACGCCACCCGCAACCAGCTGATGGCCCAGATCATGATCTCACTGGGCGGCCGGGCGGCCGAAGAGCTCATCTTCGGCGAGGTCAGCACCGGCGCCTCCAATGACTTGCAGGCCTGCAATGGCATTGCCCGCGACATGATCACCAAGTACGGCATGAGCGAAAAGCTGGGCAACCTCGTGTTTGGCAGCGATGCGGAGGTCTTTCTGGGCAAGGACTATGGCCATGTCCAGAATTACAGCGAGAAGCTGGCCGGCGTGATCGACGAGGAAGTCAAGCTGATCATCGACCAGGCCTACGAAGATGTCAAGCGTATCCTGACCGAGAAGATGGATCTGCTCCAGGCGATGGCCCAAACGCTGCTTGAAAAAGAGAAAATCGAAGGCAGTGAGTTCGAGTCAATCTACCAGCAGTACAACAAGACCGCGGATGAGGACAAACCGGAGGTGGTACCGCCGGCGCTGCCGCCGGCGGATGATCCGCAGCCGGCCAATCCCTGAGCTAGCCGCAACAAAAAACCACCCGCCCAGTCAAGCTGGAGCGGGTGGTTTTTTGTTCAGGTCAGTCGTCCAGGTGGCTGGTCCGGCCGGTCAGTTCATCGGCAAAATCGCGAATGTTTTCCGGACCCATGACCAAAATGACATCTTCAGCGCCGGCGCGGTCGTCCAGCCATTGCCTGATCTGGTCGAAATTTTCGCCGAACCAGGCCTGCCCGCCCAGGGCGTTGATCCGCTCCACCAGCATGCGCGAGCTGACTTCCCCTGTGTTTTTTTCGCGGTCGCTGTAGATCTCGGAAAAGATGATCTGTTCGCTTCCCTTGAGCGCATCGACATAGTCGTCAAACAAGACCTTGACGCGGCTGAAGGTCAGCGGCTGAAACACGACCCACAAGTGGCGATGGTCGAGCAGCCTCGCTGCGGCCAGCGTCACCCGGGCTGCGGCCGGGTGGTGCGCATAATCGGCGATCACGCGCGCGCCGCGGTAGCGGCCCACCTCGGTAAAGCGTCCTTCCGCTCCCTGGTAGCGATTGAGAACCGTTTCGGCCGCGGCAAAATCCGCTCCGTTCTGGTGCGCGCAGGCGACCGCCGCCAGCGCGTTGGCCACATTGTGCCGGCCCGGAACCTGCAGCCGGATATGGCAGCGGCAACGCCCATCGTGCCAGATTTCAAAACGGGGCAGACCGCCTTCGTAGGACAGGCCGCGGCACTGGTAGGTTGGGACCGGCCGGTCTGAATCGGGCGGGCTGTCATCGAAGCCGAAGGTGGCCAGGCGCGGCATCGGGCGGTCCGAGCGCCTGAGCCGGTCCAGCATGGCGGCAACATTCGGGTCGAAATCGGGGATGACTAGCAAGCCTTCGGCAGGCAGCGCAGCGGAGAAGGTACTGAAGGCCTCGATGACCGCATCCAGGCTGGAAAAGCAATCGACATGGTCATAATCAATGTTCAGGACGGCAGCCGTCGTCGAATAGAACTGCAGGAAGCTGTTCATGTATTCGCAGGCTTCAGAAACCATCAGGTCGCGGTTTTTGCCGTTGCGCACCGTCCCGTGGAACTGGCGCAGCTCCGCACCCAGGTGAACGGTCGGGTCCAGGCCGGCTTCGATCAGGATCAGCGCGCAGATCGCCGTGGTGGTGGTCTTGCCGTGGGTACCGGCTATATTGACCACCCGGTTGTACGAGCGGTTGAGCCAGCCGAGAAAGCGTGCCCGGTCGATGACCGTGATGCCGCGCTCGCGGGATCGCTGCAATTCCGGATTATCGTCATGGACCGCCGCGGTATGCACGACCAGGTCCGGCTCGAACTGATCGATCCAGGCCGCATCATGGCCTTGCCTGACCGTGATGCCGCGAGCGGCGATAAACTGGGTGCGATGATTCAAGTTGCGGTCGGAACCGGCCACAACATAACCGTCGGCCTGGGCGATTTCCGCCAGACCGCTCATGCTGATACCGCCGATGCCGACAAAAAAGATACGGGAACCTGCCCGCAGCATTTGCCATTCCGTCATGAAGGGAACACCATCCTTTCCGATTTATTGTATCACAGATTACGGAAAAGTCAGATCACGATCGTGTATCATTTTGCAGTAAACGGGGGGTTTAAATTTGTCGTATTTATCCGGCAGACGCTGCTGAAACCATTTGTTATTCGTGATATAATTAATTGTATAAGTTACACGCATATAACGCTTGCAAGCCGAACCTAACCTGACATAAAGTAGAAGACTGGAGGCGTCATCATGGAAATAACCAGCATCACCATCCGGAAAATGGGCAGCGAAGGAAAAATGAAAGCTATTGTGTCCGTAACATTTGACCATTCATTTGTCGTTCACGACATCAAGGTCATCGAAGGTAACAACGGCTACTTCATCGCCATGCCCAGCCGCAAGACTCAGGATGGCGAATTTAAGGACATCGTGCACCCGATTAATTCCGAGTTCCGCGAAAAACTGTCCGGACAGGTTCTTGGCAAATACTTCGAAGCGCTTGAGGTTGCAGAAGCTCAGCTGGAGCACGCCGCGGAACCTGATAACGCCTGATTTTTCATTACTGCACCGTCTTTGACTGACAAGCCCGGCGCACGCCTCCCAGGCAGCCGGGCTATGTTATAATGAGGCGCGAAGAAGGTTTCGCAGACGCTCGCACAAGAAAGGACTGATCTTCGTGCCGTCATATTTGCTCGCTCTCGATGAAGGAACCACCAGCTGCAGGGCCATCCTGTTTGCCGACGACGGCCGGATCGTCAGCAGCACGCAGCAGCCGTTCCGCCAGTCCTATCCGCGTCCGGGCTGGGTCGAGCATGACCCGGAAGAGATCCTCAAGACGCAGATCGCCGTCGTGCAGGACACGATCGCCAAGTCGGCGGTTGATCCGGCCCGCATAGCTGGTATCGGGCTGACCAACCAGCGCGAGACGCTCGTCGTCTGGGATAAAGCCAGCGGCCGGCCGGTCTACCCCGCGATTGTCTGGCAGTGCCGCCGGAGCGCGGCGATTTGCAGCCGGCTCAAAGAAGCCGGCCTGGAGCCTGAGATCCGATCCCGGACAGGCCTGGTCATTGACGCCTATTTCACGGCAACCAAATTGATCTGGCTCCTGGAGTCCCTGCCCGGCTTGCGTGCGCGGGCAGAGAAAGGCGAGGTGCTGGCCGGCACGATTGACAGCTGGCTGATCTGGCACCTGTCGGGTCACCGCCGCCATGTCACGGACCGGAGCAATGCGTCACGCACCATGCTGATGAACCTGGTCAGCGGCGACTGGGATGACCTCTTGCTCAAGGAACTGGCGATCCCGCGGGCCATGCTGCCGCAAATTGTCCCCTCCTCGGGCATCATCGCGCCGCTGGATCCCATGATCCTGCCCGGTAACCTGCCGATCTGCGGTGTAGCCGGCGATCAGCAGGCCGCCTTGTTCGGCCAGGCCTGTTTTGAACCGGGTATGGCCAAAAACACCTATGGGACCGGTTGCTTTCTGCTGATGTACACCGGGAAACAGCCGGTGCGCTCTGGCCACGGTCTGCTCACGACCGTGGCCTGGGATTTGGGCAGCGGGCCGGAATACGCCCTCGAAGGCAGCGTGTTCAATGCCGGTTCCGCCATCCAGTGGCTGCGTGACAGCCTGGGGATGATCCGCAGTGCCCCCGAGTGCGACCAGCTGGCTGAGTCGGTCCCGGACAGCGGCGGCGTCACGTTCGTGCCGGCCTTTACCGGCTTGGGCGCGCCCCACTGGGATATGCAGGCCCGCGGCATGCTGGCCGGACTGACCCGGGGCAGCGGCCGTGAACAGATCGCCAGAGCCGTGCTCGAGTCCATCGCGCACCAGAGCCTGGATGTGCTGGATTGCATGCAGGCCGATGCGCACCGCCCGATTCCGGTTCTGCGCGTCGATGGCGGAGCCAGCGTCAGCGACCTGATGATGCAGTTCCAGGCCGATATCAGCGATATCGCCGTCGATCGCCCGCAGCTGACCGAAACCACGGCTTTTGGTGCCGCTTGCCTGGCGGGACTGTCTGCCGGTGTCTGGCCGGATCTGGCATCTGTCGCGGCCATCCGCAAAGCGGACCGGATTTTTGAGCCGGCCATGAGCCAGGTCGAGCGCCAGACGCGGCGCGAGTCCTGGAAGCATGCCGTCGCCACCGCCCGTGCTTACGCCCGTCCCGGCTGCCTGGCGGACCAGGCCCCGCAGCCTTGATCCAGCAGCGCGGACGCCGGATCTGGGCGGCCATTGTTTTCTGCTGCCTGCTGGCCGCAGCGGCTGCCCTGGCTGCTTCGCCGGTGCTGGCGGGCTTCAGGCGCACACCGGTTTATTCCGCTGCCGCAGATGCCGCCCCGACCGGGCAGGCCGTGCTGGTGGTCGGTTCCGTTCCTTCCGCCCCAAGCTATGCGCTGCTGCGTGCGTCACTGGCATCTGCCGGTTTGCCCAGCGGCTTTCTGCCGGCCGGATCCCAAATGTCACTCGAAGAAGCCGTCGCGCAAACCGCCGACCTGACCGGCTGCGCGCGGCAGGACCTCTGGCTGGTCGGTTTTAACGATCAGGCAGAAGGCCTGCTCAAAGCGGCCCGGTCGCTCGGTATCCGCGGCCTGGCCCTGATCGATCCGTCGCCATGGCCGACGGTTGCCGCTCCGGATCCCTTGACATACGATCTGGTCCTGCTTGCCGGCCCTTCGGCCGAACGCGCGCCGCAACGCTTCTTTGAGACCATTACGGGTGAAGACGCGACCGTTTTCGACGGTGTTGCGTCGCCCCTGAGCGGCGGCATCGGCTTCCAGAGCAGCGACGGGCGTGTCAGCCTGGTGCAGTTATCCGGCCTGAGTGCCGTTATGGAACGATTTTCACCGCCCTTGCTGGCCGAACTGGCCGCCCAGATTCGCGACAGGCAGCCTGTTCAGGGCGCATCTGCCCTGATGCCCGCCGCAGCCGCGGCCCAAACGGCTTTGGCCGGGCTGGCGCGGCTGGCAGCAGCCTGCCTGCTGCTCCTCTTAGCGCCGCTGGCTGTCGCGTTGGCTGAGCCAGACCCGCAGCCGGAACAAAAGCCGGCCGTATCCTGGAGCGGGGAGCTGAGCATGAGCGTGGCGGCCCTGCTCCTGGCCGCGTCCGGAGCCTGGCTTGCCGAGCGGCTGGGAACCGGTCAACCGCTGTGGCCGGCTGTTTTTCTCCTGCTGTATCCCGGCTGGCAGGCCTGGCTCCACATCTTGTGGCGGACGTTTGTCGTCCGGCCCGAAATGCGCCGGGGAACAGCCGGCCAGGAACGTCCCCGCTGGCCGGAAATGCTGCCGGCCGTGGCCGGGCTCCTCCTGCCGGTCTTGCTCGGCCTGGTGCTGGCCTGCCTGCCCGGGCTGGCCATGCCGGGCTGGCGGCTGCCGGCCTTTGGCGTCCTGATCCTTTTCAACCTGCCGCTCGGACCCGGCGGCAGGCGTTCACATCCGGTCCGGACCGCCGTGGATCTGGCTTTGCCGCTTGTCGCGGCCATAGCGGGCGGCTGGCCCTGGCTGGCAGCCGGATACCTTTTCCTGGCCGTTTTGTTTTGGGGACGGCGATCCTGCCGCGCCCTGCAGGTGCGACAGGATCATCCCGGCCTGGCAGCCATCATACAGGCTGCCAGCGTCACCCTACTGGGCTGGGCGATCCTCCTGCCCTGATCCGGCCATGATTGGCCTTGGCCGTGACGGTTGAAAAATCCATTTGACAAGCCACCCGGGCGATGATAAGATAACCCGGTGACCGCATCAGCCGGGCTTAAAATGTTGCGCTTTGCGCACTGCCTGGCATGGGCGAGACTGATTACAGGAGGAAAACACATTATGTACGCTGTTATCGTGACAGGCGGCAAGCAGTACCGGGTTTCAGTCGGCGACGAGCTGTTTATCGAAAAAATCACCGGTGAATCTGGAGATGCCGTCCAGTTCGATCAGGTTCTGGCCTATTCGGACGATGAAACCCTGAAAGTGGGCGAACCGTGCCTGGAAGGCGCTGTTGTCGACGGGGAAATCGTCAAGCAGGGCAAACAGAAGAAGATCATCGTTTTCAAGTACAAGGCCAAGAAGGGCTACCGCAACAAGAACGGCCACAGGCAGCCATACACCCGCGTCCGCATCACCAAGATCAATGCCTGACAGGTCAGGCAACAGGCGGCGCCGCCCGATGTCGCCGCACGCACATTGAGATGATTACGATTAACCTGCAGCATGGCCCGGATGGCTGGATTGAAACGTTCAGCGCCTCGGGGCATGCCGGATACGCCGCAGACGGTCCGGATATCATCTGCGCAGCCATATCGGTTCTGGCGCAGACCGCCATCGGCAGCCTGCAGGAACTGGCCGGCATCGACCCGCCGCGCCAGCTTGAAAACGGTTTGATCCGCTTCACACTGCCGGACATGGCAGGGCTGACCGGCGTTCAGGTCCAGACGGCGAAGCTCCTGATGCAATCACTGGTCATCGGATGCAAGCAGATCCAGGCCAGTTACGGCAGCCGCTACATCCGCTTTCGGCACAGACAAGACCAAGGAGGTCCTGCAAGATGATTTACATTGATTTACAGCTGCTGGCTCATAAGAAAGGTGTTGGCAGCACCCGCAACGGCCGCGATTCCGAATCCAAGCGGCTCGGCACAAAAAAAGGTGACGGTCAGCAGGTGCTGGCCGGCAATATCCTGGTTCGCCAACGCGGCACGAAAATCCACCCGGGCGAAAATGTCGGCCGGGGATCTGACGACACGCTGTTCGCCAAGATCAGCGGCCAAGTCAAATTCGAGCGCCTTGGCAAAGCCAGGAAGCAAGTCAGCGTATATCCTGCATCCTAACGGAATATCAGCAGGGTACGGCGCCTGTCCGGCCAGTTTACCGGCCGGGCGCGAAGCCGTTCGTCCGGCCGCGTAAACGGCCGGATTTTTTTTTCAGGCGGAGGGCCAGACAGTGTTTATTGATCGCGTACGCATGACCGTCAGTGCCGGCAACGGCGGTGACGGCGCCGTGTCGTTCCATACCGAGAAATATGTCCCTAACGGCGGACCTGACGGCGGCGACGGCGGGCGCGGCGGCGATGTCGTTTTCGTCGCCCGAAGCGGCCTGAGCACGCTGCAGGCCTTTCGTTACCGGCGCAAGTTCCAGGCCGAGCACGGCCAGAAGGGCGGCACCCGCAAGCAGTATGGCCGCAGCGGCCAGAACCTGGAACTGGATGTGCCTGTCGGTACATTGGTCAGGGAAGCGGAAACCGGCCACATCGTGGCGGATCTGGTTGAGGATGGCCAGCGCGCCGTGATCGCCAAGGGCGGCCGGGGCGGCAAAGGCAACACCCATTTTGCCAATAGCGTCCGCCAGGCTCCGCGCTTTGCGCGGGCCGGCGAGGCCGGCGATTCGCTCGACCTGATTGTCGAGCTCAAGCTGATTGCGGATGTCGGCCTGGTTGGTTTCCCCAACGCCGGCAAGTCAACCTTGCTGTCTGTCGTTTCAGAGGCGAAGCCCAAGATCGGCGACTACCCTTTCACAACCGTCGAGCCTGGCCTGGGCGTGGTCACGGTCGGCGACACCAGCTTCGTCATGGCGGACATTCCCGGCCTGATCGCCGGAGCCCACACGGGCCTTGGCCTGGGCCTGGCGTTCTTGCGCCACATCGAGCGCACGCGCCTGCTGGTGCATGTGGTCGACATGTCACCCGATTCAGGCAACGAGCCGCTGGCCGGTTTCGACCAGATCAACAACGAGCTGGCCAGCTACGACCCCGGCCTGGCCAGCCGCCCCCAGATTGTCGCGCTGAACAAGACCGACCTGGCCGATCCGGAGGTGCTCCGGCAGACCGAAAACGCGCTGCGCGAACGCGGCTGCCCGGTTTTCCCCATCTGCGCGCCGATCGGGGAAGGTGTCACGGCCCTGATCCAGGCAGTGGCCGCCGCCGTGCAATCCCTGCCGCCGGTTCAGCTTTTCGACCCGGAAAAGGAACGAACCCTTTACCGCCTGGAAACCGGTCCGCTCTTTGAGATCAAGCGGGAGGAGGACGTCTACCGGGTCAGCGGCGACTGGATCGAGAACCTGGTCCGCTCGACCAACTTCGACCAGCATGAATCGCTGCATTATTTCCAGCGGCTGATCCGGCGCAAAGGCGTCATCGAGAGCCTGGAAAAAGCCGGAATTCAGGAAGGCGATCTGGTCGACCTGGCCGGTTTTGAATTCAATTATTATCCTTGATCACACAGGAGAAGGAGAATCCCATGCTCAGCAGCAAACAGCGCGCCTGGCTCAGGTCTTGCGCCAACACGATGGAAGCCAGCTTTCATGTCGGCAAGGAACCCTGGAACCAGGCGATGACCGACAGCCTCGCCGAGTTGCTCTCAACACACGAACTGGTCAAAGCCGTCGTCCTCAAATCGGCCGCGGAGGCCGTCCGGACGATTGCCGTCCAGGCGGCCCAGACGGTCGGTGCCGAGGTCGTCCAGGTGATCGGGCGGCGTTTCGTCCTCTACAAGCCGTCTGAGAAGCTGGCCCGCCTTGGCAAGTCGCTGCTGCTGCCCCTGTAACATTTGCGGTGGTCAGACGGGCGTCAAATCGTTATAATGGTAATATCTTGTGAAAGCGAGGGCTTTTGGCATGAAGAAATACGTATGCAACTTGTGCGGCTATGTCTACGACCCGGAGGCGGGTGATCCGGATAACGGTGTTGATCCGGGCACGGCTTTCGAGGACCTTCCGGAAGACTGGGTGTGCCCGCTGTGCGGTGCCAGCCAGGATGACTTCAGTCCGGAAGACTGATCGACACACAGATTTTATGAAGGCGCATCCATGTTCGGGTGCGCCTTCATAACGCTGTGAAAGGAGTGGAAACATCATGACTGTTTTGCCCATTGGAGACAGGATTTTCGAAGTCGGCGCCAGCCATCCGGAACGCCAGCTGTTCGACTGCCTGATGCCGACGCCGCATGGGACAACGTATAACGCCTACCTGATCGAAGGCAGCGAAAAGACGGCCCTGATCGATGCGGTTGACCCGCTGAAAACCGACGTCCTGATGAACAACCTGAAGGAAGCCGGGGTCGAGAAAATCGACTACCTCATCTCCCTGCACACCGAACAGGATCATTCCGGTTCCAATGCGGCTGTCCTGAACCGCTTCCCCATGGCCCAGGTCGTGGGCAGCGAAAAGGTTCGGGAGATGCTGGCGACGCATCTGAACTTCGATCCGGACAAGGTCCGGGTCGTCAAGGAGGGCGAGCGGCTCTCCCTGGGCGACAAAACGCTGCAGTTCACCCTGATCCCCTTTGCCCACTGGCCGGACAACACGATGGTCTGGCTGGAGGAGGACCGCATCCTGTTCTCAAGCGACCTGTTCGGTTCGCATTACGCGACGCCCAAAGCGTTTGCGACATCCAGCGCCGAGCAGCGCGTCGCCGCCAAGGCCTACTATGCCGAGATCATGATGCCGTTTCGCCAGCAGATCACCCGCTATACCGCCCGGGTGCGCCAATTGAATCCGCGCCTGATCGCGCCAGCGCACGGACCTGTATGGTATAACCCGGACCTGATCCTGAGCCGGTACGAGAAATGGACCGGTGACGGTGTGAAAAAGCTGGTCACTATTCCCTATGTCAGCATGCACGACAGCACGCGCCTGATGGTGGAACGGCTGGCGGTCAAGCTGTCCGCCCAGGGATTGTCGATCATCTGCCGGGACCTCGGCCAGCAGCCGGACAGCCTGAGCCTGGAGACCGGCCATTTCATCATGGACCTGGTCGACGCGGCCGCCGTCATCCTGGCGACGCCGACCGTGCTCGGCGGTCCGCATCCCAACATGGCCTACGCCGCCCTGATCGCCAACGCAGTCAGGCCCAAGGCCCGTTTCATGGCCCTGATCGGGTCCTTTGGCTGGGCGACTCAGGTGGAAAAGGTGATGGAAAGCCTGACGGGCAACATCAAGGCCGAACGGTTGCCGTCGGTCCTCGCCAAAGGGCTGCCGACAGAGGACGACTGGTCACGCCTCGACGCGCTGGCCGCTGATCTGGGCGCGCGCATCCGCGGCTTGCCGAACCTGATCGAATAATCGTTTACTGTATAACAATAAAGGTCAGGGGCGCGGTGCCGCATCGGCGCCGCGCTCTGTTTCTGTCTCTGTCTGGCCCTGGTCGGGCAGGAAGGACTGCTGCAGCGGATCCGGATTGGGGAGGGCCGCTCCAGCTTCGCCGGCGCCCTCTGCTTCGCGATCTTCAGATCCCATTTCCGGCGACGGTGTCAACTCGCCTGTCAGGACGGAGAGAAGCCCCAGATAGACCGTAGACGGATGGCGTTTCCAGCGCTCGCAGATCATCTGGCCCATTTGCCGGTCTGGGATGGCCAGGCGCAGGTCGACCAGATCCTTAAGCCCGTCATGCTGACGGAGCCTGACGGTGAAAAAGCCGTTTCCGTCCGGATCACAGCTGGCGGACAGGGTGTTCTGCAGCCGGATGTCTTTGCGCCAGCCGGAACAGGCCTGGGCCAGGTAGGAGCGGATGGGCAGCGGAATCCGGTTTTCCAACGTGTCGAAGAGCGTCTTGCCCCGCGGGGTCAGATCGCAGCGGGTCACCGGGCGGCCGATCGCGTCCATAACCGACTCGCCCTTGCGCGTGCTTTCCGCTGCCAGCTCGTCCCGGCAGAGTGCCTCGAACGCGGTGACGAAGTCAAAGTAGTCCATATAGAGGGTTTCCAGGGAAATCGTGGTCAGTTGGCTGAGCGTAACGCCGGGGATGCGGTTCAGGATCGATAAGATAATCAGCTTGTTGATCGCCAGTTCAGCTGCTTCCAACATGTCACACCCCAATTCCGGCAGGTTTTACCTGCCTTTAGTATACGCAAACGGCCGGATTTTGCCAAGCTGTCTCTTGGCAGGGTCAGGATCACGTGGTATGGTTATTTTGACAGAAGATCACGGGAGGGAAACGACATGGTCCGCATTCTTGTCACCGGCGGGGCCGGATACATTGGCAGCCACACCTGTGTCGCGCTGCTTCAGAGCGGCTGCGATATCGTTGTGGTCGACAACCTGGACAACAGCAGCGCCGAATCGCTGGCGCGTGTCCGCCGGATCTGCGGCAAGGATTTCCCGTTTTACCAGCTTGATGTCTGCGACCGGGCCGGGCTCGATGAGGTTTTCCGGCGCCACCCGATCGATGCCGTCATTCATTTTGCCGGCTTCAAGGCCGTCGGCGAATCGGTTGCCCAGCCCTTGCGATACTACCGCAACAACCTCGACAGCACCATGACCCTGTGCGAGGTGATGCGCGCGCATGCGGTCCGCCGCCTGGTTTTCAGCTCGTCGGCCACCGTCTACGGCATGCCCGAAAAGGTCCCCATTACCGAGTCGTTCCCGCTGGCCTGCACCAATCCGTATGGCTGGACCAAGCTGATGAACGAACAGATCCTGACCGACCTGGCGGCGGCGGAACCAGACTGGTCCGTATTGCTGCTGCGCTATTTCAATCCGGCCGGTGCCCACCCGACCGGCCTGATCGGCGAGGATCCGAACGGCATTCCCAATAACCTGATGCCCTACATAGCCCAAGTGGCCATCGGCAAGCGTCCGGTCCTGCACGTTTTCGGCAACGACTACCCGACGCCCGACGGCACCGGGGTGCGCGATTACATCCACGTCGTCGACTTGGCCGAAGGCCATCTGCGCGCGCTCGACCATGCCCTGGCCCATACGGGGGTGGAAGCCGTCAACCTGGGGACGGGGACGGGCTACAGCGTGCTGGACATGGTCGCGGCTTTCGAACAGGCCAGTGGCCGCAAGGTTCCGTATGTGATCGATCCGCGCCGGCCCGGCGATGTCGCGGCCTGCTATGCCGATCCTGCCAAAGCCGCCCGCGTGCTGAACTGGAAGGCCAGGAAGAACCTCGCCGACATGTGCGCCGATGCCTGGCGCTGGCAGCAGATGAATCCCGATGGCTACGCGTTGAAGCCGGAGGTGCCCTGATGCTGGTGGACCTGATCCTGGTCGTGTTGCTCCTGCTGACCGCTTTCTGGGGGGTAAAGGCCGGGCTTTTCGACATGCTCGGCCGGCTGCTGATCCTGCTGCTTTCGCTGGGCTTGACGTTGCTGGCGCTCGGCCCGGTCACGCGTTTTCTGCTCGACATCCCCTGGCTGGCACCCCTGGGCGCCTGGCTGGCCCATCCGGTGGTCGCCCGGATCGAGGAAGCCGCCCTGAGCATCGAGGAGACGATCAGCCAGTTTGCCTTGCCGCCGCTGCTTGAAGCGCTGATGGCGTCCCAGGTGCCGGCAGAAGGCGGCGATATGAGCGCAGTCCTGCCCGAACTGACGGCAACCCTGTTCCGTTTTGCCCTGACCGCGGCCATTTTCGTGCTCCTGTTTGCCGTGATCAGCTTTCTGATTCATCACCTGACCGGTCTGCTGACCCGCTGGTCGGATGACCTGCCGCTGATCGGGACGCTGAATCGCGCGGGCGGGTTTCTGGCCGGTGCCGTATTCGGGCTGGTCATCGTCAACATCCTCCTGCTGCTGGCCGGTTTGCTCGCACCCTATTTTCCGGAGCTGATCGGGCATATCGCCGCCTCCCGACTGGCCGGCCACCTCTACCTGATGAATTTTCTGCTCGATCTGGTCGCCACCCCTTGACAAAAAACAGGTGAACGCCTATATTAATCCTTGGAGTTAGCACTCTTAATGCTAGAGTGCTAAATTCAAACAAAGAAACACATGGTTAAAGGAGGCATTCACATGACCATCAAACCTTTAGGTGATCGCGTCGTCATCAAGATGATCGAAACCGAAGAGACAACCCAGAGCGGTATTGTCCTGCCCGGAACAGCCAAGGAAAAACCACAGGTGGCTGAAATCGTGGCCGTCGGACCCGGCGGACTGGTCGACGGGAAAGAAGTGACCATGCAGGTCAAAGTCGGTGACCGCGTGCTGATCAGCAAATACGCGGGCACGGAAATTAAGATGAACAACATCGAATATACCATTCTGAAGCAGAGCGATATTCTGGCGATCGTCGACTGACACGCTATACGGGAGGAACAGTATCATGGCAAAAGATCTGAAATACGCCGAGAGTGCCAGGCATGCCCTGGAAAGAGGCGTCAACAAACTCGCAGACACCGTCAAGATCACACTTGGCCCCAAGGGGCGCAACGTGGTTCTGGACAAAAAATTCGGTTCCCCGATGATCACCAATGACGGTGTGACCATCGCCAAGGAAATTGAAGTCGAGGACCGCTTTGAGAATATGGGCGCCCAGCTGGTCAAGGAAGTCGCGACCAAGACCAACGATGTCGCCGGTGACGGCACCACAACCGCCACGCTCCTGGCCCAGGCCATCATCCGCGAAGGCCTCAAGAACATCGCCGCAGGCGCCAACCCCATGATCCTGGGCAAAGGCATCGCCATGGCCGTTGAAACTGCCGCCAATGAGATCAGCAGTCATGCCAAGTCCGTTTCAGGCAAGAAAGACATCACCCGCGTCGCCGCCATCTCCGCCAATGATACCTTTATCGGTGAACTGATCGCGGATGCGATGGAAAAAGTGACCTCGGACGGCGTCATCACCGTTGAAGAGTCCAAAACCATGAGCACTGAGCTCGAGGTTGTCGAAGGCATGCAATTTGACCGCGGCTATGTTTCTTCTTACATGGCGACGGATACCGATAAAATGGAAGCCGTGCTCGATGATCCCTATATCCTGATCACCGACAAGAAGCTGACCAACATCCAGGACATCCTGCCCTTGTTGGAAAAGATCGTCCAGGCCGGCCGTAAGCTGATCATCATCGCAGAGGATGTCGAAGGCGAAGCGCTGGCCACCCTCGTCGTCAACAAGCTGCGCGGCACCTTCACCTGTGTCGCGGTCAAAGCTCCCGCCTTCGGCGACCGCCGCAAAGCCATGCTGCAGGATATCGCTATCCTGACCGGCGGCCAGGTTATTTCTGAAGAAGTCGGCCTCGACCTCAAGGAAACCACCATCGAACAGCTGGGCCATGCCCGCCAGGTCAAGGTGCAAAAAGAGAATACCATCATCGTGGACGGCGCCGGTTCTGAGCAGGATATCAAGGCCCGCATCAATTCCATCCGCGCCCAGATTGAGGAGACCACGTCGGATTTCGACCGCGAGAAGCTCCAGGAGCGCCTGGCCAAGTTGTCCGGCGGGGTCGCCGTGATCAAGGTCGGCGCGGCAACCGAGACCGAGATGAAAGAGAAGAAGCTGCGCATCGAAGACGCGCTGTCGGCAACCCGCGCGGCTGTCGAAGAAGGCATCATCGCCGGCGGCGGTACCGCCTACATCAATGCTCTGCCTGCTGTCACCAAGCTGCTTGACACGACCAGCGGCGACACCCGCACCGGTGTGCGTATCGTGATCAAGGCCCTTGAAGAGCCTGTTCGCCAGATCGCGGCCAACGCGGGCCTGGACGGCAGTGTCATCTGCGAGAAGGTGAAAAACTCCGAACCCGGTATCGGATTCGATGTCATGAACGAAACTTATGTCGACATGATGGAAGCCGGCATCGTCGACCCGGCGAAAGTGACCCGCAGCGCTTTGCAGAACGCGGCCTCCATCGCGGCCATTCTGCTGACCACCGAAGCGGTTGTCGCCGACATTCCCGAGCCGGAACCAGCGGCTCCTGCCGGTGCCCCGGGCGGCATGGGCGGCATGGGCGGCATGTACTGCTCCATCTGCGTATCGCAAAAAAAGAGAGGATATCCCAACCGGGGTATCCTCTTTGCTTTTTTACCGCGATAGGCAAAAGCCGATCTATCGGTTACAATAGATGCAGATGGCTCAGGGAGGTTTTCGCAACATGAATGACGCCTTTATCGAAAAAATCGTCCAGCGCCGCAAGACCGGCAAAGACTATCTGACGATCGCCGGCCTGCTCGTGGCCAGTTTCGTTCTGCTGACGGCCCTGATGATGTTCGGCGGCTATATCAGCTTTCTGGTCCCGATTCTGCTGGTCGGCATTTTCTACGGCTTGTGGTACCTGTTGACCAATATGAGCCGGGAGTTCGAGTACATCGTGACCAACGGCGACCTTGACATCGACATGATCATCGCCCGCCGGCGGCGCAAACGGGTCTTTTCCGGCAAAGCCAATAATTTCGAGATCATGGCCAAGGTGAACAGCGACGAGTACCGCGATGCCCAGCGCGGCAAGCCGAAGCTGCTCGATTTCTCGTCATCGATCCAGGCGCCGGACAATTGGTTTTTCATCACCGATTACAAGGGCGAGCGCTGCCTGGTCGTTTTTGCCCCGGATGAACGCATGCTCAAGAGCATGAAGCGTTTCAACCCCAGCAAGATCAAGTACGTGCAGTACGGCGCCTGACCGCGAGTTAGGCAGAACAGGATGGCGCTTGTGTGGACTAAAACTGCCCGGCCCGCCTTCACCAAGGTGGAGAAAAGCTGGATCACCTATGACTGGGCCAATTCCGTTTATGCAACGATCATCATGGCGGCGGTTTTTCCGATCTACTTCGCGACGGTCGCCGGAGAGGCCGGCGTTGCCGGCGATATCAAGTGGGGCTTTGCCACATCCATCGCCACGCTGACGGTCGCCTTGCTGTCGCCGATTCTGGGCGCCATCGCCGATTTCCGCGGCATGAAGAAAAAGCTCTTTGCCGCATTCCTTGGCCTGGGGCTGGTCTTCACGGCCGCGATGGCCCTGACCGACCTCTGGCAGCTGATGCTGGTCGGCTATGTGTTCTCCTACATCGGCTTTTCCGGTTCACTGCTCTTTTACGATTCTTTCATGACGGATGTCACGACGCCGGACCGTATGGACAAGGTGTCGGCCTGGGGTTACGCGATGGGGTACATCGGCGGCAGCACGATCCCGTTTATCCTGTCGATCGCCCTGATCCTGTTCGGCGAGAAGATCGGCATCGACGGCATCTGGGCCGTCAAGCTGTCCTGCCTGCTCTGCGTGGTCTGGTGGGCTGTTTTCAGCATCCCCATGCTGCGGCATGTACGCCAGGTCCACTCGGTGGACAAACCGCCCCGCGATCTGATTCGCCGCTCGCTGGCCAACATGGTGCGGACGGCGCGCGATATTGTCGCCGACAAGGCGATCCTGGTTTTCGTGCTCGCCTATTTTTTCTATATCGACGGCGTCAACACCGTGATCCACATGGCCACGGTTTATGGTTCGACGCTGGGCCTGGGGACAACCGGGATGATCCTGGCGCTCCTGGTTACCCAGATCGTAGCGGTTCCGTTCTCGATCCTGTTCAGCAGCCTGGCCGGACGGGTCGGCTCGATCCGCATGATCCGCATCGCCATCGTCGTCTACCTGGTGATCTGCGCGACCGGCTTCTTCATGGGCTATTCCCTGGAGCGTGTCGCGCCGGACTCCCCCCTGTACGCGGCGGCCCTGCAGCGGTCGACCTATCTTTTCTGGGCAATGGCGGTTCTGGTCGGCACGTGCCAGGGCGGCATCCAGGCCTTGTCCCGCTCCTTTTTCGGCAAGTTGATTCCGCCCAAACGCTCCAACGAATTTTTCGGCTTTTTCGATATCTTCGGCAAGTTCGCCGCCGTCATGGGTCCGGCCATCTATGCCCTGATCGCCAAATGGACGGGGCGCTCCTCCTACGGCATCCTCGGCCTGGTGATCCTGTTCGGCTGCGGCCTGCTGACCTTGTACCTGGGGCGGCGCCAGCTGGCCCGGGCTGAAGCACAGGGGAATGAAGCTGCCCGAACGACTGGCGTCTGACGCCAAAACACAGCAAACAACAGAAAGCGGGGATAACATGCTAATCGGCCATCCACCCGGCCGCTGGTCTTTTCCTGTGCGCAGCTCCGATACGGACGCCCACAGCCAGCTTCACCTGTCAGCGCTTTTCGCGTGCATGCAGGAGGCCGCCTTCCTGCATCTCGCGCAGCTCGACGACCTGTTCGGCGATTTTGACGCACTCGGCCTTTGCTGGCTGCTCAGTCGTGTTTCCGTCCGCCTCGATGCCCTGCCGGTCTGGCCGGAAGCGATCGTGGTTGAGACCCGCCACCGTGGCTTGCGCCGGCTGACTTTCGTGCGCGATTTCACCTTCCGCACATCGGATGGCCGGCTGCTGGGCCAGGCTGTCTCGGAATGGCTGGTTGCCGATCAGGCGGACCACCGGCCGCAGCGGCCCGATCCCGCCTGGCTGTTCACGCGTCCGGCTGAGACAGACGACCTGCCGGCCTGTCCGCGTTTGCCATCATCTGGCTGGACGTTCTCCGGACCGGTCCTCGTCCGGCGGGCCTGCTTCAGCGACATCGACAAAAACCACCACGTCAACAACACCCGTTATGTCGCCTGGGCGACCGACGCCGTCCAGGCCGCGCGCCAGGCCGGTTCCCGCACCATTTTGCGCCTGGATGTCCGCGCTTTCGACATCCACTACCAGCACGAAGTTTCGCTGGGCAGCGAACTGGCTTTCTTCGCGGCGCCTGAACCCGGACGCCCCCTTTACTGGCGCGTCGAAGCCCGGACCGAGCCGCAGGACGAGATCGTTTTCCGCGCCGGACTGCTCCTGGCCGCAGCCAATTCTGAACAATTGTGAACTCCAACCGTGTTCCGGCGTTTTTTTTGCTATAATTTGGAATTGTGAAATCTTGAACCTCAGCAGGGGGTCTGCGGAGGCAAGGAGGAAAAGGCATGATTGAAATACGCAACCTGGTGAAGTATTACGGTGATATCCTGGCAGTCAACGATATTACCTTTACGGTCAACAAGGGCGAAATCCTGGGCTTTCTGGGCCCGAACGGCGCCGGGAAGTCGACCACGATGAACATCCTGACCGGATTTTTATCGGCGACATCCGGAACGGTGACCGTCAACGGTTTCGACATCCTGGACAATCCGCAGCAGGCCAAGAAATGCATCGGCTATCTGCCGGAAAGTCCGCCGCTCTACCTGGACATGACGGTGGTCGAATACCTGCGTTTTGTCTCCGAACTCAAAGGTGTCCCGGCCGCGCAGCGCATCAAGCAGCTGGCCGAGATCATGAAGCTGGTCCGGATCACCGATGTCTCCGGCCGGTTGATCAAGAACCTGTCCAAAGGCTACCGCCAGCGCGTCGGCATCGCCCAGGCCATGATCGGCAACCCGGAGGTCCTGGTGCTCGACGAACCGACTATCGGGCTCGATCCCAAGCAGATCATCGAGATCCGCAACCTGATCAAGGAACTGGGTAAGGCGCACACCATCATCCTCAGCTCGCACATCCTGCCTGAAGTCCAGGCGGTCTGTGAGCGTGTCGTGATCATCAACAAGGGCAGCATCGCCGCCATCGACACACCGGAAGGCCTGTCGCACAAAATGGCCAAGACATCCAAGCTGCAGCTCAGCGCCGAGGGGCCGTCCCGGGATATCATTCAGAAAATCCGGCTCGTGCCCGGAGTCCGCAACGCGGAGCAGGTGATCGAGAAGGAGGGCGGCATCACGGTCTTCGAGATCGAGGTCGATCCGGACACCGATGTCAGAAAGCCGATCTTCTTCGAGATGGCCCGCAGCAGCTGGCCGATTGTGGAGTTCAAATCGCTCGATCCGACCCTGGAGGAAATCTTCCTGCAGGTCACCAGCAGCATGCAATCCGGTAAGAGGGGGTAAACCAATGACACGCATCATGGCTATCTTCAAACGCGAATTCCAAGCCTATTTCCGGTCTCCGATCGGATTCGTGGTCTTCGCCATTTTCATGGCCGTCAGCGGATTGTATTTCGCATCCGGCATTCTCGGCTCCTATGTTGACATGGTCGGTGAGATCAGCTTTGTCCAGTCGTTCCTGTTCATCATCATCCCGCTGCTGACCATGCGCACATTTTCGGAAGACCGGCGCAACGGCACCGAGGTGTTGCTGTTCACCTCGCCGGCCAGCACGCTGGAAATCGTGCTGGGCAAATACCTGGCCGCCCTGGCCTTGTTTGTTGTCATGACAGCCGGGACGTTCACGCATCTGGTCATCGCCTATTTCTACGGCGGGCTGCTCGATGTCAGTGTGCTCGGTGCCTACATCGGCTTCATCTTCCTTGGCGTGGCATATGTTTCGATCGGCTGCTTCGCCTCCGCCCTGACCGAGAACCAGATCATCGCCGCCGTCATCTCGTTTGTGATCATGCTGATGCTGATGCTGCTGGATTTTGTCTCCAGCATGCTCGGTTCAGTCGCGTCGACCCTGATCGACAAGATCAATGTCTTCAACCTGTCCGATACCAAGATCAGCGAGATCGGCACGGCCGTGACCGACGCGATCCAGTGGCTGAACCCGATGACCCGCCTGAACAACTATGTTTCGGGAATCTTCGAGATCGCCCCGATCCTGTTCTTTGTCAGCCTGGCTGCGGCGTTCGTCTACCTGACCAACCGCATCCTGGAAAAACGGCGCTGGAGCCAGAGGTGAGTGAAGATGAGTATGTTCAAGAAACAAGATAAAGCCCCCGCGTCAGCCGCGGCCAAATCCCGGCGCGTCGACAAGCGCAACCGCAGCCTGAAGACGCTGTCCATCACGTCGACGATCCTGTTCATTGTCCTGCTTTTAGTTTTCAATGTCGTCTTCGACAGCCTGCTGGGCGACAAGCTCAAGTGGGACTGGACGCCTGGCGGCCAGTATTCGATCGGTGATGTCAGCAAGGAAATTCTGGGCGACCTGACCCGCAAGGTGGAGATCATCGGCCTGTTCGACGCCAATGCCGACCAGAAGTACCTACGCGTCCAGCCGATGCTCGACGAGTACGCCGCCAGCTCCAACGGCAACCTGACCGTGCGCTACATTGACCCGGACCGCAGCCCGGGTGTGCTCAAGGAAATCGACCCGCAGGACCTGCTCAAGCCTGAAGCCGGCGAGTTTGTCGTGTTCAGCCCGGAAACCGGCAAGGGCAAGAACGTGACCTATTACGACATCTTCGACATCGGCTACGATGAGAGCTACAACTCGTACCTCAAGGGCATCAAGGCCGAACAGAGCTTCACCGGCGCGATCAAGTACGTGACCGCCGAGGTGACCCCAGTCGTCTATTTCACGACCGGCCACGACGAAATCAAGTACAGCGAGGCTTACAGCTCGCTGGTCATGATCCTGTCCAACAACAACTACGACGTCAAGGAACTCGACCTGTTCAGCCTCGAAACAATGCCGGAAGACTGCGCCGTCCTGGTCATGGCCTCGCCCAAGAAAGATGTCACGACGGCCGAGCGCCGCCTGATCGGCAACTACCTGCAGCAGGGCGGCAGCCTGATGTTCATCGCGGACTACAACAACACCTCGTTCCCGGAGCTGAACCAGCTGCTGCTCGATTACAACATGGAGATCAGTGACACGCGTTTGCGCGAAGGCGACCCGGCGCACCGCTTCCAGGACGACGCCTACATCATGCGGGCGATCGCCCCGGCCAGCAAAGTGACGACAGAGGCAATCGATGGCTGGACGCTGGTCGACAACGCCCGTGGCATGCACATCCTGACCAACACCAAAGAATGGATCGAAGTCCAGTCGGTCCTGACAACCTCTGAAGAAGGATACGCCGAAACCGCCGGCGATCCCGAGCAATCCTCGGCAGCCGGAAAGCAGAACATCGCACTGCTGTCCGAGAACAGGGGCTTTATCGACGGGACCAACGTCACACAGGCGGCCAAGGTCATGCTGATCGGTTCGAGCACTTTGTTCAATGACACGATCCTGCAGACATTCGGCAACCAGCTTTACAACGCCGGCCTGTTCTATTATTCGGTCCAGTGGCTGGCCAACATGAGCGAAGGCGACACCTTGTACATCCAGTCCAAGCAGCCGGTTTCCTATGCCGTTTCCAAGGGATCCAGTTCGACGAATGTCTTAACCGCTGTCGTGGCCATGGTGATTCTGCCGGCCATCCTGCTGATCGCCGCCCTGGTCATCTACAGGAAACGCAAGCATCTCTAAGCCTGATAAGGAGGGACGGAAACACGTGCTCAAGCAATATCGCTCCCTGATCGTTTTCGGTGCCATTATCGTCGTCCTCCTGCTGGTCTGGATCGGCTCCGCCGTGATCCCGGGCCTGGGGAAGAGCGAAGAAACCACCACCACGACCACCGCCGCGGCCATCGAACCGCTGTTCAAAACGGACATGACCGCCATCCAGCACCTGGAGGTTGTCAATACATCCGGCAGCTTTAAGCTGATCCCGGAGGAAGTCAAGGACAAGGATGACAAAATCGTCCAGATCTGGTCGGTCGACGGCAAGGAAGACTATCCGTTTTCCTCGTCAACACTGGAAAGCCTGGCCAAGGTGGCCGGCAATGTCTATGCCAGCAAGGAAATCGCCACAGGTGTGACCGACCTGGCTGCCTACGGCCTCGACAAGCCGAGTGCGACGCTGCGTGTCCATCTCAAGGACGGTGCCGTGCATGAGATCAAGTTCGGCAATGAGATCCCGTCCGGCTACTATGACTACGCGATGCTCGACAACTCCGGCCGCGTCTGTACGGTGGCCAGCAGCACCGGCGGCCGTGTCCGGGTGACGCTGATGGACCTGCTGGACAAAGCCCAGGTTGTCGGGTTGGACCCCAACACCCTCACCAGCCTTATATTCGAGCGGCCCAAGGACGATTTAAAGCTGGTCAGCTCGGTCAAACTGATCGGCGAGGCCGGCAGCGGCAGCGAATACCTCGATTTTGCGATCCAGGAACCTGTCCGGCGCACCGGCAGTTCCGAAGGGCTGACCAAGCTGGTCAGCGAGTCCACGGCCCTCAGCGTGGTCGCGTTTGTCGAACTGGATCCTGCTGACCTGGCCCAATACGGCCTGGACAAGCCCCAGTACGCCTTTACGCTGACGACAGAGGACAAGACCGTCAACATTAAAATTGGCAGCAAGGCGGACAGCGCCAATTACTACGCCATGTCGGATCAGCTGCCGGCCGTGTTCACGGTCGCGGCCAGCACCTTCACATCTGTCGACATGAAGGTCACCGAAATGATGGACCGCTTCGTCTGCCTGGAGAGCATCTGGGAAGTCAGCAAAATCGAAGCTGACATTCTGGGCACGACGTTTGTCACCGAGATCGAGATGACCAAAGACCAGCGTGCTGACGACGAAGGCGTCGTCTACACGATCGACGGTGAAAATGCCCGCATCTTCAGCGAGAAGGACAAGAGCCTGTACAGCCTTTTCTACCAGCGCCTGATCGGCATCCTGATCGAGGGTCTGGACACAGCGGCCCAGCCGGTCAACACCCGGGACGTACGCCTGGTCTTCCATATCAAGGCCGATGACGTGAACAATGTCCCTGCGTATACGAAAATTGTTGAATTTGCCCGGCGTGACGACTATACTTATTATGTGTTCACCGACGGCGTCTATGGCGGCTACTATGTCGATGGGGAGAAAGCCTTCACGTCGAACCGCAAGGACAACGAAGGTGTCCTGGTCGCCTACAAGATGATCCGCTATGCCATGGACCACGCGGTGGACGGGATTTTCAACACGCAGGAAGGTTATCAGTTGGACTGATGTTACAGCGCCACAACCAACCGGACAAGCAGCGAAACAGAGCCAGCCTGATCGTGATGATCGTGCTGGCTTTCCTGCTTATGGCCGGCACCGCCGTGCTGGTCAGCCAGCTTCCCGAAGATGAAGCCTGGCGTCTGAACACGACCGCAGAACCGACCGGCAGCCCGCTGGCCGGTTTTGCCTGTGACGCCGCCGAGGCACAGAACCTCTATCCGTTCGGCGACAGCCTGGTCCGGCTGTCCACCGGCCGCATCACCAGCCTCGACATCCTCGGCAACGAACGCTTTGTCGTCGATGTCGATTTCGCTTCGCCTTACGCGGTCGTGCAGGGCCGTTGGCTGCTGGCCGCGGACCGGGACGGCCCCGGTTACGTGATGCTGACCTCTGACGGGCTGGCCTTCCAAGGCGAGCTGAACGGTCCGGTCAGCGGCGCGGCTGTCGGGCCGGACGGTGTCACGGCCCTGATCCAGAACCAGCAAAATGGCAACGGCATCGTCTCCGTTCTCGAGGCGGGCACCGGCAGGCACCTTTTCGACTGCCATTTTCCGGAGTCCGGTTATGTCCTTTCGGTAACTTTTTCCGACCGTGCCAGCTTCGATGTCAGCCTGGTCAACACGGACGGATCCGCCGTGCAGCCGATCATCAAGCGCTACAATATCCAGGGCAGCCAGACCGGGCAGCTGATCCCCGATCTGGCCGCATTGTACCCGCTGCTGAGCCATACGCGCCAGGGTGACCCGGTTTTAGCTGGCGCAAACCAGCTGGCCGCGCTGTCCTACACGAGTGACGGACCGCTCTGGACACGGGCGTTTCAGCGGATCCAGGCACTGGTGTCGCACGAAGACCGCCTTTATGTTCTGGCGGCAGAGTCGCTCAACAGTAGCCTCGGCCTTTACCTGTTCGACGCCGCCGGCGCCGAAAAACGGCTGTACGACATCGGTGAATCCGCGATCGGGCCTGTGCTGTCCGGCCGTCTGGCCGGAGTCGCCAGCGGGACGCGCCTGCTGATCCTGGACAGCCAGAGCGGGGAACTGCTGCAGGAGGAAAACCTGTCGGCAGATATTGTACGTTTTGCATTTAACGGGCAAACCAGCGTGACCGTGGTCACAAACAGCGGTGTCAGCAGCCTGCCCGTCCGCTAACCGACCACGGACGCGGCCAGCCACTGCCAGGAACAAAGGAGAAGCTTGTGGAAAAACAACCGAAGAGCCGGACGGACATCGAGGCCGCGTACCGCTGGCGCCTGGAAGACATATTTGCCAGCGACGCGGCATGGGAAGAAGCCCTCAGGCAAATCCAGCCGCTGCTGGACCAGGTCGCCGGCCACAAAGGCCGCCTGGCCGAATCGGCTGGCCGCCTGCTGGCCGCCATGCGGGATGCCAGCCGGCTGGATATGGACCTGATGGAGCTGTTCGCCTATGCCCGGATGCGGCGCGACGAGGACAACGGCAACAGCCTGTACCAGGACATGACGGACCGCGTCACCGGACTGTATTACCAGTCGGCTGCGACCACCGCCTTCCTGTCGCCGGAAATCGCCGCGATCCCCGAAGAGACGCTGCGCGCTTTCCTGGATGCGGAAGCTGGCCTGGAGCCCTACCGGCACCAGCTTGTGAATCTCCTGCGCACCAAACCGCACATCCTGCCTGAAGAGCAGGAAGCGCTGCTGTCCCGATTCGGGCCGGTGGCCGAGGGCATCGGGCACACCTACACCATGCTGGACAATGTCGACATCAAGCTGGGCTCGATCGCGGACGGGCAAGGCGGCACGATCGAGCTGACGCCGGCGGTTTTCGGCCGCCTGCGCGAGCACCGCGACCGCACGGTGCGCGCCGACGCGTTCGCCCGGGTGCATCAGGCATTTGCCGATGTCGGCCGGACGCTCGCGACCCTCTATGCGACCCGCATCAAGGCCGATCTGCTTTTTGCGCTGGCCCGACGGCATGAAAATAGCCTGAGCACGGCGCTTTTCGAGGACAACCTGCCGGTCAGCCTGTACAGCGGCCTGATCGACGCCGTCCACAACGGCCAGGAAACATTGAACCGCTATTTGGCCCTGCGCAAGCGCCGGCTGGGTTACCAGGATCTGCACATCTATGACACCTACCTGCCGCTGCTGGACGTACCGGCCAAGAACTATACCTTTGAAGAGGCCTGCGCGATCATCCGGCGCGGCCTGGCCCCGCTCGGCCCGGACTATCTGGAGGCCCTGGAGCACCATCTGACCGGGCGCTGGATCGATGTCTGTGAAACCCCGGGCAAGACGAACGGCGCCTATTCCTGGGGCACGTACAAGACGCATCCGTACATCCTGCTCAATTTCAGCGGCTCCTTGTCCGACCTGTTCACCCTGGCGCACGAGCTGGGCCACAGCCTGCACACCTGGTTCAGCAACAAGCGGCCATACCCGCAGTCGCACTACCCGATATTCCTGGCGGAAATTGCTTCCACGGTCAACGAGATCCTGATGATGCGCACCCTGCTCAAGGCTTGCGACACCCGCACGGCCGAGGGGCGGCACGAGAAAGCGTACCTGCTGAACCATTTCCTGGAGGAATTCCGCCTGACCGTTTTCCGCCAGACCATGTTCGCCGAATTCGAGTGGCAGGCGCACCGGCGTGCCGAGCAGGGCGAAGCGCTGACCGCTGAGATCCTCTGTGGCCTGTATCTGGATTTGCTGCGCCAGTACTTCGGCCCGGACCTGGTCATTGACGATTTCATGAAATGGGAATGGACCCGCATCCCGCATTTCTACAACGCCTACTATGTCTTCCAGTACGCAACCGGGTTTTCAGCCGCGGTGGCCCTGACCCGGCAGATCCTGGCCGAAGGGGAACCGGCGGTTACGCGCTACCTGGCCTTTTTGGGCTCCGGCAGTTCGGACTATCCGCTGCGTCTGCTCCAGTCTGCCGGAGTCGACCTGTCCGGTCCCGGCCCGGTCCGCGACGCCATGCTGGAATTTGCCGATCGCCTGGATGAGCTATCGGGGCTGCTCGAGGAGGCCTGAGCGATGGAAACTGAGATCAAACTCAACGCCAGTGAACTTCAGGATGTCAACGCGATTGTCGACGATCCCTGGCTGAGCATCCTGCTGATGCCCGATTCTGCCCAGCAGATCGCGATGGACAGCCGCTACTTCGACACCCCGGACGGCTTGCTGGCGGCGAGCGGCCATGCCCTGCGCCTGCGTACGGAGAATGAATGCCGGATCATGACCGTCAAGTCCGGCGGTCCTTCGGGCGACGGTCTGCACCAGCGCCTGGAATGGTCGGTTGAACTCGAGGACGATGACGACAGCCTGGCGCACCCGGAACGCGGTCTGGAGATTGACGCCTTCATGAAACGCGCGGTCAGCGAGGGCGATCCGGACGAGCTGCTGTACGACATCCTGCACCTGGTCGCCGGTCAGCCGCTGGTCGAAGTCTGCCAGATTGTCTTTACCCGCCGGGCGTTTGACATCGGTTTCGGCGACACCCTGATGGAGCTGGCCCTGGACGAAGGCGAACTGCGCGGCGGCGGAAATCGCGCGCCGCTATGCGAAGTCGAGCTCGAACTCAGGGAAGGAGACGCCCGCGACTTGGTCGCCCTGGGCGAAGAGCTGGCCACGCGTTTTGGCCTTATCCCGGAAAACAGGAGCAAGCTGGCCCGCTGCCTGCAGCTGGCCGGCCGCTCCGCTGGTCCAGATGAGCCAGACCGCTGAGCAGGTTCCAACCTGTGCGGTCGCCATCGTCGGCGGCGGCGCGGCTGGTCTGGCCTGCGCGATCGCAGCCGGCCGGATCTGGGCGGAACAGCAGGCTCTGGCCCCGGCGCTGCTTGGCAAGCCGGCCGAAGAACGGCCTGCCGGGCAGCTGCCTGTCGTGCTGCTGGAGAAGCAGGATCGCTTGGGGCGCAAGCTGCTGGCCACAGGCAACGGACGATGCAATCTCAGCCACCAGCCTTTGGACCGGGCTGCATACCACGGCACGGACCCCGCCTTTGCCGACGCGGCGCTGAATCGCTTCGGCGCCAATGAGACGCTGGACTGGTTCCGGCAACTGGGTTTGCTGTGCCGCACCGATCCGGATGGACGGGTTTTTCCCTACAGTTACCAGGCATCTGCCGTATTGGACCTGCTCAGGCTGGAGCTGGACCGTCTGCCAGTCGCCGTGCTGACCCGCTGGCGGGCCGCTGCCATCCAGCCGGATGGGAAATCCGGACTAACCGTCATTTCCGAAGCTGACGACCGCCTGTCAGCAGGACAGGTCGTCCTTGCAACCGGCGGACTGGCCGCTCCGGCCTTTGGCTGCCAGGGCGACGGCTACACCCTGCTGGGCGCCTTAGGACATCGCCTGATCGAACCGAAGCCGGCGATCGTCCAGCTGACGACCCCCCGTGAGGCGGTGCGCGCCTGGACGGGCATCAAGGTCGAGGGCAGGGCGACGCTTCGCCGCGGCAGCGCCATCCTGCGCCAGGAAGACGGCGAAATCCTGTTCACGGAATACGGTGTGTCCGGCCCGCCGATTCTACAGCTCGCCGGCTTGGTAAACCAGCACAGCGCCAGATCCGGCCGGCCTTTGCAGCTGGAAATCGATTTTTTGCCGCTGCTGGCGGAGGCGGCTGTCACCGGATTTCTCGCGGCCCGCCTGGCCCGGAACGGGCAATTGCCGCTGAAGTCGCTTCTGACCGGACTGGTTCACAAGCGGATCGGCCAGTCGCTGGCCCGGCAAGTCAGCGGGCTGTCTCTGGACGCGCCGTGCGCCAGCCTTGACATGCTGCAGCTGCAGCAACTGGCCTGGCAGCTCAAGCGCTGGCCGGTACCGGTGACAGGGACACGCGACTGGACCCAGGCCCAGGTGACGGCCGGCGGCCTGCAGACGGCCGATTTCGATCCCGACACCCTGGCCTCCCGTCGGGTGCCTGGACTGTATGCCGCCGGCGAAGTGCTGGATATCGACGGCGATTGCGGCGGTTACAACCTGCAATGGGCCTGGTCGTCCGGCCGTCAGGCCGGCGAGGCCGCTGCCCGGGCCAGCCTGGGCCAGTGGCCGACATGAACACGATGATCGTCACGGTCGCGTTGCCGCCGCAGCACACCCGGGCCGATCTGACGCTCGCCGCTGCAAAGCAGGCCCGGCTCGCGCCCGACGCGCTCCAGGAAAAAGATGTCCGTATCCTGCGCCGTTCGCTGGATGCCCGCGATAAGCGGAAGATCCATTGGATCTATCGCGTTGCCCTCTATCCTGAACCGCTGCACCTGGGCGGCATAGCCGCGCTCCAGCGGGATCTGCCGCCTGCGGCCGGACCCGCTCCGGTGGTGATCGGCAGCGGGCCGGCCGGCTTGTTTGCCGCGCTGGACCTGGCCCTGGCCGGCCGCAATCCGGTGGTGCTCGAACGCGGCCGCCCGGTGGCCGAACGCACCCGGTCGGTCGCGCGTTTCTGGCGCGACGGCGTGCTGGATCCGTCCTCGAATGTTCAGTTCGGCGAAGGCGGGGCTGGGACCTTCTCAGACGGCAAGCTGACCACCGGCATCCGCGACAGGCGCTGCCAGGCCGTTCTGGAGGAATTTGTTCTGGCAGGCGCGCCCGATGAGATCCTTTGGCTGGCCAAACCCCATGTTGGGACAGACCTGCTGCGCGTGGTTGTTGTCCGTCTGCGCGAGAAAATCGAGTCGCTGGGCGGGCGTTTTTGCTTTTCCTGCTGTTTAACCGGCCTGACAACGGCGCATGGCCGGCTATCCGGCCTGGTTTACCGCCGCGAGCGGCCCGACGGCAGCACCTGCGAAGAAGCCATCGCCTGCAGCCAGGCAATCCTGGCGATCGGGCACAGCGCCCGCGACACCATGGCGATGCTGGAGCAGGCCGGCCTGGCGCTGGAACGCAAGCCGTTTTCGATCGGCGTCCGGATTGAACATGATCAGCATCTGCTCGACCAGGCCCAGTACGGACCGGTGGCCGGTCTGCCCCCGGCCGAATACAAGCTGGCCTGCCATCTGGATAACGGGCGCTCCGTCTACACCTTCTGCATGTGCCCGGGCGGACATGTCATCAACGCCGCGTCAGAACCCGGCACCGTCGTCACCAACGGGATGAGCCTGCACAGCAGGCAGGCGCCCAACGCCAACAGCGCCCTGCTGGTTTCCGTCACCCCGGACGATTTTCCGGGCCGCGGACCGCTGGCCGGCATGGCGTGGCAGCGGTCCCTGGAGATGAAGGCCTTCGCGGCCGGCGGACGCACCTACGCGGCGCCGGCCCAGACGGTCGGGTCGTTCCTGGGCAAAGCCGGCCCGGCCTGCGCGCCGCATCCGGTTCAGCCCAGTTTCCGGCCGGGCGTCAGCTGGGGCGAACTCGGCGAGGTGCTGCCTCCTTTCGTGGCGGCATCCCTGCGCCAGGCCCTGCCGCTGCTCGAGCGCCGCCTGCACGGCTTTGCCAGTCCCGGTGCGGTTTTGACCGCCGTCGAGACGCGCAGCTCGTCCCCGGTGCGCATAAGCCGGGACGCGATTTACCAGGCGGATCTGCCGGGTTTGTTTCCGGCAGGCGAGGGCGCAGGCTATGCCGGCGGCATCATGTCCGCCGCAATCGACGGGCTGCGCTGCGCTGAAGCGCTGCGCCAAGCCTGATGTTTTGCAATCGCAGTGTAAACCTTGAGATATCGGGCTGTGATTCAGCCGTGCTATACTAAGAAAAAACGAAAGGGCTTTTAACCATGAAAAAGCGCTTCCGCATTCTTCTGGCCAGCCTGCTGATCGGTCTGGTACTCCTTCAGACCGTACCGCACAGCACGAAGGCGACCGCGAATCCGACGGCGGTGGGCCTGACCGAGTTTGTCCTCAAAACCTGGCGGCAAGGCTGGGGCTATGTCTACGGCACCTACGGGCAGCTCATGACCCAGTCCCTGATCGACAGCAAAGCCCGCCAGTACCCGGCAGCCTTTGCCGAAGTGAAAAGCGACGGGCGGACGGTCTATGCGCATGCCCAGGAATGGATCGGGGTGCGTGCCGCCGACTGCGTCGGCCTGGCCAAAGCCTACCTCTGGTGGGTCGATGACCGTATCGGGCCCCAATATTCGGCCTCGACGGACGTTTCGGCCAACGGCCTGTTTTATCGCTCCACGGTCAGAGGCCCGATGAGCACGATCCCGAACACGCATGGCGTGATGGTCTGGCGCGACGGCCATGTGGGCATTTACGTCGGCAACGACGAAGTGATCGAGTCGCGCGGGGTTGAATACGGCGTCGTCCGGACCCGGCTCAGCGACCGCAACTGGACCAGCTGGTTTCTCCATCCCAACCTGAAATACAACGCCCAGGGCTGGACCCAGATCGACGGCAAAACCTTCTACTACCGAAACGGCGCATACCTCACCGGACCGCAGGTGATCGACGGACAAGTCTGCCTGTTCGGCCAGGATGGTGTGCGGCTGACCGGGTTCCAGGCCGTTGGCGGCCAGCTGCGTTATTACACGGCTGACGGTTCGGTGCTGACCGGCTGGCAGACGATCGACGGCAACCGCTATTATCTGGATGCGGCGGGCCAGCCGCTGACCGGCCGGCAAACACTGGATAACCAGACGTATTATTTCGGTTCCGCCGGCACACGGCTGACCGGCTGGCAAACCGACGAAGGGCAAATCCTCTACCTGGATGAGCAGGGACTGGGCCGATCCGGCGCAGTAGCTGTCGATGGCCGCACCGTGATGCTGGACAATTCCGGTCGCCTGGTGCGCGGCTGGCTCGAAGACGCCTCTGGCTGGCGCTGGTACGCGCCTGACGGTGCGGCGGTGCCGGCCGGCTTGCTGCAGACCGCTGACGGCGCTTACTGGCTGGACGCGCAAGGCGTGCGCCAGACCGGCTGGCAACAGGTGGATCAGCGCGACGTCTGGTTCGATCCCCAGACCGGCCTGCGCGCGACGGGCGGCACGCTGATCCCGGACCCGGACCAGGCCGCGGTCGTGGTCCGTCTGCAAGCGGACGGGTCTCGCGCCGATTCCGGCAAACCGGTCCTGCTTGACGGCCTCTGGCAGCTCTGCGACACGCAAGGGTGCCTGATCAACAGCGAAACCGAACTGGCGGCGGTCAACGCCGGCGGTGAAACCGTGCCGGTGCTGCTGGCCATCGGGGGCGAACCCCTGGCGCTGCAGCTGGCCAACCAGGATGCCTTTGCCGTTATCCTGCCAGTGGATGTCGTCGAACAGCCGGCGGGGCCGGCTGTCCAGGCAACCCTCAGCGGCAGTGCCCCGACTGAAGGCAACTGGATCTCCTTTGACCCGGCCGTGGCCGCGATCGACGCGGTCGGCCAGGTTACACCGGTCGGTCCCGGGCAGACTTTGGTTGGCTTCCTGGCCGGAAACCAGTACGCGCTGGCCGGCCTGACCGTCCTGCCCGACCCGGCCAGCCTTGCCGCGCCGTCCGACCCGGTCCGGCTCTCGCCCGGCAGCGGCCTGGATTATCCGGTCACCGGTCTTATGCCAGCGCTCCGCCCGTTCTACACACTGCGCACATCTGATCCCGAAACCGTCGCAATCCGGCCTGACGGCGGCCTGGCCGCACATCAGCCCGGGCAGGCGACCCTGACCTTGCTGCGTGAGGACAGGGAAGTCCTGTCCTGTACCGCGACGGTCGCCTGGCCCGCAATCGGGCTGACGGCGGACCGCGATGTCCTTCACCTGGCGCTGGGCGAATCCCGCCAGGCTCCGGTCGGCGTGCTGCCTCAAGAGGTATCGGCCGGCCTGACGTACAGCAGCAGCCAGCCGCTGGTCGCCTCCGTGAACGAAGACGGCCAGATCAAAGGCCTGACCACCGGCGAAACGACCATCACCGCGCAAAGCGGCAGCCTGACCCGGACGCTTCGGGTCAGCGTCAGCGGCACTTTGCCGACACTTGGCCGCGGGACCAGCGGTGAAGCGGTCCTGCGCCTGGAGGAATCGCTGGCCCGACTGGGCTACCTGCCGGAAGCGCCGGACAGCCAGATGGGTCCGCTCGACGAATATGCGGTGCGCTGCCTGCAAGTCAGCCTCAAGTTAAAGCCGACCGGCCAGGCCGACCACGCCCTGCAGCAGCTGCTGTATGACGGGACGGCGCCGGCGGCCGCACCGGCCCAGGTAGCCGGAACGCTGCGCGCCGGAGACCAGGGCGGGCAAGTCCTGGTCCTGCAGCAGCGCCTGGTCGACCTGCATGTCCAGAAAACAGTCGCGGACGGCATCTGGAATGCACACACCACCCAGGCCATGATGACACTGCAGTTGCTCAACGGCCTGGAGCCGAACGGCATCGCCGGCACCGACGAGATCCGCCTCGTGTTCAGCGCCGGCGTCATTCCGGGACGTGACGCGCTGCAGTTGGAGGATACCGGCCACGAGGTCGTTCTGCTGCAGGAACGCCTGCAGAGCCTGGGTTATTACGGCGGACCTGTCGACGGACGCTTCTCGAGCGCTGTGGAAAAGGCAGTCAGCCAGTTTCAGGTCCGCTGCGGGCTGACCGATGACGGCGTCGCCGGACCGACAACCCAAAAACGCCTTTTCGGCGCGGACGCGCCGGTCGCGCCGGGCACATCGCCGGCGCCTGTTACACCCGCTCCGACGGTCACACCGGTGCCAGCACCCGCGGACGACACCATCGCCAGGGGCAGTCCGGCCGAACAGGTCACCGCTCTCGAGGCCAGACTCGTCGCCCTCGGTTACCACTATGCGCTGCCGGACGCGTCGTTCGATGATTTGACGGACGTCTCGGTGCGCAACTTCCAGGTGCGCGCCGCCTTGCCCGTGACCGGACTTGCCGACCTGGAGACCCAGAAACGGCTGGTTTCTTCTGCTGCGCCGCGTTCTGCGACCTCGTACCGCTACGGCAGCAGCGGCGACAACGTGCGCCGGATCCAGCAGCGCCTGATCGATCTCAAGATTCTGTATGACATCGTCGACGGGAAATTCGGCCCGAAGACAGAAGCGGCTGTCAAAACCTACCAGCGCAGCGTCGGGCTGGCTGTCGATGGTTCAGTCGGCCCGCTGACCGCCGCCAGACTGTTCCAGTCCCCGGTACCGGTCGCGCCGCTCAACCCTGGTGCCGCCGCGCCAACGCCGACACCGACGCCGACCCCGACCCCGACACCCGCCCCGACGCCAACCGCCGCACCTACGCCTACGCCTACGCCTACGCCGACCCCGACGCCGACCCCGGCACCCGCCGCTCCGGACGTTCTGAGCCGGGGCAGCAGCGGTGGATCGGTCGCCGCGCTGGAGAGCCGCCTGGTGGCGCTCGGTTACCACTATGCGCTGCCCGACACGGCCTACGACAGCGTGACCGAAGCAGCGGTCGCCAGCTTCCAGGCCCGTGCCGGTTTGCCGAAAAATGGCGTGGCCGACCTGGCGACGCAAAGCCGCCTGCTGGCGGCAACGGCGCCCCGTTCCGCGCAATCCTACCGCTATGGCAGCCACGGGGACGACGTGCGTCGCATTCAACAGCGCCTGATCGATCTCAAGTTTCTGAACGATGCCGCCGATGGCCGGTTTGGACCGAAGACAGAAGCCGCCGTCAAGGCTTACCAGAAAAACGGCGGTTTGAGCAGCGATGGCATCGTCGGACCGCGTACCGTGGCCAAACTGTTCTATGCCCCGGTCCAGGCGGTGCTGCCCGACCCGGGCACCGGTTCGCCGTCAACGCCAGCCCCGACGCCAGATCCGCAGCCGCAGCCAGGCCAACTGACCCCGCCTGTCCTGAACGGCAGCCTGCGGCGCGGCAGCACCGGCGAAGCAGTTCGCCAGGTCCAGCTCAGGCTGGCTGAACTGCATTATCCGGTCGGTTCAGCAGATGGTAAATTCGGGCCGATGACCGAACAGGCTGTCCGGCTCTTCCAGCGCAAGGCCAGGATCACGGTCGACGGCATCGTCGGACCGCAAACCATCCAGGTGCTTTACAGCACAGCGGCGCCCGTTTACTAGCACGTTGATTTTCCGGTCAGCCGGGTTCATCCTCGCTGACCGGCTCTTCGGAAGCCAGGCGGAGATAGGCCTGGTACTTGCGCTCCAGGTCCTCGAGCAAGCCGGCATAGGCCTCATAGGCATCTGGGCCTGTTTCGGCGCTGAAGGCGGCTTCCAATTCAGCCTTTTTGGTTTCGCTCAGCTCGATTTCGTTTTCCAGGGCCCGCAGCTGTTCCTTGCGCAGAGCCGTTTCCCGCCGCTCCTGGGCCCGGTTGAACCGCCGCCTGGCCGCGCTGCTGTCCGGCTGCCGGTCTGGGGCAGGCGCAGGGGGGCGCTCTTGCGATTCAGCCACCCGGGCCGCCTGGCGGTAAGCCTCGAAGCTGTCAAAGGGCAGTACGCGGCTGCCGATGAAACCCAGGACCAGGCTGCAGCAGCGCTCGATGAACATGCGGTCGTGGCTGACGGCTAAAATGGCGCCGTTGAAGCTGAGCAAGGCCTTTTCCAGGACTTCGCGCGAGTAGATGTCCAGGTGGTTGGTCGGTTCGTCCAGAAACAGGATGTTCGGCTCCTCCAGCAGCAGGCAGGCCAGGTACAGGCGCGACCGTTCGCCTCCGCTCAGCACCTGGAGCTGCTTGTAGACATGCGTGTCCCTGAAACCGTAGCGGGCCAGCAAATCGCGGCCCTGGGCCTCCGACAGCGTAGCGCGGGACAGCAGTTCGTCCAGGACCGTCCTGCTCTCGTCGGCAAAAATGACATGCTGACCCAGCGTACCGACCGACATCTGGGCCGCCAGCCTGACCCGTCCCTCCGCCGCGGTCATCTCGCCCCGGAGCAGGTTGAGCAGGGTGGTCTTGCCGCATCCGTTGGGACCGCACAGGCAGGCCTTGGCGCGCGCGCGCAAAACGAAAGAGACGTCATGGAAGAGCAGCCCCTGCCCGTAGCCGCCGGCCAGACCGATGGTTTCCAGCAAGATGCGGTCGGGGTCCCCGGTGGTCAGGCCGGGCACAAACTGGAAGCTCAGCTTCTGGCTGGCGCTATGCGCGCGCCCGATCGTTTCCTCAAGCTGGGTTGACAGGCGCGCGACGACCTTTTCGCGGGCGTGGTACTGGGACATGTTGCGGTGCGACAGCATGGTCTGGGTGACTTCCTGCTGGCGTTCCAGCTCGCGGGCAATCTTCTTGATCTCCCGCTCCAATGTCACGGCTTCCGCTTCCGACTGCGCCACAAAGCGGCTGTAATTGCCCGGCCGGATGCGCAGCCGGCCCGCGTCAAGTTCGGCGACAGCCGTGGCGGTGCGGTCGATGAAGGTCCGGTCATGCGAGACCAGCAGGACAGAGCCGCGAAAACGGGTCAGGTACTGCTCCAGCCATTCCAGCGCGTCGAGGTCAAGATGGTTGGTCGGTTCATCGAGCAGCAGCAGATCGGGGTTGCGGATGATCAGGCGGGCCAGGGCCACCCGCATGCGTTCCCCGCCTGACAAGGTGGCCAGCGGCCGGGACAGGACGTCGCCGGTCAAGCCGAGTCCGGCCAGCGCTTCTTCCATAAGATGGCGATGCTGATAGCCGCCCAGCGCCTCGTAGCGCGCGGTCAAATCGGCGTAGCGGGTCAGGACCGCCTGCAGCGGTCCGGCCTGTGCAGCGTCCTGCCCGAGCGTTTCCAGCTCCAGCTCGGTCTGGCGCATGGCCGATTCCAGCTGGCGGATCTCCGGACTCGTCCAGGACGCATCTTCCGGCGCGTCGGCAGGCAGCTGCTGCGGCAAATAGCCCCGGATGGTCTGGGAGGCGACGACGATCTGGCCGCCGTCCGGTTTTTCCAGGCCCATGATCAGGCGCAGCAGCGTCGTCTTGCCCGCACCGTTGCTGCCGAGCAGGCACAGCCGTTCGCCCCGGTCCAGCTGGAACGAGATGTCCTGTAAAACCGGATGTCCGAAATAATGCTTCTGAACGGCCTGGACGGCGATCAAGCTCATGGGTTCCTCCGTGATTGGTCGGTAAACGCGAAGACAGTATAGCATAACCGCCCAAAGCCTGTCAGGTTCAGCATAAAGCGTGAAGAAAAAGGGTGCGGATCGCGCTTGTCGCAACAGCGCGGAGCGCGTATGCTGGTACCATAGCGCAAAAATGCTGCGCGTAAATGCGAGGTGGCGGACATGAGCAAACGAAACGTGGAAATACTGGATACGACTTTGCGCGACGGTGCCCAGGCCGAAGGGATCTCGTTTTCCGTCAACGATAAATTCCAGGTTGTCGAGACGCTGTCTGACCTGGGTGTCCGCTATATTGAAGCCGGTAATCCGGGCTCCAACCCCAAAGACCGCGAATTCTACAACCGGTTCCGCTCCGATCCGCCGGCCATGGCTGAAAGCCAGCTAGCCGCTTTCGGCAGCACGCGGCGCAAGAACAGCCTGGCGGAAGAGGACGCGAATGTGCGCGAGCTGCTGGCGGCCGGAACACCGGTAATCGTCATTTTCGGCAAAGTATGGGATCTGGAGGTGCGGGACATCCTGCGCTGTTCGCTCAAGGAAAACCAGGCGATGATCCGGGACACCATCGCCTACTGCCGCAGCCAGGGCCGTGAGGTCATCTTCGATGCCGAGCACTATTTTGAGGCTTGCGCAGCCAACCGGGACTATGCCCTGAGCTGTTTGACGGCGGCCTGCGAGGGCGGCGCCTCGGTCGTCTGCCTGTGCGACACCAACGGCGCGACCATGCCGGAAACCATCGCTTCGCTGACCCGTGAGGCCGTTGCGGCACTGCCGGATGTGCGGGTCGGCATCCATTGCCACAACGACGCGGGCCTGGCGGTCGCCGGATCAATCGCCGCGGTCCTGGCCGGCGCCAGCCACGTCCAGGGCACCTTGAACGGGATCGGCGAACGCTGCGGCAATGCCAATTTGTCAACGATCATCGCCAATTTGCACATCAAGTACCAAATCAGCTGCATCCCTGAAGAAAACCTGGCCCGACTGACGCCGCTCTCCCGCCTGATGGCGGACATCGCCAACCTGACCTTGCCCAACGGCGAACCCTATGTCGGCTTGTCGGCCTTTACGCACAAAGGCGGCATGCACGTCGACGGCGTCAAGAAGAATCCGATCACCTTCGAGCATATCGACCCGGCCGCCGTCGGCAACAGCCGGCGCTTCCTGCTTTCCGAGGTGTCCGGCCGTTCGGCAGTGCTGGACATCGTCCGGCGCGTCAAGCCGGACATCGACCGGGATGCCCCCGAAGTAGGCAGGGTCTTGCAGAAAATGAAGGAAATGGAACACTTGGGTTACCAGTACGAAGGCGCGGAAGCGTCCCTGGAGCTGCTGGTCTGCAAGGAGCTTGGCATTTACGCACCCTTCTTCAGCCTGGAAAAGCTGCGCATCGCCAGCGAACAGCCCAAATCGGGCGCGAACAGCGCCTACACCTACATCAAGATTCTGGTCGACGGCGTGGGCGAGGCGACCGCCGCGGAAGGCGAAGGCCCAGTCAACGCGATGGACCGGGCGCTGCAGCGGGCGATGGAAGTGTTTTATCCGGAACTGACCCGCGTCCGTCTGACAGACTTCAAGGTGCGCGTGATCAACGCCGACGCGACCGCGTCCAAGGTGCGCACCCTGATCGAGTCGACCGACGGGCGGCAGATATGGAACACAGTTGGTGTTTCGACCGACATCCTGGAAGCATCCTGGCAGGCGCTGGTCGATTCGCTCGAATACAAGCTGATGCGCCGCCAGCTCGAATGGGAGGAATAAACCGATGGCCATGACATTGACACAGAAGATCCTGGCGGCACATGCCGGACTGAACGCGGTCGAGGCCGGTGAACTGATCGAGGCCAAACTCGACCTGGTGCTCGGCAACGACGTGACAGCACCGCCGGCGATCAAGGTCTTTGAGGCAGCCGGGCTCAAGACGGTCTTCGACCCGGAGCGGATCGCCCTGGTCCCGGACCATTTCACACCGAACAAGGATATCCAGTCAGCCGAGCATTGCGCGCGGATGCGCCGCTTTGCCCGCGACAAGCAGCTTTCGCACTATTATGAGCAGGGCGAGGAAGGCATGGGCGTCGAACACGTCGTGCTGCCGGAAAACGGCCTGGTCGCGCCGGGGGATGCGATCATCGGGGCGGATTCGCACACCTGCACCTACGGCGCCCTGGGGGCTTTCGCGACCGGTGTCGGCAGCACCGACCTCGCCTACGCCATGGCGACAGGCAAAACCTGGTTCCGCGTGCCCGAGGCCATCCGGATCCAGCTGAGCGGTCAGCTGAAGCCCGGCGTGACCGGTAAGGATGTCATCTTGCACCTGATCGGTCAAATCGGCGTCGACGGCGCGCTCTACCAGTCCCTGGAATTCACCGGCCCCGGTGTCGCCGGCCTCAGCATGGCCGAGCGCCTGACCATCTGCAACATGGCGATCGAGGCCGGTGCCAAGAACGGCCTGTTCCCGGTCGACGACGCAACCCGGGCCTACCTGGCGCACTACGCGCCGGAGCGCGTCGCCAAAAATGATTTCACGGTCTACGAAGCAGATCCGGACGCCCGCTATGCCCGCACCATCCAGATCGATCTTGCCGCCATCCGGCAAACCGTGGCTTTTCCCCATCTGCCGGAGAACACCCGCGAAATCGGCAGCTTCGATCCGATCCCGGTCGACCAGGTGGTCATCGGTTCCTGCACCAACGGGCGGCTCGAGGACCTGCGCCTGGCCGCGCATTGGCTCAAGGGCCGCAAGGTGGCCAAGGGATTGCGCCTGATCATCCTGCCCGGTTCGCAGCGGGTCTGGCGCGAAGCGCTCAAGGAAGGCCTGTTCGAGATCTTCACCGACGCCGGGGCCGTGGTCAGCGCCCCGACCTGCGGGCCCTGCCTGGGCGGTCACATGGGGATCCTGGCCGCCGGCGAACGCTGCGTGTCGACAACCAACCGCAACTTTGTCGGCCGCATGGGCCACCCGAAGTCGGAAGTCTACCTGGCCGGCGTGCCGGTTGCCTGCGCGTCTGCCGTACTGGGCCGGGTCGCCGGCACAGATGAACTGGACGCCTGAGGGCGCGGGGGAGGTATTGTTATGAGCATTCAAGGCCATGTCTTTAAATACGGGGCCAACGTCGACACCGACGTCATCATCCCGGCCCGCTATCTGAACACCGCCGAGCCGGCTGAACTGGCCCGGCATTGCATGGAAGACCTCGACCCGTCGTTCATCAGCCGGGTCCAGCCAGGCGATATCCTGGTGGCCGGGGCCAATTTCGGCTGCGGGTCATCGCGCGAGCACGCTCCGGTCGCGATCAAGGCCAGCGGGATCAGCTGCGTGATCGCCCCCAGCTTTGCCCGGATCTTTTTCCGCAACGCGATCAACATGGGCCTGCCCATCCTGGAATGCACCGAAGCCGCCGAAGCGATCCAGAACGGCGACCGGGTTTCGGTCGACTTCGACACCGGGCGGATCGAAAACCTGACCCGCGGCCAGACGTTCACCGCCCGTCCGTTTCCGCCGTTCATCCGCCGGATCATCGAGGCCGATGGCCTGATGGGCACGCTTCGCCAGCTGCAGGGCAAGGGAGAATAAGATGGGTAAATACAAGATCGCCGTCATTCCCGGCGACGGGATAGGGCCGGAAGTCACCAATGGAACACGCCGGGTGCTCGATGCCGTCGGCAAACGCTTCGGGCATTCGTTTGTCTTTGACGAGTGGCTGGCCGGCGGCATTGCCATCGACGCGACCGGCGAACCGCTGCCGCCGGCGACCGTGGCCGGCTGCCGCGGCAGCGACGCGGTCCTGCTCGGCGCGGTCGGCGGTCCGCAATGGGACACCTTGCCCGGGGACAAGCGCCCGGAACGCGCCCTGCTGGGCCTGCGTTCAGCTCTGGGACTGTATGCCAACCTGCGGCCGGCCATTCTGCACGGACCGCTGGCGGCCGCCAGTCCGCTGCATCCGGCGATCAGCGCCAGGGGCATCGACCTGGTTTTTGTCCGCGAGCTGACCGGCGGCATTTACTTCGGCAGCCGCGGCCGCCGCCAGGGGCCGCACGGGACCGAGGCCTACGACACCGAGTTGTACAGCACCATGGAGATCGAACGGATCGCCCGCACCGCCTTCGACCTGGCCCGACAGCGCCGCCGGCACCTGACCAGCGTCGACAAGGCCAATGTCCTGGAGAGCTCGCGCCTGTGGCGGGAGACCGTGATCCGGGTTGCGGCTGATTATCCCGATGTCGCGTTGGACCACCTGTATGTCGACAACGCCTCGATGCAGCTGATCCGCCGTCCGGATGCCTTCGATGTCCTGGTGGCCAGCAACCTGTTCGGGGACATCCTGTCCGACGAAGCGGCCATGATCACGGGATCGATCGGCATGCTACCGTCGGCTTCTCTGGGCGAACCGGGAACTCCGGGGATGTACGAGCCGGTCCACGGCTCCGCGCCGGATATCGCCGGTCAGGACCTGGCCAACCCGTTGGCGACCATCCTGTCCGGTGCCCTGATGCTGAAGCTGTCCTTCGGCCTGGCTAAGGAAGCTGCCGCCGTTGAAAAGGCGGTGCAGGCGGTTCTCGAAGCCGGTTACCGGACCGGGGATATCATGGAACAAGCAGAACATGCGGCACGGCAAAAAGCCGTCGGGACCCAGGCCATGAGCGACTTGGTTGTCGCAGCACTAGCCTGACATGCCGTGTCATGACACATACGAGGTGATTTACATGCGCAGTGATCTGATCAAGAAAACGCCGGGGCGCGCCCCCCACCGTTCGCTTCTTTATGCCCTGGGGCTGACAGAAGAGGAAATGGGCAAGCCTTTCATCGGGGTCGTCAACGCCTTCAACGAAATCGTGCCCGGGCACACCCATCTCCGTTCGCTGACCGACGCGGTCAAGGAAGGCATCCGCAGCGCCGGCGGCGTGCCTTTTGAATTCCCGGCGATCGCAGTCTGCGACGGCATCGCCATGAACCATGCCGGCATGAAATATTCGCTGGTCAGCCGCGAAGTGATCGCGGACAGCTGCGAGGTCATGCTGATGGCCCACGCCTTTGACGGCGTGGTCTTCATCCCCAATTGCGACAAGGTCATTCCCGGAATGCTGATGGCAGCGGCCCGCATGGATCTGCCCAGCATCTTTGTCAGCGGCGGCCCGATGCTGCCCGGGCGCAAAGACGGCCGTCCAGTCGGACTTAGCAATATTTTCGAGGCGGTAGGCGCCCATGCCGCCGGTAAAATGAGCGATGACGAGCTGACCCGGATGGAATTGTCGGTCTGTCCGACCTGCGGCAGCTGCTCTGGCATGTACACCGCCAACACGATGAACTGCCTGACCGAAGCCATGGGCCTGGCGCTGCCGGGCAACGGAACCATCGCCGCCGTCTACGCGGACCGGCGCCGCCTGGCCCGCCGCACCGGCATGCAGATCATGAAACTGCTGGAAGAACAGCGGACGGCCCGCCAGATCATGACGGCAGCGGGCATCCGCAACGCGTTGCGCGTCGACATGGCCCTGGGCGGTTCGACCAACTCGGTGCTCCATCTGCTGGCGATCGCCCGCGAAGCCGGCATCGAGCTCAGCCTGGCGGAAATCAGCCAGATCAGCGACACGACCCCGCAGCTTTGCAAGCTGAATCCGGCCGGAGACGATTTCATTACGGACCTCAACGAGCAGGGCGGGATCAGCGCCGTCATGGCCGAACTGGCCCGCAAGGACCTGCTTGAGACCGCCAACCCGACCGTCGACGGCAATTTGGCTGAACGCATTCGCCATGTCGGGGGCGCTGACGGCCGCCTGATCCGGTCCATCGACAACCCGCATGCACCGGATGGCGGCCTGGCCGTCTTGTTCGGCAGTCTGGCACCCAACGGCTGTGTCGTGAAAAAAGGCGCCGTCCTGCCTGAGATGATGCGCCACGAAGGGCCGGCCCGCGTCTTTGACGACGAGGAGGCGGTGACTGAGGCGATTTTCTCAGATCAGATCAAGGCCGGCGATGTCGTGATCATCCGGTTCGAAGGCCCGCGCGGCGGGCCGGGCATGCGCGAAATGCTGACTCCGACCAGCTCGCTGGCCGGGATGGGTCTGGACAACACGGTTGCCCTGATCACCGACGGCCGCTTCTCGGGCGCGACCCGCGGCGCGTCGATCGGCCATGTCTGCCCCGAGGCGGCCGCTGGCGGACCGATCGCCCGCGTCCAGGAGGGTGACCGGATCCGGATCGACATTCCGGCGCGTCGCATCGATATCCTGGTGCCGGACGAGGAACTGGCTGCCCGCTCGCCGGCTGTCCAGGCGCCGCGCAAGCTCAGCGGCGTCCTGGCCCGTTACGAGCACCTGGTCGATGCCAGCAGCCGCGGCGCCCGGCTGGTGCTACCGGGAGGAGGACCGACCCATGAACGGAGCTGAAGCGATCATCGATTTTCTGCTGCGCAAGGGCGTCAAGCATGCCTTCGGCTACCCCGGCGGCCCCGTCATCGTCTTGTTTGACGCGATCCATAAGTTTCATTTTCCCAGCATCCTGACGCGCCACGAGCAGGGCGCGGCCCACGCGGCCGAAGGCTATGCCAAGGCATCCGGCCTGCCGGGCGTCATGCTGGCGACGTCGGGTCCCGGGGCGACCAACCTGGTCACGGGACTGGCCGACGCCTACCTGGATTCGGTGCCTGTCCTGGCGATCACCGGCGCGGTCGCCCGCAAGGCCACCGGCACGGACGCCTTTCAAGAGGCGGATATCACGGGAATCACGCAGCCGGTGACCAAGTACAACTACCTGGTCATGAAAGCCGATGAACTGCTGCCGGTGCTCGAGGAAGCCTGGAACCTGACGACAGAAGGGCGGCCCGGCCCGGTTCTGGTCAATGTGCCCAAGGACATCCTGTCCAGCCCGATAGGCGGATCGGTTCAGACGATTCAGCCGTACGCGCGCCACCGCCCGCCGCGTATCCGCACCCGGGCGCTGAGCGAGCAGGTCTACGCGGCGATCGGCAAAAGCCAGCGACCGCTGCTGCTGGCCGGCGGCGGCTGCGTGATCGCCCGGCACGGAACCGACGACCTGAAAGCCTTTGCAGAGTCGCTTCAAATCCCGGTGGCCACTACTTTGATGGGCAAGGGCTCGATCGCGGCCGATCACCCGCTTTACCTGGGCAACCTGGGCATGCACGGCACCCCCCAGGCCAACACCGCCCTCGGCAACTGCGACCTGCTGCTCGCGGTCGGCACGCGGTTCAGCGACCGCATCATCGGCGATCCAGAACTGTTTGCGCAGCAGGGAAGCGGACGGATCATCATCCATGTCGACATCGACCTTGCGGAGATCGGCAAGAACATCCGGTCAGACATCGAGATCGAGGACGACGCGGCCGCCTTTTTCGAGGAAATGCTCTCGGCCCGGCCGGACACCGCCTTCAGCGACAGCTGGCGCGCATGGCTGGACCAGCTACAAACGATCCGGCGCCGCTACAGCCAGCTTGTCCAGGACATGTATGAGGATACCGCGCCGCTGCGGCCCCAGTACATCGTGCACCAGGTGGCGGAAAGGCTTAAAGGACAGAACCCGATTGTCGTGACTGACGTCGGCCAGCACCAGATGTTCGCGGCGCAGCATTACCCCGTCGAGTCGCCCCGCTCGTTTATCACGTCCGGCGGCCTGGGCACGATGGGCTTCGGCCTGCCGGCAGCGATTGGCGCGTCGGTGTCCGATCCCGAACGGACGACGGTGCTCTTTTGCGGCGACGGCGGCTTCCAGATGACCATCCAGGAACTGGGGACGCTGGCCAAACTGCAGCTTCCGGTCAAGATCCTGATTTTCGACAACAGCTGCCTGGGCATGGTGCGCCAGTGGCAGGAGCTTTTTTTCGACAAGCGCTATTCCAACACGTTGCTCGACAACAACCCGGATTTCGTCGCGATCGGGCAGGCTTACGGCATTCCTGGCGGCCGGGCCGGCGACGGCGCTTCGCTGACAGCCGAGCTGGAGAAAGCGCTGGCTGTCCCAGGCCCGTACCTGATCCATTGCGCCGTCGATCCGGAGATGAATGTCTACCCCATGATCCCGGCCGGGAAAATGCCGCAGGACCTGATCATGCCCGGTATGGACGAGCCCGAGCGGCAGGGCTGAACTGCCTGAATGAGCAAAGAGAAAAAAGCCCGCCCGTTCAACCGAACGGGCGGGCTTTCGTCAAGGCTTTGTCCTTGCCTTAGTCTTCCAGCTTTTTGCTCCAGCTCATCATGGACCGCAGCTCGCGGCCGACTGTTTCGACCGGATGGGCCGCCTCGATGCGCCGGCGTGACATGAAATTGGGCCGGCCGGCCTGGTTCTCCAAGATCCAGTTGCGGGCAAACGAGCCTTCCTGGATTTCCCGCAGCACCTTACGCATTTCCTGGCGCGTCTCCTCGGTGATGATCCGCCTGCCGATGCTGTAGTCGCCGAACTCGGCCGTGTCCGAGATGGAGTAGCGCATGCGGGCGAAACCGCCCTCGGCGATCATGTCCACGATCAGTTTCATTTCGTGGACGCACTCGTAATAGGCGTTTTCAGGATCGTAGCCGGCTTCGACCAGCACCTCAAAGCCCGCTTTCATCAGTTCGGTGACCCCGCCGCAGAGCACGCACTGCTCGCCGAAGAGGTCGGTCTCGGTCTCTTCGCGGAAGCTGGTGCCCAACAGGCCGGCCCGGGCCGCGCCGATGCCGTAGCCGTAGTCAAAGGCGATGTCGCGCGCCTTGCCGGTGTAATCCTGGTGCACCGCGTAGAGCGCGGGCACACCGCGGACTTCCTGGTACTGGCTGCGCACCGTGTGCCCCGGCCCCTTGGGGGCGATCATGAAGACATCGACATCAGCGGGCGGCTGGATGCGGCCGAAGTGGATGTTGAAGCCGTGCGCGAAGGCGAGCGCCTTCCCGGCGGTCAAATGGGGGCGTATATCCTGTTCGTAGAGATCCGGCTGTTTTTCATCGTTGATCAGGATCATGATGACATCGGCCGCGGCGGCCGCCTCGCCGGCGGTCAGGACCTTCAGGCCGGCTTCTTCGGCGCGTGCCCAGGACTTGCTGCCGGCGTAAAGGCCGACGATGACGGAAAAACCGCTTTCCTTAAGGTTCAGGGCATGTGCGTGGCCCTGGCTGCCGTAGCCGATGACGGCGATGGTCTTGCCGTCCAGGGCATGGGTCCGGCATTCATTTTCCTTATAGATTTTTTTCATCGTGTTCCTCCTCTAGTTCAGCTGCCGCGGGCTCGTGCTGCGGATCTGCCGCGGCGACAGACACGTTCATGATCCGGGTACCGCGCTCGATCGCGATCGGTCCGGTTCGCACCATTTCCAGGATGCCAAAGGGTTCAAGCAAGTGGGACAGGGCCTCGATCTTGTCGTCCTTGCCGCTCAGTTCGATGGTCAGGGTGGACGGGGATACATCGATGATGTGACCCCGGAAAATATCGACGATCTGCAGGACTTGCGTCCGCGTGCCGGCATCTGCCGCGACTTTGAAAAAAACAAGCTCGCGGGAAAACGACTCGCCGGCTTTCAAGTGGCGGATCATCAGGACGTCCGGCAGCTTATGCAGCTGACGGATAATCTGGCGAACCAGCTCCTCATCGCCGGTCAGGCTGATGGTGATGCGCGAGATGGCCGGGTCCTGGGTCGTACCGACAGCAAGACTCTCGATGTTGTAGCCGCGCCGAGCGAACAGGCTGGTGACGCGATTGAGAACACCCGCGCGATTTTCGACCAGAACAGACAGGTTCTGCAGCATGATCAGGCCTCCTGTGTTTTCAGCATCCGATCTTCACGGTACCACGTTTGGCGCCGCACGGCAACAGCTCCGCGGAGGTTGTCGGAAAATGACCATTTTTTGACAAGAAAAGAGCTGTCCGGACGGACAGCTCTCGTGATTGGCCTTTCCCGTTTTATTGGTTCTTGAGCAGATCGCGGATTTCTTCGAGCAGGACGACATCCGCAGGCTTGGCTGCTGGTGCTGGCGCTTCGGGCGGTTTTTTCATCTTGTTCAGGCCTTTGATGATGAAGAAGAGGACCAGGCC
>JAAYJD010000143.1 GCA_012523135.1 Clostridiaceae bacterium
CGTCCTTGAGGCAGCGGTTGAGATCGTGGACCATGGCGGTCTCAGCCGCCAGGCGGGCATCGCTTTCGTCACCCCGCCAGAGCGGGTAGTTGTCCCAGGACGCGACATCCAGCGCTTCGGAGAGGCGAAAATAGTTGAGGCCGTCGTAAAGACCCATCATGTTGGTCGTGCAGGGGATCTGCGGCGTGATGCGCTTCAGGGGCTCCATCTCGGCGCGCATGAAATCCAGCGTCTGTTCGGTTACGAAGCGCTTCCAGTCCAGCACCAAACCGTGGACGCTGTTCTCGCCATGCGGCGCGGGCGATTCGATCTGTGACCAGTCCGAGTAGGTATGGCTCCAGAAAGCCGTCCACCAGGCCTGGTTGAGCGCCTCGAGCGACCCATAACGGCGCTGCAGCCAGTACCGGAACGCGTCCTGGCACAAGGCGCAGTGGCAGGCGCCGTTGTACTCGTTGGAGAGGTGCCAGACCGCCAGGGCGGGATGGTCTTTGTAGCGTTCTGCCAGCAGCGTGTTGATCCGGCGCACTTTTCCCCGGTAGACGGGCGAGGTGAAGCAGTGGTTGTGCCGCCCGCTGTGCAGGATGCGGGTGCGGTCAGATCCCACCCGCAGTACCTCGGGGTATTTCTGGCTCATCCAGGCGGGTCGGGCCCCAGACGGCGTTGCCAGAACGGCGACGAAGCCATTGGCCGCGAGCATATCCATGATCTCGTCCAGCCAGGCAAAATCGAAGATGCCCTCCTCCGGCTCAAGGGCCGACCAGGCGAAGATGCCGACGCTGAAAGCGTTGCAGCGCGCCAGATGCGCCAGGCGCATGTCTTCTTGCCAGATTTCCTTCTGGTGCCGCCACTGGTCGGGATTGTAGTCGCCGCCGTGCAGGAAATGGGGGAACTGGGCACAGATCGGGGGGTACTTCATCGGGACGCCTCCTTTGAGACCAGGCGCTGGACAGGATATGGGCTGGTCCAAGCGCGCCGGTTCAGCTCGTCGATGATTTCGATGCGGACGACATGGTCGTTCGCGTTCAGCTCGTAGCGGCCTTCTGTCAAGCTGGCACCGGTCAGGACGCGGTGTGCGGACCAGACCGCGTCGGAATAGACCACAATCGCGCGGGCCGGCATACAGCGGATTTCCAGATGGCCATTCTCGCGCCAGAAACTGATCCGGGGGCCCTGACTGGCATAGAGACGGCCCTGGCGGATCGCTTCGAGCAAATCATCCGGGGCGCGGCTCTTGCTCTGGACCCAGGTGAAGCTGGTGGTCTCCTCGCCGTCGTAGAAATGGCTGTCGTCGCTGGCCAGGCAGGGCACCGTCCAGCCAGCGCAGGCCAGCTGGTCGACGATCAGGCTGGCGTCCGGCCGGGCGTTATGCGGCAAGCCCGAAACACTGTTGTAAATCTCCAAGGCGTCCAGGCGCTTCAGGCGGCGGATCTGCTCCGGCGTGTTCAACGACCAGGCGGGATGGGCCAGGACGGCCAGGCCTCCGGCCTTGTGAATGGCGTCGATGATCTGCTGGGCGCCAGGACCCCTCTCGCGTGTCAGGCCTGGATCGTGCGCAGCGCCGATGGCGACCAGGTGGAAAATTCCCGAGGCGGGGTCGGAGCCGACATCGTACTCGACACCGGACAGAACGGTCATGCCGCCGGCCTCTTCCGCCCCGGACCAGCGCCAGTGGTCCGTCAGGGCGAGGAAATCATAGCCATGCTCTCTGTAGCAGGCGATCGCCTGTTCAGGTGTCTTCCGCCCGTCTGAGCGGGTGGTGTGGGTGTGCAGGTTGCCTTTAAACCAGTAAAATCCGGGACGGTCAAAAATCATGGGATGCGCTCCGATGTCGATAGCGGCCGGTCTTTCCGCTCCCGGAAGGCCAGCAGCAGGATGGGGACGGCAAGACAGAAGGAGATCAGGTAGAGGAACTGAAAACGGCTGTGTTCGAACAAGACGTTTTGCACCTCCGGCATGATCCCCATGATCAGGCTGCCGA
>JAAYJD010000144.1 GCA_012523135.1 Clostridiaceae bacterium
CTTCAACGCCCTGCCCGGCGGTGTGGACTGGGTCGGCTGCGCCGATGTCGCGCCCTTTGAGACGGACCCGGACGATGGCCTATCCGTGCGCATCAAGGCCATGGCGCAAAAGCTGGCGCTGCCCAGGATTTATCCTACCTACCAGGACCTGATCGCCCTCAGCCCGGATATCGCGATCGTCTGCACCGACAACCGCGCCCACGGTCCGGTCGTCAGCGATCTGCTCGCCCACAACATCCATACGATCGTGGAAAAGCCGATGGCCATGGATCTGGACGACGCCATCCAAATGGTGCGGGCCGAAGCCAGGTCTAAGGCGACGCTGGCGATCAACTGGCCGGTCGTCTGGCAGCCGGCGTTCCACCTGGCCCATAAGCTGACCCGGGAAGGGTCTGTCGGGCGCGTCCTGCGCTTCCACTACCGCAATCCGGAATCCCTGGGTCCTTTTTCGCACGGCGGCCGCCAGCCCGATCCGGAATTTTTGAAACGCCAATGGTGGTACCAGCCCGAACAGGGCGGCGGGGCCATGCTGGACTACTGCGGTTACGGCTGCCTGCTGGCCCAGTGGTTTTTGCATAAGCCGGGCTTAAGCGCCTATGGCCTTTGCGAAAACATGCTGAGTGGCTTTGCGCCGGTCGAAGACTATTCGACCATGACCGTCCGCTATGAGGATGCGGTTGCCCTGATCGAGGGGTCCTGGGCGACCGTCAGTTTCGGCGGCGTGCCGACCGGTCCGGTCATCTACGGTGCGGAGGGCACCCTGGTCTCCCATCGTTATGACAACGCCGTCAAGCTCTATAAGACGCTGCACGGCCCGATGACCGCCTCATACGAAGCGGAGCCGCTGCCCGCAGACCGGGCCGACATCGCCCGGGAAATAGACCATCACCTGCGCACCGGCGAGCCGCTGCTTGACGCGCTGGGGTCTGCCATGAACCTGCAGGCCATGGCCGTGCTTGACGCCGGCCTGCGCTCCGCCGCAAGCCTGAAACCGGAAACGGTTCGGCCGCTGGGCTGACCGGACGACACCATAGGGACAAGTGAGAAAAGAGTTAGCATCAGAAAGCGAGTGGAGAAGGATATGAACGATAAGAAGTGGCGCGTCGCCCTGATCGGAACCGGCATGATCGCCAATTGCGCCCACATACCGGCCTGGCGCAACCTGAAAGACCAGGTGGAGATCGTGGGTGTCTGCGACATCCGGCCTGAAGCGGCCGAAGAGACGGCCCGCCGCAACCAGATCGCCTGGCACGGCACCGATCCGGACGCGATGCTCGCAGCGCTTAAGCCGGATATCGTCTCGGTCTGCACGCCCAACTTGTTCCACCAGGAGATGACGATCAAGGCGCTGCGCGCCGGGGCGCATGTCATCTGCGAAAAGCCGCTGACCCTGCGCTACCAGGATGCCGTCGCGATGTACGACGAGGCCCGCAAGGCCGGCCGGCAGCTCTTCGCCAACCAGAGCATGCGTTTCCGGCATGACTTTCTGGCCGCCAAGAAGCTGATCGACGAACAGGCACTGGGCGATGTCTATTTTGCCGAGTTCAACCGCATCCGCCGGCGCGGCGTGCCGCGCTGGGGCATGTTCCACATGCAGGACCAAAACGGCGGCGGCGCTTTTTGCGACATCGGCGTTCATTTTCTGGACGCGCTCAACTGGATGGTCGGCAACCCCGGTATCGTGGCGGTCAGCGGCAGCACCAGCGACCTGATCTCCCATCTGCCCCACGACGTGCCGCCCCGGCTGGCGGACAGCGGCGCCTACGCGGGCGTCTTCACGCCGCGCCCCTATGATCCGGCCGAGTTCAGCGTCGAAGACCTGGCGGTGGGCACGATCCGCTTCGCCAACAACCTGACCTGCCTGTTCAAGGTTGCCTGGGCGATCAACCAGCCGGACGAATTCAGCATCCGCATCTCGGGCAGCCGGGCGGGGCTGAACATCCCTACCATGGATCTGTACGGGACTGCCAACGGCTTTTTGACCGATACCAAACCGGTTGTCTACGACGACATGCCCTACAAGGATGTCACCTTCAACGGCCACTGGTACTTGTTCGAGCATGTGCTGGATGTTCTGGCCGGCCGCGCGTCTTTCCTGATCCGCGAGGATGAGATCCTGAATGTCGTGGCGGCGATCGAGGCTTTTTACCGCTCAGCCGAAACCGGGCGCGAGGTCCGGGTCGATGAACTGGAGGGCGTAAAATGAAAAAAGACCACTGCAACGTCGTCATCATCGGCTTTGCCCACATGCACATCAACGAGGTGGCTGCCTGTTTCCATGCCCATCCGAAAATCCGGCTGGCGGCCTGTGCCGACACGGTTCCGGCCGTGCCGGAAATTCACGAGGGGCCGTATACGCGGGGCTGGAACCTGCGCTTCGTGCGCGAGCATTATGGCGTCGAAAAAGCCTACGACGACTATGTCGCCATGCTGGACGCGGAAAAGCCGGACCTGGCGATCATCACCTCGGAAAACGTCTGGCACCGCCAGATCGTCCAGGACTGTGCGCTGCGCGGCGTCGATGTCTGCATCGAGAAGCCGATGGCGATGAGCTACAGCGACGCCCTGGCCATGGTCCGCGACGCCCGGGCCACCGGCATCCGCCTGCTGGTCAACTGGCCGGTCACCTGGCGCCCCTACCTGCACCAGATGAAACAGCTGGTCGACGAGGGTGCGATCGGCAAGCTGATTCAGGTCAAGTACCGGGCCGGCCATACCGGGCCGTTGGGGCCGGGAGCGCGCCATCGCGGCGTCGCCCAGGCGGCCGACCCGATGACCGACCTGGAAAAGAGCCGCACCTGGTGGCACCAGTCCCGCTGCGGCGGCGGCGCCATGCTCGATTTGTGCTGTTACGGCAGCCTGCTGGCGGCCTGGTTTATCGGCGAACCGGCCCAGGCGGTCATGGGCATGAAGGGCAACTTTGCCAGCCAGTGGGGCGAAACCGAAGACAACGCGGCGATGCTGGTCCGCTTTCCCGGAGCGATGGCTATCGTCGAGGGGACTTGGACGACGCCGCAAAAAGACGCGCCGGCAGCGCCGGCCCTGTATGGTACGACGGGCATGATGCGCTGTGAGCGGCGCGGAGACGCCTTTGTCATTCAGATCACGAGCCTGACCGGCGAGACGCGCGAACTCGTGGCCGACGGCCCGGGCGGCGGGCTGCCCGATACGGCGTCCGCGTATGTCGCGGCCTGCGAGACGGGCGGCTCGCTGCATGCGCCCCTGGGCCCTGATCTGACCCTGCAGGCGATGGCCATACTGGACGCCGGCGTCCGTTCGGCGGCCACGGGACTGCTCGAGCCGGTC
>JAAYJD010000021.1 GCA_012523135.1 Clostridiaceae bacterium
GCGACCGAAGCGCTCGCGGCACCGGCGGTCGCCTGGCCCATGTCGTAATAGAGGGCATAGGCGCTGTCCGCGGTTTGGTAGTCGAGGTTGTAGGGGTTGGTGAAATCGAGGCTGGCGTCCGGTGCGAAGCCGAAACAGGTGGCGGCCAGGTTGTTCCAGTGACCGAATGCGACCTGGTAGGGCTTGGACTGGGCATCGTTAACCGTGTATGACGTGATCGACGGGGCGTTCAGGTCGTCGTATCCGAAAAAATTGGCCGGAATGTAGTCGTCTGTGCCGATGACCGTCTCGCGGGTGACGCGCCGGTACGTATTGGCCGCGTTCACCACCTCGTATGTGGCGTAGTCCTGGTCCCCCAGCGCGGTATCCAGCAGGACGCGCGCCCGGGCGCTGACCGGATGGCTTCCGTGGTTGACCAGGCCGTACGAGAGGTAAACCATGCCGTGTTCGCTGGCGCCGGCGTTGGCCAGCTCGATCCGCTGGGTAAAGGTCAGCTGACCGACCGACCAGGCTGCTGAAATGCCGGTGGTGTCCTGGGTGACGGTCAGGTTGTTGCCGCCCAGGCCCAAAAACGAATAATTGCCGCCAAAAACGTACTCTTTGACCGCGCCGGTGTGATCGGTGACTTCAAACGACGTGAACGACGTGTCGTACCAGTCGCTGTGGTAGAGCAGCCGCTTGTTGTCATCGGCTTTGTTCAGCAGGTCGCCGTCATGGGTCCGGACGGAGAAACCGCCGTTGCGGGTGGATACGGCAACCTGGATCACGCCGTTTTCCAGCAGGTAGACCGGCTCCTGGGCTGCGCTGACCTGACTGCCCAGGAGCGCGGCGGCCGGCTGGCCTGTCAGCAGGAGGACGGACAGCAGACCAGCCAGCAGGATCGTGAACAGGTGATGTCTTACTTTCATGGCCCTCATCCTCCTTACGGTTCAAGATAGAAATAGGTCAGGTAACTGACCCGGCTTTGTGTCACCAGGTATAGGGTGTAGAACCCTTCGTCGGCCAGGCTGATTTCGCGGCCTTCGATCCGTTGGGCGCCTGATTTCATCTGTCCGGCCGTCCTGATCCCGGCCTTGAGGAAAACCGTGACCGGCTCGCCCGGACCGCTGGGCAGGTTGGCGATGCCGATGCTGACCCGGTCCGTTCCACTCAGGATGACGGTGCCGTTCGCGTCGGTCTTGATCTCGTTCAAGGTCACCGTCAGGGCGTCGCGCGGATAGACCCGCACGAAACGGCTGGCCGTCCGGCTGTTGCCCGCCTCGTCTGTCGCGGTATAGGTCAGCTCATAGTTGCCGACCGCGTCCAGCTGGCCCTGCGACAAGCTTGAACAGGTGACCCTGATCGCTCCGGTGGCCGACAGGTCGTCCTGGGCGGACACCCCATCGAAGCGCAGGGCCTCGAAGTCAGCCAGGCCGGTTCCCTGGCGCACCACCAATGTTCCGGGCGAGAAATGCAGGCTGGGCGCTTTGCTGTCGATGCAGCGGATGGTCACATATGAGTAAAAGGTCAGGCCCACCGCGTCGCGGGCGGTCAGCTGGTAGCTGCCGTTTGAGGCGACTGACAGCTCGATCCAGTCGCACTCGTTCAGGTCCGCTTCAGCGCCGCGGTAATGGTTGGGATCGAGCAGGCCGTCCCGGTTCTTATCGACCGGTGCGGCCACCGCATGGGTAGTTCCGTTGAAAACCAGTTCTCCGGCTTCGCTCATGGTCGCATAGAAGACGAGCGGCCCCGCCGTTCTGCCCGATCCGTCAGGCGGAATTCCGGAGACGACGATATCCGGCGGGATGGCGTCGATTTCGGTGACGGTCACGGTCTCACTTTCGCTGTTGCCGGCGGCATCGACGAAACGGTACGTATAGGTCCCGTTGCGGATGATCTCCTGTTCGATGACATCCGTTTCCCGGTACAGGCGGCCGGCTTCGCCGCAATCGAGGGCATAGACCGGTTCGCTGAAGTCGGAAAACCGCACCGTGACCGCAAGCACCTGGGTGCCGTCCGTGGGTTGGTCGGTCGCAGTGATCCACCAGGGGCCGTAACCGTCGATCACATTCCGGCCCAGCGAGGCTTGGTCTATCCCCAGCGCCTTGTAGCCAACCAGGCCGTTCTGCCCGGTCAAGACCAGCCGGATGCTGATGTTGTCGATAAAACGGACCTGGGCGCCGTTCGCATCGTAGGTCAGCTCGAGGTAATAATGGTGCCAGTATAGCGGATCCTGGTAGCCGGTCCCGTCCCAGACCTGCCAGCTGACCTGGGCGACCGGGGTGTTGAAGGTCAGCCCCACGGTGACGGGGTCACGGGAGATTTGCGGCGGCAAATGGCGCACCGCCTGTCCCGCGGTGTCGATATAGCAGGGCGACCACCAATCGACCGACGCCGCTGGTACCGTGCCGTCGAGATCCGTCACGGTCGCGGTCAGATGGCCGCGCACGCCGAGGACATCCTTGAGCAGGAACTGCTGGGTCGTGTTGGCCGTGAAGTCGAAGATGTACTGGCCCAGGTACGGCGAGCCGGCATCTGTCACGCGGGCCAGCCCGGACGGATCGACGATGCTGACGGTTCCCGCGGCGTTGTTCGGGTCGGTGTTGTCCGACAAGGCGATGTAGGCCCGTCGGCCTGCCACGCCGCCCGGCACGGCGGCAATCGGGACATAGGTGATGCTGCCGGTCGGCGCCTCGCTGTCCACGTGGCGCGTCTCGACCGGCAGCACCGAGCGGTTGTCGTTCTGGTCGATGATGATCAGCGTAAACGCGGTGTTGGCGCGTACGACCAGGTCATCGCCGCTGATCTCCACCCCCGGTACCGAACCCGTCGGACTGGCTAAAAATGTCAGGCTGTCCAGGTCGCCTGCGGTCAGGCTGGTGCCAGGCCGGATCAGCAGGCGGGTCAGGCTGTCATCGCGAATGGAAAAATCAAGCAGCCAGGCGGCAGTCAGCTGAATCGGGCTCTTCTGGCCGATGACCGCATCCAGGAGATCCGCCAGCGCGCCGGCCGGGGCCAGGTCTTCGCGGGCCACATAGGCCTCATAGTGAAAGCCGTCCGCCGGTCCGTCATAGGCATACAGGTTCAGGCTGTAATCCGGCGCGGTGGTGTCCACGACCGGTTCGGCCAGGATCCCGACCGGCAAGGTGACCGTGATGGGCGTCCCCGCGTTGCCGGCCAGGTCGGCGTATTCAAAGGTATAGCTGGTCAGGCCGCCGTAGGCAAACACGATGGAGGCCGCTTTGCCGTTGATGCCCGTAACCGGTTCCGCGCACACGAGCCAGGCCTCGACCTGGCGGTTGGTCGTCGTCACGCCGGCCGGCGGTTCGGCGGATGCAAATTCATGGTAGAACCAGCGGACCGTTGCCGCCGGCGCGGCACGGTCGATCTGTCCGATCGCGATCTCGCGGACCTTGGCCGTGCTGCCGGCCGGCTGGACATGGACTGGGATCAGACCGTTCTGGTCCATGACAACCGTCACGGACGACCGGTCGGGCGATACGGTTTGCGAAACGGCGCCGGGAATCGTGGCCGGCAGACTCAGTTCCGTGCCGGGCACGGCAGCGGTGATCTCGGCGGTCACCGGACCGGATGTGGCCGACGCCGGCGTCAGGACGACATCGAGGCCATACGCCCCAAACGCGCTGACCGATACGATCTCCTCGTGGCCGGCTCCGAACAGGTCGACATACGCGATCGTCTGGTCGCCGTCGCCAAAGATCGGCAGATCCTGCCACTGGCTGCCGAAGGTCGTCGGGCTGCCGTCTATACTGGACGGGCGGCCGCCGGCAGGCAGGGCCAGGACAACCGGCGCCGTGAAATTCAGCCGCACCTGGTCATCCACCAGCACCGTACCGCTGCAGCGGGTCGCCTGGGTCGTCACCAGGCCGCTGAAGGTCTGCGGTGCGCTGTTATTGCCGGCGGCATCGACGGCCCTGACGGTCAGCATGCGATCCGCCGGACCGGGGGATGCCGGGTCGTGCTTGAAGATGCCCTGCACCGTCACCGTCTTTTTGTAACCGCTCCCGTCGACGCTGATCTGGCTGTCGGTGGCGAAGATGCCGCCGTAACCATCCGACGGCGCCTGCCAAACACCGCCGCCGCTTTGTTCCGGAACGATTGTTTCGGTATAGCCCAGCAGGGCGCCGTACGCTTCCGGGAAGGCCAGATACAGTTTTTCGCTTGCCAGGACGGCCGCCGTCGGCCCCCGGAGCTCGGCTGTAAAGCTGAACGCCTGGCCGTCGATCGCGCCGCCTGGCAGGGCCAGGTCAGGGCTGGTGTTGTCGATCCAGTTGATCGTGACCTTCTGCCGGGCGTAATTGCCGGCCTGATCGCCGACGAGCACCGTATAGGTGGCGTTTTCTGTCAGCTCGATCCCGTCTGGCGGGACGACCGCGTTGACGCCGGCGGATGTCGCCATGACGCGGACCTGGCCCGATCCGCCTGTCGCGTCGCTGGCAAAGAGCCGCACGGCGGGCACTGGCCGGCTGCCGTCCGAATCGAGGCGGACATCGAGCTGGGGCGGCTTGGTGTCCTCATAGATGACGAAAGAGCGAATCTCGGAGGCCAGGCCATTGGACCCGACGGTCTGGTAGCGGATGATGTTGTCCAGGCCGCTGAGCAGGTAAATGGAGTTGTCATGATGCGCTTCGACTAGGGCCGTATCTGCCGTCCAGGCCAGGTGGTAATACCACTCAATCACATCCGTTCCGCTTATCCACGGGCTGTTCATAGTATTCCAGTCGGCGTTGGCCTTCGTTATCGCCTCGTCGACACCCGGCGTGGCGTTCCAGACCTTGATCGACTGGAGCCCGGTCTCGAATCGGCGCCCGACATCATCCTCCTGGTCGTAGAAGTAGAACGAAACCGGCCGGCTGTAGCGGCGGAAATGGATGTAATGCGGCAGCGAAACGTCCGGCAGCAGAACGCTGCCCACCTGCAGCTCGCGGGTGGTCGCATCGCAGTCGACGACAACCTGATCCAGCAGCCCGTTGTCCAGGTAATCGGTCCTGAGCGATTCCAGGCTGGTATCGCCGACCGGGCTGGAATCCAGGAAGATGTCTGCATAGAAAGCCTCGTCAGCCCGTCCGGACCCCTTGGCCGCCAGTGAGACATAGAGGAAATACTGGCCTGAACGGACCGCCAGGCCGGTCGGGACCGTGACGGTCTGGCTGAGCGCGGCGCTCAGCGGGAACCGGCAGATGAACCCATGGTCGGCCGCGGTGCCGGTTGTCGCAAAGATAAAGGGCGGCCCGCTGGAGTAGTTCGATTTTATGGTTGTCATGTCGGCGACATCGGCGTCGGCATCCGGCGATCGGTACAGGTAGAGGGCTGCATAGGTGCCGGGGCTGGAAAAGTCGATGTCCTCAAGCTGCCAGTCCGGCAGCAGGCGATTGGCCAGATCGATTCGGAACTCGGCGTTGTCGATCGAGGTTTTGACGATCGCGCCGTCATCGGGACCGTCGTAGCTGAACCAGTCTGCGGCCAGGGCGACATCGCTGAGCGCTGCGATCGAGGCCTGGTGGATATCCGGACCGGTACCGGAAAAATCCGGGTACGCGGGAGCGGAAGCGGGCGGCTGCACGGCGCCGTCTTCTGTCAGGAAAACTCTCCCGCTAGCCGCGTGCAGGGTCCAGCTCTGGCTGTTGACCACCGCATCGGCGGGGATGTAGCTGATTTTGCGAAAATTACTGACATGTCCCTGCTGGTAGGTCAAAGGCCTTGTGCAGGCCGCGTCGGTGTAAAAAGTGTTGTCGCTCCTGCGGTAGTAAGCCGCTTCCAGGAACAGGTTGCCGTCGTTTTGGGCGTTCAGGTCATAGACGCCGGGGCTGACCTCGCTTGTTTGGCTGCCCGTGATGCCGGTGGCGGTCAGAAGCGTGATCTCGATGTCGCCGTAGTAGTTGCCGTTCATGATCGCCAGCAGGCGGTTCGATTCGGGCGATGCCGGATCGCCGATCACGACCGTGCGGTCGTTGGTAAAGCCGTAGCGCACATCGGGAATGGTCTGTGAACCGTCGTGGAAAGGATAGTCCGCGTTCTCGATCAGCGTGACATGGCGCCACAGGCTGCCATATGTGGTTATCCGCGTCAACTGGGCGTCGGAAAGGAGATCGGGATGGAATTTGTTCTTATCAAAGGCATCGGCCTGGACGGCCGTCATGGCCGAGTCGATGGTGCGGATGAAATACTGGCTGGAGTCGCCCAGCGGGTCCTTGATCAGGATCAGTGCGGTGGCGCCGTTGGTCGTTGTTCCCGTGACCTGGGGAACCGATACCGTAAACGTCGGCTCCGCCATGATGTCCGTGCTGCAGGCGACATCGACGGCCGGAAAGGTCAGGTCCCGGCTGGTGCGAAACGGCCCGTAGGTGCCAGTGTTGGGCGTCACGCTTAAGTCCGCCGCGCGAACATAGAGGTCATACGTATGGACCTGGCCGGCAGCCAGATTGTCTTTGGTCAGGCTGAGCGGCACGGACAAAGCCGCGTCGCCCCCGGTCAGGTAACGAACCCAGAGATTGGCGTCCGGTGCAAGGTCAGGTGCGACCCACTGATAATGTATTTTGGCGGTATCGACCTTGCTGGGGTCGGTCAACACCAGTTCGGCCGTGATCGAACCGGTCCGGTCCGTCGCATCGTAGCTGGAACTGGAGCCGGTCTGGCTGCAAGTCGGCGCGAAGCGGTCGGCCACGTAGTCCAGTTCAAAGGTTTGTTCTGACTGGTTTCCGGCCAGGTCCCGTGCCCTGACCCGGAGGACCGGGTAAAACAGGTCATAAGCGAACGCATCCAGCAGGCGGATGTGCAGGTACAGGTCGTCGTTGCTCTGTGATGTGGTTATTTCGCTGAACAGGTAGCTGGAACCGGTTCCGGTCGCAGCCGCGACGAACATCTCGCTGCCAGTCAAGCTTGACTGGCGGGTGACGCAGTATTCAAACGGATCCGCCTGAGCCGGGTTTCCGGCCAGATAAAGGCTGAAGCTGCCCTGGGGCTGAGGCGTGCCGTTGATGCCGCTGGCGTATTGGGGCGCCAGGCTGGAGAGGTCCTGAACTTTGAACGAGAAGCAAAAGCGGGTCGGACTGCCGTCCTGGAGCGGTGTATAGCGCCCGGCATCGGCGGTCAGGGTCGTGCTGATCGCTGGCCCTTCGCTGTCCAGGTAGAACGCCGAGCTCGGCAGCAATCGTTCACCGCTGGCAAGATCGTCGACCGGAACCAGGGTGTTGCCGCAAAGGTCGGCCGCGCCCCGGGCAAACTGGATGCTCTCGATGGCGACCCGCAAAAACTGACCGTCCCGGTACAAAAGGGGCCGCATGCTATCGGTGACGATAAGCGGCTTGAAGGTGATGCGCGTCGCCGGCGTGCCATTGACACCGTACGGTTCGTCCATCTTGCTGGCTGCCTGGACGGTGACGGGCACGGCAGTATCCTGGATGTTGATCGTCGCCGTGATGCCGTCGAGTGTCGCCAGGTCCAGTTTTTCGGTAAACCAGGCGGAAAATGTCAGCTTGCTGCCGGGTCCGACCCGGCCGTTGACCGATCCGTCTGCCTCAAGCTGGATGTCGCGTACCTGGGGCGCCGTGGTGTCCAGGATGGCCGGATTCTGGATGCCGGGCAATGCCGCTTCGACCACGTCGCAGGGATTGCCCGCCAGGTCGGTGATCAGGGACTTGCTGGTGAACAATTTCTGCCGGTCTTCGGCTGTGAGTCCGCTAAGCGAGCTTTCGCTCAGTTCCCGGCCGTTCGCGCCGAGGAGCCTGAGCGGCCAGCTGCCGCCCGTCAGAACACTGGTCAGCTGACCGGCCGCATTGGCGATATAGATACCGGATACACCCGTGATCTTGTGATTGGTCGTTTTGGTTTCGCTCCCGCCGCTGGTCTTGAAGGCATTGGGGACGGTCAGGAGGAAATCCAGCCGCTTGTCCTTGAGGCCCACCAGGTCCGCCCAGCCATCCAGACCCTCGACTTCCTGGTTGTTGGCCAGGTCGGACAGTTTGAGCTTGAGGCGGACATCGGCATGTGTGTTGCGGTTGTCGGCAAAGCGGATAAACTCGTTGAAGGTGACATGGATGAAGACCAAGTCGTTGGCCTTGAAGGTCGTATCGGCGACACCGGTGTCCGTGACCTGCCCGTTTGCGTCCCGTGTCCCGGCTGTGACGTTGACCGAGAGGATTTGCGGGCCTTTTTTGTCCGCCAGGGCGACGCTGACATGGCTGGTGGCGGCATCGCCGCAAATGGTGCAGCCGGAGGTAAACAGGCCCAGTTTAAAATACGTGGCGTCATAGGCCGCACTGACCGCTTTGGAAAAATCACCGGCTCCCATGCCGTCGCCATAATCATAGAAGCCGGTCACCGGCTGATCCCAGCTGTTGAAACCGATCAGCTCCTCGTAAGCCAGAACCAGGCGCGTGTGCTGGTAGCCAAGTTTCTTGGCCGGCCCCTCGTGCTTGAAGCTGGCATGCAGATGGTTGTACAGCGTCGCGCGGTAATTGACGTACAGGCCGCCGGTTTTACGCACATTGTTCAGGACAGGCACCGTCTCAAGGCCCGTGTTGTAGTCGTAGCCGACATACCAGGTCTTGTTCAGGCTGGGGCGCAGGTAGCTGTTGTTGTAATCGAGCCCGAAAGCCGAAACGATATTGAAGTCGGACGATGATTTGACATACTGGTTGTAAAACACCTTGCTGGCGCTGCTGGCCGCGTTCAGGACGCCATACTCCAGCTTGCGGGGCGCATAGGCGACGCTGGTGGCCGCAGCCTGAACCGACCGGTACCACATCGGCGGCAGCATGGTGACGAGCAGGCAGACGATCAGGAACAGGAACAAAAACTGGATGAGCGGTTTGGGTCCGGCGAAAAGCTTCATGCGAATATCCTCCTGAACAGCTTACCGTCATGTTCTGTCTGAACTGCCCGCCGGGCGGGCCATAAAAAACAGTCTGCACATCGTACGATGTGCAGGTCAGCTCAATTTAATACGTCAATTCCGAAACAGGCCATAAGACATTTCATGTTGCCAGGTTTTCGTTGTCTGTATGAGCATATGGCCATCTTTCACCACTCCCGGCGGAGCATAAAAATAAAGCAGGCAATCTGACCTTCTTTTCACCATTATATACCTATTTTAAACGGCCAGATACGTGTCACACGAAAATATTCAGATGTCACAGCGTCTTGACACCTGTGACATCTGGCTGTCATGGCATGATATTACGCGTTCTGGCAGATTGTAAAAGCCTGGCTGGTCAGTCGTAGATGCAGTCGATCATGGCCAGGTAATGGTCCAGCGGCACGTAGTCGGGGACGCTGTTGCCCGTCCCGATGGCAAAGGATCCCCGGCCGCGAGTCTTTGCCAGCATGGCGCGAACGCGCGCCAGAATGGCCTCCGGTGAGGCGCGGCAGATAAAGTCCAGGTCGAAGCCGCCCAGGATCGCGATCCGGCGGCCATACTGCTCATAGGCTGTTTCGACCGGCTGGATCTTATCTTCGAAGGAATGCTTGCCGTCGAAGCGCATCTCCTCGATGATGTCTTCCCAGACCTCGGCCAGGTTGCCGCAGGAATGCAAAATAGCCGGGCGGCCCGCCTGGTGGATGGCTTCGACCATCCGCTTGTGCCAGGGGAAAATATGACGGCGCATGTCCCGCGGCGCCAGCAGTGTCTGCTGGGCAAAGCCCCAGTCGTCGTTGACGATGATCGCCCCCACGGCAGGATACGCCAGGCATATTTCGTAATAACGCAAAATGCGCGCGCCGATGGCGGCACAGATATCGCCAAGCAGGTCCGGGTCCTCCGCGCTCATGATGCACATCGTCTCGTAGCCCAGCAGGGTGGTCGCATTCTCGAGCACGCCGCCGGGCCCGTTCACGACCAGTTGCATGCCTGCGGGCAGCTCTCGGGCCAGAGTCTCCAGGCGGCTGTAATCGGACTGGTCCGGATCCGGCCATGGGTAAGCGGCAAAGCTCGCGCGGTCCCAGATCAGGCCCGGGGTATTCTGGGAGATGGAGCGGGCCCGTTCGAAAACCGGCGCCGGGAACGAAAAATCGGAGCCGGGCAACGTGACATAGTCGTAACCGGCCTCGAAAAAAGCGGCCATGCGCCGGCGCCAGACAGCCAGGTGATCCGAATCGTCAAAGGCCGCACCCGCGGTGAAATGGGCGTAGACCTGGTCGTTCATGAAGAACTCGAACAAGGTCGGCCGATCGGGTTCCCGGCGCTCCAGCACAGCCAGAAGCTGGCCAAAATCCGGCGCGCGTCCCCGCCTGTTCTTTTTGCCGTCACCGGTCCTGAATGTGCTCATACCGCGCCCTCCTGCCCTGCTTTAACCCTATTATAGAGCCAAATCTTCCCTTGGGGTGTCACGATTTGATCGGATTATATCCTGATTTTGCTTGCGGTAACCACGGGGTGTCAGCCCAGTCATTTTCTTGAAGATCGCCGCAAAATGGCTCGAGCTCGCGTATCCGACACGGGCAGCGATCCAGGCGACCGGGCGGTCGGTCGTCGCCAGGAAGCGCCGCGCCTCAAGCAGGCGGATGTGATGGATGTAGCTGACGAAACGCTTCCCGGTCACCTTGCGAAAGATGCGACAAAAGTGGGGCGCGCTGAGGTGGCAAAGCGCGGCCGCCTCCGTTTCGCTGAACGGATCCATATAGTGCGAGCGCACGTGCCGCAGAGCCGGCTGGATCTGGCAGAACCATTGCGTCGGCAGGTCTTGCGGCAGGTAGCGCAGATGGTTGTGGCGGATCAGCCAGGCCGCGATCTTAAGCAGGCTGCCCCGGATTGACAGGTTCAGCGCCGGGGGCTGGTCACGCCAGTCCAAAGCGATGTCACAGAGCCAGGCGCGAACCGGCACGTTATCGCCGAGCTTGACATGTGCCAGCAGGTTCGCGTCTGCCTGCAGGAATAGGATCCATTCGCCGGCTGTGGCATCACCCAGGTCGAGGAGCCACTCGGGATCGAACTGGAGCACCAGAAAACGGCAGCCGGACATGTCGGAGATGCCGTGGCTGGAGCCGGCGCCGATCAGGACCAGGTCGCCCGCTTCGAGCGCGACGGTCTGCTGTTCCAAAGTCAGCCGGCAATGGCCGTGCTCCAAAAGAAGCAGTTCCAGGCATTCGTGATAGTGAAACGCGACCCGTCCCGGTTCGCCGGGCCCGGCCTGGTTGATAAAAACAGCCAGGTGCCGTGTTGGTTTGGGCGCATCCGGCCATGTCTCGTGGAAACCTTTCATGGCGAAAACTCCCGCGGCTTGTCTGTGGTTCGGATTGAGCCGCGCCTCCTGCTGACAGTATACCAGCGTCAACGCTGCTGGGGAACGACAGCGCCGCATCCTGCATCGCGCCAGCAGCAGAAGCGGAAAAAAATGTCTGTTTTTTTCATGTAATCGTGTCATAATATAATCATAGGTTCTGACAGCACACCAGGCACGGAACAAGCTGCACGCAAAGGTTTGGAATCTGCCTTTCCGCCAGCTCGGACAGATCAGAGGACGGATGCCGGATCACTGGTATGGCCTGGCATCGCGACATTAATGACTGATCGATGCATCTTTTGCAATCTCATCATCACGTTCAGCCACCCGGTGATCTCATCCCGGTCTCGCCTGAACATACCCGCTGGACGGGTCTGCCGAAACATTTTTCATTACTTGTTTAAAACACCATATCGGATACGGACCACCCTTGTTCTTCCTTCATAAACAGCATGGATTGGAGATGAGTGTATGAGTCTTCCCATGACAGTCTGGAGCTGGCTGAAAAAGCAGTTCAGCGCCCATACGGTCCGTTCGGTCTCGGCAGTTTTTTTGGCCTTGGCTTTGCTTGTAACCGGCGGCCTTTGGGCCGGCGGGGTCTTCAAAGGCAAAGCGGTGGAAGAGACCTTCACCTATCTGCCCAACCGGACCTACCGGGTGGCCGATCCCGATCCTCCTGAACCGGAAACGCTCGGTGAACTCCTGCACGCGGACGAACCCACCGTGGACACCTTGCTGCGCCACCCCGAAATCACCCAGGAGCTGCTGCAGGCTGAGGGGTTGACCGACATTGTCGATTCCCGGCTCGCGCTCAATAACCTGCGCAGCCTGGACCGGCAACTGTCCGAGCGGCTGGGCGAAGCGCCGGATTCGCTAGATATGATTGATCTGGCGGAGCTCAGAGCCCATGCGGGCATCGGTCTGGACGCGGTCGCCAGTGAATGGGACAGCACGTACCGACTCCTGGCAACTACATACAGCCCCGGGTTGTCCAGCGGCTATTTCCCCGGCCTGATTCCGGTCAAGGCCCAGGAGCAGCAGGAAAGCCTGGTCACGGCCAAATCGGCGACCTCAAGGCTGCTCAAGGCGGCAGACCGCAGCGCTGTAACAGCCATACCGGCCAACATGAACATGAAATGCGTCTGGCAGGCACCGGCTGAAGGCCTTGTCCACCTGGTCCCCTCCGGCGCCTGGCTGCCGGAACAAGGTTACAAGCTGTATCGGATCGTTAACGGCAGCAGTACCCTGATCGCCGAGCAGCTGGCCGCGCCGCAGGACGGCCTGAACGGCAGTCTGGGCCTGGCGGACGCCGCGTGGATCAAGGAGCTCTACGCGCAGGCGGCGCTGACGCCCGCCAAGCTGACGGCACTGGGCATGGACGCCGCTAAGTTCAACGAGATCGCCTACAAAACAGACAGCCTACAGCCCCCGTCCCGCGTCAGCGGCGCGCTCGACTTCGACAAAATGCGCGAGGCCCTGATCACGATCCCCTCCGGCCTGGAACAGCGCATTCCCGAGACCGACCTGTTGCTGCGCCAGCCGATCTATGTCATGGGGCGGCAGGACAACACCTTGATCAGCAGCGCAGCCATCCGGTCGCGCGTCCAGCAGAAGTTCTCTGTCCTCTCGCCGCAGACCTCGCCCCTGATCAGCGCGATTAAAAGCGAACCTGGCGGGAACGCGAAAAGCGTGCTGATGCAGTCCATTTTGAGCGCCCGCCAACAGATCGCCACGCTCAGCTTCGTCGACGACGATTTCGCCGAAGCGGCTGGATTTTTGGTTCGGGATGATCTGACATCGCTGCAACTGGCCAACGGGACGAAAATCACCTACCAGGTCGAGACGCCCGACGGCGCCAAAACAGCCCAGAGCATCACGGCCGGCACCGAAACCAGCCTGTCCAAACCGCTGGGTCTTAGCGGATACGGCATCGACGGCAAGGTACCGCTGCGCTGGCAGCAGGCGGCCGCTCCGGCGGAAAAGGCCATTCTCAGCGGCTATTGGATCGAACGCAAGCTCGAGGGCGATTCTGGTTTCAGCCAGGTCAACGACGAGCCGATCGTCGTGTCCTACTTGCTCGACGAAACCGGTGTCTATTTCGAGTCCCCCGTCTTTTTTGAGGACGCCGTCAACAACGGCCTGAACGTGAGCTACCGGATCCGCTCCCTGGATGTCTTCGGGCGGACCAGCGAATACTCCGACCCGATCAGCTTCCTGGTCGAAAAAGTGACGCCGCCCAACGCACCGGCTATCGATCCGCCGGATCTGTCGACGGACCTAGCTGCTTCCGACGCCGCCCGCCAGGCGATCGCGGCCAACCCAGGTCAGCTGGGGATCGTGCTGCCGATCTACACCGATTCGCCGGACACGGTGCGCTTCACGGTCTACCGGGCTGTCGCGCACGGCGCTCAGAGCTTTGGGACGCCCGAAGTGCTGGCCAACCTGACCTATCACAACCCGATGCCGGACGCTCAGCCGACATTCGGCGTCACCAGCCGGGAGCTGCCGCAAGTCGAACCGGTCACGAAAAACAACGCCAAACAGCTGGTGAGGACCAACTATGTAAAGGCCTCCCCGAACCTGATCTATTTCGATGCCAATGTCGCCGAGGGCTATACCTACAAGTATTGGGTTTCGGCCTGGGACTCCTGGAACAACGAGAGCGCCTGGTCAAAGTCCGCTTCAGCCGGCGTCCCGACAAAGGCCAAACCTGCGGTGCCGGGCCCTTTGGCCATCTCGATGCTGTCGCGCGAACTGCCGGATTTCTCACAGGAGCCGCCCGGCATCCTGCGCGATGAGCTGGTCGCCAAAAAGGACCTGTCCGCCAGCGCGGCCGGTAGGGTCGCACGCGTCTATGCGACCGACATCGAAACGGTGAAGAGCGCCGACCAGGAGGGCATTGCCATCGGGCACTTTATACCGGCAGCCGAGAAATTTTCCGTCATCGACATGCAGTACGACAATCTGCCCGAGGACAAGTACATCCACCTGTTTGTCGCCGTACGCGGCGAGGATGTCCTGCCGGACGGCACAGCCCGCGTCCGCTGGCCCGCCTACAGCGGCGACGGGCTGGGCGGTTATTCGGTCTATGCTCCGGAATTCCCCATGCAGCCGCTCGAAGCGATGCAGCAGATGTCGCGTGCCGAGCTGGTGGAACTGGGGCGCTGGCGCCAGCTGAACGACCAGCCGGTCAGCGAAAACCAGTTCCTGGCCGGCGGCCTGGACAGGACGCCGGGCAGCTTCGCGCTTTTCCTGATCTGCCTGGTCCCGGAAGGCGCCCAGCCGGGGCAGCCGGCCGGCGGTGCGGCCAATATCGGCATGCTGCAGGGGATCAGCAACCATTTTGCCCTGATGGCCGAAGGCGGTTTTGTCTCGATCACCTGGTCCGCGCCGGACGATCCGCAGATCAAGCACTACCGCGTCTACCGCAGCGAGGTGGCCTCCTTCAAGAAACCCGTCGACGAGTCCGCCCTGGGCTGGACTCTGGTCGGCGACCACATCAAGGCAGCTAAATATACGGAGCGGGTCGAGC
>JAAYJD010000145.1 GCA_012523135.1 Clostridiaceae bacterium
CCTGAGAGATTCATCCCTGTCCGGAAGACGGTCAGAGTTTGCTCCTTCGGTGCCATCGCTGGCTTTTCAGAGGCATGTCCGGATGCGGTCCTTTTGCCTGAAAGGTTCACCGGCCCTTGACGGGACCAGTTTGCTTCTTCGGCGCCTGCTGCAGGTCTCTCCCGCACCCATCGTCCATGTACCGATTCATCTGTTCTCATTGTACCCAAACCGGGCCGGTTCGACAACAGCCGAACCCGCTTTCAGCGGGGTGTTTCTCAATGGGCCTGGCTGTACGTGTCGGCACCGGGAATCGCCGCCTTGTTCGGGCTGGAGCGGCCGCCGATCTGCGGAGGCCGGCGCTCGATCGCGGCCAGGGCGATCTCGACGTCCTCGTGCACCTCGGCGGGCGTGTGGGCGCCGAGCGTGACCATATCGCAGGGACGCAGCGTGGCAAACGAGAAGGTCAGCCCGACAAACGGCGACACGCGTCCGGCTGCCATCGCCTTGATCGTCATGACCGGTTTCTTGGCCTGCCAGATGACCTTGTGGATGTACTCGACCTCGACCTGCATCAGGAAACCGGCACAGTTGAAAAGCTGGATGTAGGTCTGGACATCGTAGTTGTTCTGGTCCGAATAGAGGATCAGCTCGGGCATGTGGGCCGACAGGCCGGGGATCATGCCCTGCTGGCGGATCATGTCCAGGTAGTCCGGCAGCCGGTCGATCGTCCCGTGCAGCTTGCTGACCAGCTTCTCCGCGCTGGAGTGGTGGATCAGGCAAAACGCGGCACCGGCCGCGCGCCCCCGGGCGATCTGCTCCATGGCCGCCTGGCGCCCCTGGGCCGAGTCGCTGACATCGATGATCGGGGTGTCGATCAGGGTCACCTTCTTGCCGGTGCGGTCTTCGGCCATGTGGATGCCGTCGAGCAGCACCTGGTTGCTGGCGAACGGCGCCATCATGGCGTCGATGTCGTAGGCCAGGTACGCCTCAACCAGGTCGGCCACGGCCTCCCGGCCGGCGAAGCGGTGACGGATCATGGCGTCGGCCGAGGCACTGGTGTGGCTGTAGCCCAGCACCCAGTTGGTCCCCATCAGCAGGCGGGGAAGCGAGATGCCGGCCACTTCTGTTCGCGGAAAACGTGTCATAACCTGTTTCCTCCCTATCGTCTCGGATTGTGATCCATTTAATCGTCCGCCAGAGGTTCGAGCTGGTCGAGCAAAGCGTCCAGCCTGGCGGCATGCTCAGGGTGAAGCGCCTGCATCGGCTCCCGGCAGCCATAGCAGGCGATGCCCTGCCGTTCAATGAAGTGCTTGGTTCCCGAAAAAACACCGGCAGCGATCAGCGCGGCGATCACCGTGTTGGCGCTGTGCTGCTCGGCCAGGGCATCCGCCATGCGGCCGGCCTCATAGAGGCGCTGGATGCGAATGAATTTTGGCGCCATAAAGGAAAATGTGGTGCCGATCGCCCCGTGGGCCCCCATCGACAGACCGGCCAGGAACATTTCGTCAAAGCCGTTGAACACCGTCAGGCGCGGCACCAGGGCGCGGATCCGCTCCAGCTGGAACAAATCCTGGGAGGTGTGCTTGATGCCGACGATGCGCGGATCACTGCCGAACTGCTGCAGCTGGTCCAGGGTGTAGGTGACGCCGGACAGGCTGGGGATGTTGTACACGATCATGGGCAGGTCAACGGCGTCCATAATCGCCCGGTAGTGGGTCAGCAGGCCGGCAAAGTCATACTTGTAATAGAAGGGTGAGACCGAGGACACGGCGGCGACGCCAAGCGAGGCGGCGTGTTCGGCCAGGCGCACCGACTGGCGGGTGCTGGTCGAGCCGATCTGGGCGATGACCGGAACCCGGCCGCCGGCTGCCGCAAACACAACCTCAAGGCCGCGGCGCCGTTCCGCCTCGTCCAGCAGAAAACATTCGCCCGAGCTGCCCATGGCGTAAAAACCGGCAACGCCTTGTCGGATCAGGCGTTCAACCAGGGCGACCAGCGACGCTTCGTTGAGTTCGCCGCCGGGCGTATAGGGCGTGATCAGGGCCGGGAAAATGCCTTTGAACGTGTTCACGATGACCTTCTTTCCGGCCGGCGGACAACAGCCCCCCGCACCGTGCGTTATGCCTCCCATTGTAGCGCAAACGAACCGGTTTGAGTATCCGCTGCCAGGTTCGGGCTATTTTTGCGACGCGACCCAGATCAGGCGGGCTGTCCGTGGCTGGAGCAGCAAAAAGGTCTGACCGTCCTGCTTCAGCCTGCGCCCTTCCCCGGTCACCGTTTCACCGCTGTCCTCATCGGTCAGCAGGTAGATGCTGTTTTCTTCTGCGTAGGGCAGCCGGACGGTCAGATGGTCTTCTGAACATTCTTCCATCCGGAACAGCAGCAGGGCGCCGCGTTCCTCGTCGTCGTTATAGAAGCTGAAGGCGGTGAAGCTGCTCGTGTCTTCCTGGCTGTGCCAGGGGGTCAGCACATAGAAGTCCTTGAGCAGGTAGGGGCTGATTTTCTTCCATTCGCCAAGGCCGAAGCGCAGCAGGCCGAAATCCTGGTCCGGGTCCTGCACGAACTGGGCATCCACATTCAGCGCCGGCAGGTAGGAGGCCCGCCAGGTGTACGTGTCGCTACGGCCGGTCAGGGCGAGCTGCGTTTCCTTTTCCCTGGTGTTGGCGCCGCAGAACGGGATCCATGTGTTGAAAGATGTGGTCATGGACAGCCGCAGCGCTGTCGTGGTCCGGTCGCTGTCGCTGCGCAGCATCGGGATACCGCGGCGCAGGGATTCCAGATCGTTCCGGCCGCCGCCGCTCGCGCAGGAATCCACAAATCCGCAGCCGCCTGCGGCCAGCGTACAGGCGATGATCTCGTCCCACATCCGGTAATGGGCGGCCACGAATGTGCATTCCGTGATGCCGCTGCGGCCGTCCCCTTCCCGCGCGTCCAGCCAGCGCCAGAGGTCGCCGGGATCGCTGTTGTTGTCCTCCCTGTACATGTCGACCCTGTTCTCGCTGAGCACCTTGCAGATCCGGTTGGTCGTCCAGGCCAGGCAGGCCGGGATGCCGATGTTGTTGGCGATCGACCGGCTGCCATCAAACCGGATGGCCCAAGCCGGGTCGTAGTCAACGTTTTTCGCCAGCGATTCCGGATCGGTCACCCGCTCGGGCTCGAACCACAGCAGCGTCCGCATGCCGTGCTCCCGGGCATAATCCGTCGATTCGCGAAACGTCCGGCCCGGCCATTTCACGGGATCCAGTGTCCAGGTGCCGACCGTGCCCCACCAGTCGCTGACTGGGCTGGATCCGTCCGGCGCGACGTACCAGCCGGCGTCCACCCAGCGGAAATCGACCCGGACATCTTCGGCCAGCATTTTTTCCAGCGAGGGCCGCCAGGTCGTATGGCGCTCCGAGATGCTGCCGTCTGAGTTGGGCAGGCCCGTATCGGCCGCCAGGCAGCAGGTCGAAAACGGGCGGACCGGGTCGCCCGACGCATCGTGCGCGGGCAGATTGCAATCGACGAACCAGCGACGCCAGTAATTGGCGGCGTCATGCTCGTTCCGGACCCGGTACGGCGCCCGGACAAACAAAGCCGTGCGGATGCGCTCGCCGGATTTCAAACAGGTGCGCAGGTTGTTGGTCGAACGGGCTGTAACGGTTGTCGTCGCACCGTCAGAGGAAAAATCGGCCGTCCAGGTGCCAGCCCAGCCAATCGCCAGCATGACGCCGCCTGTGCCGTACGCCAGGTTGAAATATGGAAAATTGACGTGCGTCGGCCGGCCGCTGTCCGATGCGAAATGAACCAGCATGCCGTCAAGGTCGTGGGCGTACGGCCGGTAAGCGTTGACGTGATCGCCCAGAATGCCTTTCAGCACGGGATGGCTGCCGGTAAATGTCAGGATGGTCTTTACGTCTTCCAGAATGCCGCTGTTTTGCCGGCCCGTGTTCTCGAACCAGGCCGTCCACTCCGAGACGCCATAGTCGGGATAGAACGCCGCTTGCAGCGTGACCGCCAGGCCGTCGGGCAACGCCCAGCTTATCCGGGTCGTTTCCTTCTTCTCATCGACCTGCGTCTGCCGCCCGGTCTCCCGGAAAACGTCGGCAGGAAAACCGTCATACCGGATGCCGCGGTACGTCATGGACAGCGGAAAAAGTTCCGGCTGGTCCAGGCACATCCGATGCCAGGCGGCCGCCTGCGGGTTCGTATCATCTTTTTTCATGTGGATACCAGCCTTCCTGATCCGTCTCTTGCTACCTTGATCGTATGCTGACAGTATCGCACAACACGCGCGGTTCTGGTCGTGTGAAAGGAGGTATTCCGGTCGTCGGGTTAGGTCTTTTCGGCCTCAAGCGTCTCACTCAGCCTGGTCTGCAGCTGACGAAGCGTCTCGGCGGCGTCACCCAGCAGCAGCGTGACCCGCTCCTGCCGCGTGTAGAGCGGATTGGGCACGCCGGCGTAACCCGGCTTGTCGTCGAAGTTGCAGATCACCAGGTGCCTGGCGTCGCCGACGGCCAGGACCGGCATGCCGTAGATCGGGGTGCCTTCGGCCGTGCTGGCCGCCGGATTGACGACGTCGTTGGCCCCGATGACGAGGGCGACGTCACACCCGGCAAATTCCGGGTTGATCGCATCCAGCTCGTAGAGCTGTTCGTAGGGCACATCCGCTTCGGCGAGCAGGACATTCATGTGCCCCGGCATCCGGCCCGCGACCGGATGAATGGCAAAGCGAACAATCGCGCCCTGTTTTTCCAGCAGCAGCACCAGTTCGCGCACCTGCTGCTGGGCCTGGGCCAGGGCCATGCCGTAGCCCGGGACGATGATGACCTGACTGGCCTTGCCAAGCCGATCGGCCGCTTCCCCGAACGGGTCCGTCTGTACCGGCGGCGCAACCGGCTCAGGCGCCGGCGGACCGGCCGGAACGAGCGCCGCCCGGCTGGTCTGTCCGACCAGGATCGCGGTCAGCGAGCGGTTCATCGCCCGGCACATGATCTGGGTCAGGATCAGGCCGGACGCGCCGACAACGGATCCGACAAACACGAGCAGGATATTGTCCACGGCCATGCCGGCCAGGGCCCCGGCCAGACCGGACAGGGCATTGAGCAGGGAGATCGTGATCGGCATGTCGGCGCCGCCGACCCGGACGGCGAGCGCCAGGCCCAGCAGGCTGCCCAGGATAACCAGCAGCAGCACCGCGGCGGCCGGCAGCAGGCCCGTGAGCAGCCCGGCCACCGCGGCAGCCGCCAACAACAGCAAGCTGAGCACGGTCAGGCGGTGTCCCGGCCAGACAAACGGCTTTTGCCCCAGTAGTCGCTGCAGCTTGCCGGCCGCCACCAGGCTGCCGGCCAACGTCACGGAGCCGACCAGGAGCGCCAGCGATACGGCAAAACGGGCAAAAAGGCCGGTAACCGCCGCCTGGGGCCATGCCCCCAGGGCGATCAGGGCCGACGAAGCCCCGCCCAGCCCGTTGAGCAAGGCGACGAATTGCGGCATGGCCATGATCCTGATCCGGACCGCGGCCACGAGGCCCGCGGCCAAACCGATCGCCAGGGCGATCAGCACATCGCCGGCGCGGAACAGCCCGCCTTGCCAGAGCGTCAGCAAAATGGCCAGCAAGGCGCTGATGGCACAGAGCCGGTTGCCGAGCAGGGCCGTCTTGACGCGGCTCATCAGGTGGATGCCAAGCAGGATCAGGACACAGAGTACGGCCAGGGCCGGCACAACAAGCGCATCAGGCATGCGGATCACCTGCCCTGTCTCTCTTTTTAAAGAGCCGCAGCATGCGTTCGGTGACCCCAAAGCCACCGACGACATTGACCATGCCAAGGACGATGGCCGCCAGGCCCAGCCAGCGGTTGCCAGAAGCGGCGGCAACACCGGCCAGGCTGAGGGCGCCCAGGACAGCGAGTCCGGACAGGGCGTTCGTGCCTGACATCAGGGGCGTGTGCAGCAAGGCGGGAACCTGTCGGATCAGCAAATAGCCTGCGGCCGTCGAAAGCAAAAACAGGGCAAGCGCGAAAAGCGGGTTCATCTGGCCTGTCCCTCCCGGGCGGCCATGACATCCAGTGTGGCCGCGTGAACGATCCGGCCATCGCAGGTGGTCAGCGCCGAGGCGATGATGTCATCCTGGCGGTCGATCCGGAGCGTCTTGTTTTCGGTCATGTAATGCAGGAGGCTGGCGACATTTTTGGCGAAGAGCCAGGTGGCGCTGGATGGCAGCAGGCCGGGGATGTTCTTGATCCCGATGATCGTCACGTCATGGTCCACGACGGTCTCGCCCGGAACGGTCAGCGCGCAGTTGCCGCCCTGGTCGATCGAGATGTCGATCACGACAGAACCGGGCTGCATCCGGGTGACCATGTCCCCGGTCAGCAGCAGCGGCGCCTGACTGCCGGGCACCAGGGCAGAACAGAAGACGATATCCATTCCGGCCACGATGTCCGCCAGGACGGCCCGTTCTTTTTCCAGCCATGCGGCAGGCAGGTGCTGCGCGTAGCCGCCATGGCCCAAAGCCAGTTCCGGCGGAATGTTCAGCGCGACGATGCGCGCGCCCAGGCTCTTGCCCTGCTCCGCGGCGTCCGGCCGGATGTCCGCCGCGTGGACGACAGCCCCGAGCCGCTTGGCCGTGGCGATCGCCTGCAAGCCGGCCACGCCGCTCCCGATAACCAGCACCTGGGCAGGGCGGATCATGCCCGCCGCGCCGAAGATCTGCGGCATGAAGCGGCTGAGCTGGTCGGCCGCCATCAGCATACCCTTGTAGCCGGCGCAGGTGCTCATCGAGGTCAGGGCGTCCATCTGCTGGGCCCGGGAGATGCGGGGAATCCCGTCCAGGGTCAGGCTGGTCACGCCGCGGGCGGCCAGCCGGCGCACCAGGTCATGGTTGGCGGGCGATGCCGGGTGCAGGAAGGCGATCAGGACCTGGCCCTCGTGCAGCAGGTCCGCCTCGTGGTCACCGTGCTCCGGCCGGCTCTGGGGCTCTTTGACCTTGAGCACGATGTCGCTTTGGCGGTAAAGGCTTTCCGCGCTGTCCGCCAGGCGGGCGCCGGCAGATGCGTATTGCTCGTCGCTGAAAAACGCGCCGCGCCCGGCACCACGTTCGACCAGCACCTCGTAGCCGTCGGCACGAAACAAACCGACCGTTTCCGGCGTCGCCGCCACGCGGTGCTCGCCGCGCATGATTTCTTTGGGAATACCAATCACCATTTGAGTCACCTTCTCTTCTTTTTTTGTTGCCCTGGCGTCAGGGCTGGTCGGGAAACGCTGTCACATCCTGCTTCAAGGTCGAAAAAACCACCAGTGTTTTGGTCAGGGAGACCCCCGTGATATTCTTGATCGTGTTGAGTGTCGCTTCCAGCGCGTCTGTCGAATGGGTGACGACCTTGAGCAGAAAATCGAAATCGCCGGTGATGTAATGGCACTCGGCAATCCGCTTGTCCTTTTGGACGCACGCGATGAAGTTGGCGTTGTGCCGGGGGTGTTCCAGGCTGACCGAAATGAAGGCAGCCAGATCCTTGCCGATCTTCTTGTTGTCCAGGAGCACGGTATACTGGCGGATGATGCCGCTGCTTTCCAGCTTGCGGATGCGCTCCAGCACGGCTGAAACCGACAAGTTGACGCGTTCGCTGATCAGCGAGGCGGGCAGGCGGGCGTTTTTACGCAAACAGTCGAGTATCTTGATGTCCGTCAGGTCCATATCCGGTCACTTCCCCATTTGGTCTTGCTTGTCTTCATCCTAGCACAGGGGCGTTGATTATCAAGCCGTTATAATAAAAGACAAGAAAGTTTATTGTCTTTGTTTTGAATATATGTAAATTTTACGGTTTCGCCGCCAAACGCTCCATAGAAAAAACCTGCCGGTTTACCGGCAGGCCTCAGATCAGGCGATGGGACAGCTTTGCCGCGTCAGGTCAGCGCGCGCAGATAGCGGATGCTCATGGCGGCGGCTTCGAGCGCCGGGCGTCCGACCGAATTGTCCTGCTCGACAACGACCCACTTCGCACCGTTGCTTTGAGCCGCTTCAAGCAGCGCCGGGATGTCCTGCAGGCCATGGCCGACCGGCCGGAACTCAAAACTGCTCTTGCGGGCGGCCCGCTTCTCATCGATGCCGATCAGCTCATAGAGCGGGTCGCCGGTTTTCGGCCCTTCCATGTAGAAATCCTTGAAGTGGGCCACCGGGCAGCGACCGGCATATTTTTTGATGTAATCGACCGGATTCTCGCCGGCCACATTGACCCAGCAGGTATCCAGCTCGGTCTGCAGCAGGTTGGCCGGCACCGTCGCGTAGAGGTAGTCGAGGCCATACGACCCGTCCGGCATCCGCACGAACTCGAAATCGTGGTTGTGGTAGAGCAAGGTCATCTGGCGCTCTTTGCAGGCCTGGCCGATCGCCGGGATTGCCTTGAGTACGGCGGCAAAGCCCTCTGTGCCGGGGCGTCTGTTTTCCTCGAGATAGGGGATCGCGACGTATTTGCAGCCGATGGTGACATACAGGTCCAGCGTACCATCGAGATCTGACAGCAAATCCGCCAGGGGGACATGCGCAGACATGCAAGCCAGGCCGATCTGATCCAGGATACCGCGGACTTCGGCAGCCGGCAGGCCATAGAGCCCTGCCAGTTCAACACCCTGGTAGCCCATGTCCTTGATTTTCTGCATGGTACCGGCAAAATCCTTCTGGGCGTCCTCGCGAACAGAATACACTTGCAGCGCAACAGGTAAATGCAACACAGATCTTCACTCCCTTAGCTTTTGTCATCTCGCCGGCGGCCTGTCAGACAGGGCCGACAGGTTGAGTATACCACGAATCGGGAGGACGAGTCAGCCTCAGCGGGGCCGGACGACCGTCGTTTCGATGTTCAGGACCTGGCCGAGCAGGGCAAAGGTCTCCGCATGATGGCCGATACCCAGGGCAAAGTGGTGGGTCGGGCCAGCCATGACCCAGTCCTTGATGAAGGCCCGGACATCGGAGCCGAAATGGCCGCGCGTGTTGGTGTTGCCGGTCGGCGGAATCGGGCCGCGCAGGGACTGGCCTTCGCCGACGATGAATTTGAGCTGTCCGTCGGCTTTCTGGCTGATGCCCAGCATCGTGATCGGCCCTTCCTTGATCTGGAACTCCACCGAAGCGCCGCTGCCCGGTTTGCCGTGGTACTTGAGCAGGCTGCGCAGCACCGGCTTGCCCTCGGCGATCGCAATGTGGTGCGGCCCGTCGTGGCCGACCAGGATGAAATTCTCCCGGAAGTCGAAGGGATGGAATTCGGCAAAAGAACCGCCGATCCCGAGCCGGTCCATCATCAGCATGGCGACCAGCGTCTTGATGTCGTATTCCCCGCACATCGGCACCCCGCGCGCGATCAGGAGCGAATTGCCGACCACGAGCGAACCGGCCACCTCGCGCTGGACGGAGCCTGGCAATCCCTCGTAGTAATAGGCCAGCCCGGTCAGGTCATACGCTTCGACCAGCTTGTCGAGCGCGACGGCGGACTTGGCGGCCTGGGTCAGGTCACTTGCGGTCAGCTTCGTCGCGATCGGGTCGCTGCCCGGATCCGGCGTATCGAACAAGTCCAGGATGACGCTTTCCTTGCGGCGGATTTCCTCGGCGGTGACCGCCTGGTAGCAGCGGACCAGGTCGTCGATCTCGATCAGGGGCACGTGGGCGTCGAAAGCGGCCGTGATCGCGGCGGGGTCGGCGTGCATGTCGTACATCGCTTCCAGGACATGGCCAATCAGGCCCAGCCTTGCGCCCTTGAGGTCATGCAGGATCCTGGCGATACCGCACCAGCGTCGGATGCCGGCCTGTGCGGCCGGATCGTCGTGCAGCGTCCCGATCACCACGTCCTCGATACGCCGGCCGATGCGCTGGGCCGCGCTGATGAATTCCGGCACGGCGCAGATGCTGTCGTTCTCCAGCTGCATAAAGGTCGACGCCCGGCTGTAGTCCATGCCCGGCAGCACCTGCAGGGCCAGGAGGACAACCGGCAGGTTGATGTTGCGGATGATCGGGATAAACGTCGACGAGGTCGCGTAGGTGACCATGTTGCACATCACCAGGTCGAGCCGGTCTCCCCGCATGCGTTCCAGCACCGCGTAGGCCTTCTGGTTGCTGTCCACCATGCCGTAGTCCACGACCGTAACCTGGCCGTCCTCCACCAGCCGGCACGCCTGGCTGTGGTAGCGCAGCAGGTTGTCCAGCAGCCCGGGAAACTGCGCCCAGTAGGTGTCGTGTCCGACCGCAAAAAATCCGATGCGGGCTGTGCCCGTTTCTTTTCTCATTTTCCTTGCCTCCTCGTGAGCAGTCTTAACCTGATTATAGCTGGACAAGCGGCTGACCGTTCGGCTAGAATGAACCTGGACAAGCACAGAATGAACTTCAAGCCAATCGAAAACCAGGGATAGAATCGCCCGGAAAGCCCTGATCAAGATGAAAGAGCAGCAACCAGCAGCGATGATGCAAGACAAAATGAACGTCGCGGACATCCGTCCGTTTGTCCGCTATGTCCATGCGTTCACCCTTTCGGATGCGGTCCGGTTCGTCAATGTGTGCGCCTATGACCACCGTCTGGTCTACGTGGCGGCGGGCTGCGGCCAGATGACGATCGGCAGCCAAACCTGGCCGCTATCGCCCGGAACCTTGCTGCTCTGGCCGCCTGGCCTGACCTACAGCTATCTGCCGGAAACCAGGCAGACCCTGCACTTGTACGGTGTCAATTTCGATTACACGGACCGGTTCCGTCACCTGAAGCGGCCGATCGCTCCCGATCCGGCGGCCGTGTTCCAGGCAGATCGCCTGATCGGTCCGGTTTGTTTCACGGATCTAGGTGCGCTGAACCAGCCCCTGGTGCTGGAGCGGATGCAGGCCGCCGAAAGCAGCCTGATCGCCATGAACCGGGAATGGACCGAACAGCGCTTGTATTTTGCGGAAAAGACACACGCGTTGCTGCGGCTGCTGCTCATCGACCTGGCGCGCCGGCTGTCCGGCGCGCCGCAGCCCGACGACCGCCTGGTCCAGCGGACCGACGCGATCCTGGCCTATGTCCGCCAGCATTGCCGGCAGCCTCTGAGCAACGGCGACATCGGCCGGGCTTTCAATTTTCACCCGGCCTACATTAGCCGCCTGGTCCGTCGCCAGACCGGCCTTTCCCTGCACCAGTACCTGATCCGCTGCCGGATCAACATCGCGCTGAACCTGCTGCAGTCGCCGGGCGTACGTTTGGGTGTCGTCGCCGCCCAGGCCGGCTTTTCCGATCTGAATTATTTTTCACGCTGTTTCCGGCAGGTGGTCGGCGTCAGCCCGAACCACTACCGCAGCCAGCACACCAAGCCAGGTCAGGCCTCGTCCCCGGCGGCGAAAAGCGGGAAGCAGGTGAACGGTTCGCCGGGCTCGATCTCAAAGTAAGGCACGACTTCGCCTGCCGGCATGTCTGGCAGCTGGTAGTGCAGTTTTTTGCCGGTCGGCATCAGGCGATGCGTCACATCCTCCGGCTTGCCCGTCAGGCTCAGGTGCTTGTCGTCATCCAGCGGCCCGCGGAACGCCATCAGGAGCGGTCCGACTTCGAAGGCATATCGCGTGAAGCCGTCCACCTGCTCGGCGCCGGTATACCGCGTCAGTTTCCAGGCAAACGGCAGTTCAAAGCTGACCTCGTCGCCGCTTTGCCAGGTCCGCTCCAAGGTGAGGTACGTGCCCGGCTGGCCGCTGGCGGCCGCCTGGCCGTTGACCTGCACGGTGACATCGGCGCCGACCCAGCGCGGGATCCGGATCTTGAGGGCGAAAGGCTGCGGTTCGCAGCCAAAGGACAGCCGCACGTCCTGCCGGTAGGGCATATCGGTTTCCATGCGGACCTGGACCTGACCGGCGTCGCGTTCCCAGCTGAGTTCGGCCGCGGCGAACAGGTCGACATACAGCGCGTCCGGGCTGAGCGAGAAGATGTATTCCGGCAGAGCCCCGAACAGCTTGGTGCCGACACCGCAGCAACAGTGGACGAGGCTCTTGTAGTTTTTCTTTTCCTGGTCCAGGTGGGCAAAGTAAAAGATGTTCTTCTCGCCGTTCTGGTTGGCGATGCCGATGTTGTAGATCGAGGCCTCGATCTCGGCGACATAGGCTTCGGTTTCTGGCTCAAGCCGGTGGAAGCGCTGGTTGAGCAGCAGCCAGAACGAGGTGCAGCACAGCTCGTTGTAGTGGCGCTCGTTGGACAGCCAGTAGCACTGCGGATAGGAAACTTCCGCCTCGCACATGGCGATCCCGCTGCCGGGGTACTGCCAGTCCTGCCGGTACAGGTCGTAGAAGTTCTGGACGGCCCGCAGGTAGTAATGCTTGCCGGTCGCCCGGTACAGGTCGAGGTAGCCTTCCATCGCCTCGATCTCGGTTCCGTGGGGATGCGGCTCCTTGCCGGGCTGGTTGCGCTTGTGCACCGCATCGCGCTCCTTGTGGATGAACTGGGCCAGCCGCCAGTCTTCCTCGTAGGCACTGATCGTCGTCTCGATGTCCTCCCACGTGCCGATCGGGGTGTTGTACAGGTAGGTGCTGGCCACGACGCCCTGGAAGGCCAGGACCAGGTAGCGGATGATCGGCAGGTCGTCGCAGTGGTTGAACCAGTCCTGCCAGCGGCGCAGCAGCGCAAAAGCCTCCGGGTGGCCGGCCAGCGCGGCGGCGGTCAGGCCGTAAGTCAGCCAGATGCGCACGTAATGCGGGTACTCGCGCGTGCCGAATTCCGATTGGGGCACGGCCATCAGGTAACCGTCCGCTTCGGCGCATTCCCCGATCTCGGCGACGATCTGGTCGAGCCGGCTGCGCAGCGCCTCATCCTCTTGCCAGCGCAGGGCATGGCCGGCGCCCATCAGGAAAAGGCCGGCGGTCTGGCCCTTGATGTTGTCTTCGAAATGGCCCCGGTAGGGCATGCCAGGCGCGTTTTTACCGGCCCGGACACGAAACCAGTAGAGCATGGCGTCCATGTCCAGACTCTTCAGATAGCCCAGGTTGTTCTCGAAGGTGTCCTTGAACAAGCCGTCCAGCAGCCGGACCCCGTACAGGGGGCTGAAGATCTTGTCCTTGATCACATTCTTGTCGTTGTTGTTCCACGTCTGTCTGTTCATGGTCTTCCTCCTTAGGTTTTCTTGCTGCGGTGTTCGATCAGAACCACGTCCAGAACCGTCTGGACGGGTGAATCGGCGTGTTTGTCCATCTGGGCGGCCAGATTATGAAAAGCCCGTGTCGCGACAGATTCCTGTGCGCGCACGGAAGTCAGGTCGACCGGCAAGGCCAGGCCGGACAGGACATCGTCAAAACCGGCCAGCGGCAGCGTCTGCCAGTTCCGGCCGTGCTGCCTGAGGCAGGCCATCGCCTCGAGAGCCATCAGGTCGCTGAAGGCCAGGATCCCGTCAAAGGGCAGCTGCTCGGCCAAAACCTGCTCCAGTGCGGCCCGGGCCTGGCCAGACTTGACGCCGCCGTGGCGGATCAGGCGCGGGTCACAGGGCAGGCCGGCTTCGGTTAGCGCGCGGCAGTAGCCTTGCTGGCGCTCGCGGGCACTCGAAATCCACGCCGGGCCGTTCAGCATCAGGATATGTTGGCAGCGGCGCTCCAGTAAATGACGGGTAGCCAGAAATCCCGACCGGCCATCGTCGGGGACCACATACGGGCTGGTGTCGTCTTCAAATCGCCGGCCGACCAGGACATAGGGGATGCCGGTCTGCCTGACCAGCGCCAGGTTGTCCCGGGTCTGCTGGGCCGGGCAGAGGATCAGGCCGTCCACGCGCTTGCCCGCGGCCGTCCGGATCGCCGCGCGCTCGACCGTTTCATCCTCGGCGGCGTTCATGACCAGGGTGCTGTAACCGGCGGCAAACGCCTCGGTTTCGATCGCCCGCACCCAGAGACCGAAATGAGGGTTGGCCATGTCGCCCAGGATCACGGCCACGGTACGGGTGCGCCCCGAGCGCAGGGATCCGGCGACCGAATCGGCGATGTAGCCCATCTCCCTGGCCTTGGCCCGGATCACGGCGCGCGTGGCAGCAGAAATATCCGGCAGGCCTTTGAGGGCGTGGGAAACCGTGTTGATCGAAAAGCCGGTCGCTTCGGCGATATCACGCAGGCGGACCTTACGGACAGGCGCCGGCATCTTACAGCACCTGGCAGCGGATGCCGCGGGCGGCAAAAGGCGCGCAATCGATGTTCGGCGGCCTGGACTCGTCGAAGCCGGGGTCGTAGGTCCGGCCGACCGAGGCGTACTTGCTGCCGGCCAGCGTGTTGTACGGCAGCAGTTCGACATGGCTGAGAGCCGGGGCACCGGCCAGGAAGGCGGCGGTCGCGGCCAGGTTGTCCGCGCCGTCATTGACCCCGGGGATCAGGGGAACGCGGACGATAAACGGGATGGCCTGCGCTTTCAGCCAGGCGATGTTGGCCAGGATGCGCCGGTTGTCCGCGCCGGTCCAGCGCCGGTGTTCCGCGGCATCCATGTGCTTGATGTCGACCATGACCAGGTCGGCCAGACCGCAGGCGGCCTGAAAGACCGGCAGCGGGGCCTGCCCCGAGGTTTCGAGGGCCAGGTGCAGCGGTTGAAGCGATCGCATCAGGTCGATGAGGAAGTCCGGCTGGGCCAGCGGCTCGCCGCCGGACAGCGTGACGCCCCCGTTGGCCAGCAGGAAATCGGCCTGCACCTTGATCCGTTCGGCCAGCGCAGCTGCCTCGACGCGCTCCCCGGCCTTCTTCAGGCGGCCCTGGGGGCAGATATGCAGGCAGCGATCGAAGGGACGGCAGTCCTCGTGGTCACAGGCCTGGCGGCATAGCCCGCAGTTAAGGCAGGGCGGTCCGGATTCTTTGATCTCAGGCTCAAACGCCAGCCCCTCCGGGTTGTGGCACCAGCGGCAGCGCAGCGGGCAGCCTTTCAAAAAGACCGTCGTCCGGATGCCCGGTCCGTCGTTGACGCTCATTTCCTTGATGTCGAAGATCACCCCTGCCGCCATGACCCTGTCAGCCGACACTGTCGTAGGCGGTGCGGCGCAGGACATGGTCCTGGTAGGCCTCGTCCAGCTCGCAAAAATAGGCGCTCCAGCCCCAGACGCGCACGATCAGCTGGCGATGCTGCTCCGGGTGCGCGCGGGCGTCGAGCAGGACATCCCGGTTGACGGCGTTGAGCTGCAGCTGGTGGCCGCCGCGGTCGATGTACCATTTGACGAGGGTTGAAACCTTGTCGCGGCTCTCCTGGGTCCGGAAGAGGGTGTCATGAAATTCCAGCGTCAGCGGGCCGCCGTTGATGACCCGCGTCAGGTCGGGCCGGGTAAAGCTTTGGATGATCGACAGCGGACCCGGCACACGGGCAAACAGGCTCGGCGTGTAGTTGGCGGCCAGCGGCTCGCCTTTGCGCCGCCCGTCCGGGGAAGCCGGCAGGTCGCGGACATGCCAGAGGTAGTACATGGCCGTGCCGGTTCCGGCACGGATCCGGCCGCCCCGCTCGTTATGCAAATCCTTGACCGCGTCGGCGAACTGGCCCAGCAGCCAGGTGGCCAGCGTTTCAGAGGTTTCATTGCCGTCGCCGAACTTGGGGCTTTCGTAGCGCAGCTGGTGCAGCAAGGCCGCGTAACCGGCAAAATCCTGGTCGACGGCGTCGATCAGCTCGGCCGGCGTCAGGGTGCCCTCCTCGTAGATGTACTGACGGATGCTGGCCAGAGAATCGACGGCGGTCGCGATGCCGGTCCCGTGCAGCCCCCAGTTGTTATAGCGCGCACCCAGCGAAACATCCTGGCGCCGCGCCAGGCTGGAGTCGGTCAGCAGGGACAGGAAAGGAGCCGGAATAAACCAGAGGTTGGCGCAGGACCGGACGATCGAGCGGCAGACATCGCCCACGCGGCGGCCGACCTGTTCCAGAAACGCGTCGAAGCTTGCGGCTCCGGGCAAGTCCTCGCGCATCGACTCGTCGATGATATGCGGAAACGAGACGGCCCCGATATTGGCGACATCCATGCCCTTGCCGGGGATGATGAACTCCCAGCAGGCGGCGACGCTGTAGTCGGCAGCGTCTGCGGGATCGTAACCCAGGGCGATCAGGCCGGGAATGACCACGTCGTCGTTGGAATACTGGGGAAAGCCCAGTCCCTCGCGGGTCAGTTCGGTACCCATGCGGTAGGTTTCGAGCGGCGTGCCGCGGTCGACCCGCAGGTTGATCTTCGGGTCGATCAGCTTCAGCTCGCGGCTGGCCTCCAGGCACATGCGGGTCAGGCGGTTGAACACGGTTGTGCCTTGCGGATCACGGCCGCCCAGGACCATGCTCTGGCCGTTGTCGCCCTGCTGGACGCCGGGGTACAGGTTGCTGTCCTTGTTGAAGGACAGGAAAAACTCCTCGAGCAGTTCAAAGGCCTCGTCCTCGTCGAGACGGCCGGACGCCAGGTCCTGCTCCAGGTAGCCGATCATGTGGCGGTCGAAGCGCCCGATCGTGTTGTGGTATTCGCCTTCCAGCCACAAGGTGAAGTGCAGAATGCGGAAAAACTGCAGCGCCTCGTGAAAGGTCCGGGCGCCCTGCTCCGGAACGTGTTCCAGCACGGCCGCCACGTCATCGTTGCCCAACTGCCTGGCCTGCTCGCGGTAGCGGGCCGCCAGACCGCCGACCGCCTGCATGACCCGGAGCTGACCGTCCAGGAAAGGGCGGTCTTCCGGGCGGGCGTCGCGAAGGGCGTCCTGGATGTCGCGGCGCCGCTTGGCGAAGCCGTCGCGGATCAGGTCGTAATAGTTGGGGGTCACGTTGCTGACAAAGCCGAGTTCGTGGATGTAGTGGCTGGCACGGATCTGTTCCCACTCGTCAGGCGTGAAGATCTCGGGCTGGCTGCGGATGGTCCGGGTGAAGACGATCCGTTCATCCGCTTCCAGACAGGGCTTTTCGGCGGCCATGAGAAACTCCAGCCTGCGCACCATCCGCTCCTGCGCCGTCAGGCCGAGCCGTTTGAAATCGCCGGCCAGAGGTTCGTCCAGCGTCTGCAGCGCCTGCTGGTGCTGCTTGGCGACAATGCGTTGTCTTAACGTCGAAATGCGATCGGTCATGGGGGTCACCTGCAAAAATGTCCGATGGACGGGAAAAATGAAACCAGGTGACATTAACGTTAATGTCACCTGGTTTCA
>JAAYJD010000146.1 GCA_012523135.1 Clostridiaceae bacterium
CCGTGGTCGAGGACGATGATTGTGTCGCAGTGCCGGATCGTCGAGAGCCGGTGGGCGATGATGATGGTCGTACACTGGCGCGTGATGTCGGCGATCGACTGCTGGATCTGCTGCTCGGTCTCCGTGTCGATGTTGGCGGTCGCCTCGTCAAGCACGAAGATGGCCGGCTTGCGGGCGATGGCCCTGGCAAAGCTGAGCAGCTGGCGCTGGCCAGCCGAAAACGTGCTGCCGCGCTCGGTGACCGGCGTCTCCATCTGGTGCGACAAATTGCTGATAAAGGTGTCGGCATACGCCATTTTCAGGGCCATCGCGATCTGGTCGTCGTCGATGTGGTCGTCGCCGAGGCGAATGTTATCCGCAATGGTGCCGGAAAACAGGAACACTTCCTGCAGGACGATGGCGATCTGGCGGCGCAGGTCACGCAGCCGGAAAAGGCGGATATCCTGGCCATCGAGCAGGATCTCACCCTTCTGGATGTCATAGAAACGCAGCATCAGGGCAATGATCGTCGATTTTCCCGCGCCGGTTGCGCCGACAATCGCCGCGCTTTGGCCCGGCTCGATGGTCAGCGACACATCCTTCAGCACCCAGTCTTCTTTTTCATAGGCAAACCAGACGTTCCGGAATTCGACATGGCCTTTCAGTCCGGTCAGATGTTCGCCTTCATGCAAGCGCTCCTGGCCGTTCTGGTGGTCGAGCAGCTCGAAAATGCGTTCAGAGGAGACGACCGCGGACTGGATGGTGGCGTATTTTTCGGCCAGATCGTTGATGGGCTCAAAGAACCGCTTGATGTAGCTGGTGAAGGCGTACAAAACACCGATCTGCAGGACACCGTCGACCAGGCCGCGGCTGGCATAGGCGACCAGCACCACGATTCCGATCGTGTTGATCACCTCCATCAGGGGGCGCAGCAAACTGTTCAGCTTGATCTGCAGCAAGGTGCTGCGGCAGTACTCGTCGTTGAGTTCGTCGAACTCGGCGCGTTTGGCGTTTTCGCGGCAGAAGATCTGTACCAGGCGCATGCCGGCGATGTTCTCGGCAAAAAATCCGTTGATCCGCCCGATCAGGCCCTTCATGTGGATGAAGTTGCGGCGCAGGGCTTTGCGGATCGTAAAGGTGATCAGGATGATCAGGGGGGTCGTGACAAAAGCGATCAAGGCCAGCTGCCAGTCGATGGCCAGCATCATGCCGACGATCCCGACCAGCAGCAGGATGTCGCGGGTCAGGTTGACCAGGACATCGGAAAACAGCTCGTTCAGCGTCTCGACATCGTTGGTGGCCCGGGTGATCAGGCGTCCGGACGCGTAGTGGTCCAGGAACTTCATCGGCAGATGCATAATATGGAAGAAAACATCCCGGCGGATATGCATCAGGGTGTTCTGGCCCAGCTTGGCCACGATCAACGACTGGAAGACCGACAAGCCGGAGCTGATGGCGATGGCGGCGAAATAGGCGATGGCAAGCCAGATGATCGGGGTCAGCGACGTGGTCGCGCTGCCCGTTTTCAAGTAGTTGTCGATGACAACCTGCAGGATGTAAGGCTGCACGAGCGTGGCGCCGTTGATCACCAGGACCAGCAGCGTGCTGAACAAAAACAGGGGCAGCTGCGGGCGCAGGTACGGCAGCAGGCGGCGCAGGCCCTTGGCGGAGGCGCGCTTGACGGGTGTCCGGGCGGAGAGGATGTCCTCTTGAACTTCGGTTCCCTTTTTGCTTGCTTCAGTCATATTCGCTCACCTCCCCCCGCTTGTCTGTTCGGACTGGCGGCTGGCAATGGACGCGTAGAGACCGTTACCGGCCAGCAGCGTCTCGTGGCGGCCGCGCTCGATCACTTCACCATCGGACAGGACGAGGATCTCGTCGCAATTCTGCAGGGCACTGACACGGTTGGCAATGATCAGGCAGGCCGCATCGCGCCGGCCCATCTCCTGGCGCAGCTGGTTCAGGATCCGCCGCTCCGTTTCCGTATCGACCGCCGACAGGGCATCGTCCAGGACCAGGAACGGTGCCTTGCGCAGCAAAGCCCGGGCCAGGCCCAGGCGCTGGCGCTGGCCGCCGGACAAGGTCATGCCGCGCTCGCCGACCTTGGTTTCATAACCGTCGGGGAAATCGGCAACGGTCGTATCCAGGTCGGCCAGGCGGCTGGCCTGCCGGATTTCATCCATGGTGTAGCGGTCATCGAAAAAGCGGATGTTCTCAGCCAGTGTCGTGGAAAAGATGAAGTTGTCCTGCGGCACATAGGCGATCTGGCGGCGCAGCACGGCCAACGGAATCTGGCGCACATCCTGCCCGTCGAGGAGAACCGCCGCTTCCGGCAATTCGTAGAGCCGCTGCAGCAAATTGGCCAGGGTGGTCTTGCCGCTGCCGGTGCGGCC
>JAAYJD010000147.1 GCA_012523135.1 Clostridiaceae bacterium
GCCTGTCACGCTGGAGGTCGAGGGTTCGAGCCCCTTCTGCGTCGCCAAATCGCCCAGATAGCTCAGTTGGTAGAGCAGTGGACTGAAAATCCTCGTGTGGCTGGTTCGATTCCGGCTCTGGGCACCACCAAAGGACCCCGGCCGATTGACGGCCGGGGTCCTTTGGCGCTGGTGCCCCGTTTGGTAAGGCATACATCGCCAGGGAGGCCGGAATGAACGAGATCCGGTTTGTTTCACAAGAGCCCATCTTAAAAGGCTGGTCAGGCGACAGGAAGTATTGTGTGACCGATGAACACGGCACGCGCTTTCTGCTGCGCGTATCGCCGCCTGAACAGCGGGAAGCCAAGCAAGCGGAGTTTTCGCTGATGCAGCAGGTCGCTGCGCTCGGGGTTCCGATGTGCCGGCCGCTCCAGTTCGGCATGTGTGCCGAAGGCGTGTATTCGCTGCAAAGCTGGATCGAGGGGCAGGACGCCGAAAGCGTCATACCTGCCTTGCCCGCCGCGGAGCAGGTTCGGTTCGGCCTTGAGGCGGGCAGGATCCTGAAACGAATCCACACCATCCCGGCACCTGCCGGGCAGGAGGACTGGGCCAGCCGATTCAACCGGAAAATCGACCGCAAGCTCAAACTGTATGCCGATTGCCCGGTCAAGGTCGAAAACGGCGAGGCGTTCATCGCCTGCGTGGGCGCGAACCGGCATCTGCTGAACGGGCGTCCCCAGGTCTTTCAGCACGGCGATTACCACATCGGCAACATGATGGTCGACACGGGCGGACAACTCGTGGTCATCGACTTCAACCGGCACGATTTCGGCGATCCCTGGGAGGAATTCAACCGCATCGTGTGGTGCGCGCAGGCCTCTGGTCCGTTTGCGTCCGGCCTGGTGGACGGTTACTTCGACGGGGCTGTCCCGCTTGCTTTCTGGCGTTTGCTCGCCCTGTACATTGCCAGCAACACGCTGTCCTCCGTTCCCTGGGCGATCCCGTTCGGCCAGGCGGAGGTCGATACCATGCTGAAACAGGCCAGGGATGTGCTCGCCTGGTACGACAACATGCGAACCCCGGTTCCGACCTGGTATCTCGGGACAGGCATTCCGGCCAGGCCCTGCCGCAAGGCAGTTGACGGGTTTAACTCAATTGAAGACAATAAGGATATGGAACCAGGTGAAAGGCAGGAAACACCCGATGGAGATTTACCAGAAAAGCAGGGAGCAGGTCCTGACTGAACTGCAAACCGACGCGGCCAGCGGGCTGACGGCCGCGGAGGCCGCCCGGCGGCTGGACGAGTACGGCCCGAACAGCCTGCAGGAGAAGAAGAGCCAGTCCTGGCTGGTCAAGCTGTTCAACCAGTTCAAGGATGTCATGGTCCTGATCCTGATCGCGGCCAGCGCGGTGTCGGCAGCCTTAAACGAATGGATCGACGCCCTGGTTATCCTGGCAATCGTGATTGTCAACGCGATTCTCGGCCTGGTCCAGGAGGGCAAGGCTGAAAAAGCGATTGAGGCCCTGCAGAAAATGACTTCGCCGCAGGCGCGTGTCATCCGGGATGGCCAGCAGCAGCTCATCGAAGCGGCCAACCTGGTTCCGGGCGACCTCGTGCTGCTTGAAGCAGGCGACCTGGTGCCGGCCGATATCCGCCTGATGGAAAGCGCGATGCTCAAAGCCGAGGAGGCCTCGCTGACGGGCGAGTCGCTGCCGGTTGAAAAAGACGCCAACGCGATGTTCCCTGACACCGTTTCGCTGGGCGACCGCGCCAATGTCCTGTTTATGAGCACGCCGGTGACGTATGGCCGCGGACGCGGCCTGGTGCACGCGACCGGGGCCCGGACGGAAATCGGCAAGATCGCCGACCGGCTGCAGTCGATCAAGGAAGACCTGACCCCCCTGCAGCGAAACCTGAATCACCTGGGGAAAATCCTGGGCATCGTCTGCCTGGTCGTCTGTGCCATCGTGCTGGTCGAAGGGTTGCTGCTGGGCGGCGAGTTCCTGCCCATATTCATGACGGCTGTCAGCCTGGCGGTCGCCGCGATCCCGGAAGGCCTGCCGGCCGTGGTCACCATTGTCCTGGCGCTGGGCATGAAGCGGATGGCCGATCAGAATGCGATCGTCAAGCGCTTGCTGGCGGTTGAGACACTCGGTTCGGTCGATGTGATCTGCTCCGACAAGACCGGTACCCTGACCCAGAACGAAATGACGGTCACCCGGCTATATACCCTTGGCCGGCAGATCCAGGTCGAAGGCAACGGCTACAAACCGGAAGGCCGCCTGCTTCAAGATGAGCAACCGGTCGATGCTTTGCATGACGCAGCCCTGAACCGGCTGCTGACCATCGGGGTCCTCTGCAACGACGCGACGCTCGTGGTCGACGATGCGAAAGACGCCTCGATCCTGGGCGATCCGACAGAAGCCGCCTTGCTTGTCGCGGCGGCCAAGGCAGGCCTGGGGCAGCAGGATCTGCAGCAACGTCATCCGCGGCTGTCTGACCTGCCTTTCGACTCGGAGCGCAAGATGATGACAACCGTGCACGCTGGTTTTGGCGAGGCTGAGCGTCTCAGCCTGACCAAGGGCGCGCCGGACATTGTCGTCACCCGCTGCAGCCGCTGCCTGGGCGAAAACGGGCCCGAACCGTTTACTGACCCGATGAAAGCGCAGGTTCTTGAAGCCAACCGCCAATTGGCCGCCTCGGCGCTGCGCGTCCTGGGCTTTGCCTGGCGGACGGCCGGGGAAGGGGACAAGGATCTGGAGACGGACATGGTTTTCGTCGGCCTGATGGGCATGATCGATCCGCCCAGACCGGAGGCGCGCGACGCCATCCGCCTGTGCAGCAGCGCGGGCATCCGCGCGGTCATGATCACGGGCGACTACCGCGAGACGGCGGTGGCCATCGCCAGGGATCTGGGCATGATCGGTCCAAACGAACGCGTGCTGGCCGGCAACGAGATCGACAGCTTGTCGGACGACGGCTTGAAAACAGCGGTTGAGGAGACCTCGGTCTATGCCCGCGTGTCGCCTGACCACAAAGTACGCATCGTGACGGCGCTGCGCGAGCAAGGCCATATCGCCTCGATGACCGGCGACGGCGTCAACGACGCGATGGCCTTGAAAAGCGCGGATATCGGGGTGGCGATGGGCATCACCGGCACCGATGTCTCCAAGGGTTCTGCCGACATGATCCTGACCGACGACAACTTCGCCACGATCGTCTCGGCGGTGCGCGAAGGGCGCATCATCTACAGCAACATCCGCAAGTTTGTGGCGTTCCTGCTCTCCTGCAATGTCGGCGAGATCCTGATCATCTTCCTGGCGACCTTGCTGCTGGGGCCTGCCTACATTCCGCTGCTGCCCATCCAACTGCTGTGGCTCAACCTGGTCACCGACAGCTTTCCGGCGCTGGCCCTCGGCCAGGAGCGGGGGGAGCCGGATGTGATGAGCCGGAAGCCGCGCAAGAAAAACGAGCCGATCATGAACCGACAGATGCTTCTGGGCATCGGCAGCCAGAGCATCGCCATCTTTGCGGCCGTGTTCATCGCCTTCCAGATCGGCTTGAACCGTTACCCGCTCGACGGCATGGCCAGCGACGGGGCGCGCACGATCGCCTTCATAACCCTTATCATGGCCGAACTGCTGCGCTCGTTCAGTGCCCGTTCGGAGAACTACCCGGTGCTCAGCCTGGGCTTGTTCAAGAACAGCATCCTCAACAAGGCGGTGCTGCTTTCCCTGGCCCTGATGCTGGTTGTCGTGTATGTGCCCTTCCTGAACCCGATTTTCTCGACGGTTCCGTTACCGGCTGCGGACTGGCTGTATATGGTGCCGCTGGCACTGCTGCCGTTCGCTGTAGCGGAAATCGGCAAATGGGCAGCTGGCCTCCAGCGCAAGAGCCGCGGGCAAAAAGCTTGATTCGCGGGCGTATCTGTGATAGAATTGCCCATGCTGTCGGCACACGGTGCTTTTAGGCAGCTATTTGGAGGTGCAAAGCCATATGAACGCGATACCCATCATCATCGCAGTTGTTGACATCCTGGTCTGTATCGGCTTGGTCGCCCTGGTTATCTTCCAGGAAGGCAACGCCAAAGGCCTGGGAATCATCGGCGGTGGTGCAGACACCTTTTTCGGCAAGTCAAAGGGCCGCAGCATCGACAGGATCCTGAAAAGGCTGACCACGGTCGGTGCCGGCGTCTTTGCTGTCCTGACCGTACTTCTTTACCTGATGACCGGACGCGGCGGCTGAAACGCCTTTCGTTTCAAGCCGCTGGAAACCTGACTCAATAGGGACAGAGGTGTCAGCGATACCCCTGTCTTTTTTGTCGGAAAACCTAGGGTCAGATCCGGTAGGGCTTCAGCCGTTCCTCGAGATCCGCGCTGTCCGGACTGTGGATTTCCACATCGATGGGGCTGGCCAGGTCCAGGCTGAAAATCCCCATGATGGATTTGGCGTCGACGACGTACCGGCCTGAGGCCAGGTCGACATCGTACGGGAAGTCGTTGACGATCCGGACGAAGTCCTTGACATCGTTGATCGACTTGAACTGAACTTGGAATTTGTGCATAACCGTGTCTCCTTGCGCCGCAGCTGGCCTGTTTGGCGGTTCCTGATAATGCATTGTGCCTGAGATGACCGGAACCTGTCAACAGCGCGAACGGCGGCGGGAGATGATCGCCGGAAAGGATGATCGAGAGCATGACGGCGCCCTCAGCCGCGTTTCTGACGCTGGGCTGCAAAACCAACCATTACGAAACAGACGCCATCCGGATGCAGTTCGAGGCAGCCGGATTCCAGATCGTCGCTTTCAGCGCAGCCGCGGACGTCTACCTGGTCAACACCTGTACGGTGACCGCTGAGGCGGACCGCAAGTCGCGCCAGATGCTGCGCCGCGCCCGCCAGGCCAATCCCGAGGCCCTGGTCGTTGCCATGGGCTGCCAGGTCGAGATCGGCGACGCGGCCACGTGGGCTGATCTGAGCATCGGCAACGCCCGCAAGAGCACCGCTTGCGGCCAGGTGATCGAAGCGCTCCGTCAGCGCGGCGGCCAGGCAGACCTGCCCGCTTGTCCTGCCACGCAGCCGCTCGAGCTGTCCGCCTACGACGAACTCGGGCAGGTCAGCAGCCAGAGTGAGACGCGCGCGTACATCAAGATCGAGGACGGCTGCAACCAGTTCTGCTCGTATTGTGCCATCCCCCTGGCCAGGGGGCGGGTGCGCAGCCGGGAACGCGGCCATATCCTGGCAGAGGCCCGCGGCCTGGCTGATCGGGGTTACCGGGAGGTGGTCCTGACCGGCATCCATCTTTGCTCCTATGGCTCGGACCGGGGGGAACCCGCACACGCGGTCATGGAACTGGCGCTCGAGCTGGCCAACATGCCGGGCATCGAGCGCATTCGCCTCGGCTCGCTGGATCCGGGTATGGTGACCGATACATTTATCCGGCTCGCGGCACAGAACCCACGGCTGTGCCCGCACTTCCACCTCTCCCTGCAGAGCGGCTGTGACAGGATCTTGGCGCGCATGAACCGGCATTATACGTCCGATGGCTATCGGGCGGTGGTCCGGGCCCTGCGGGAAAGCTTTTCCGATCCGGGCATCACGACCGACCTGATCGTCGGGTTTCCCGGTGAGGCGGAGGCGGATTTCGCGCAGAGCCTGGCTTTTTGTCGTGAAATGGACTTTTTACGCATGCATGTGTTCCGCTTTTCGCCCCGCCAGGGCACCCGGGCGGCCAGCCTGCCAGACCCGGTCGCCCCGCAGCTGATCGCCCGGCGCAGCCGCCAGATGATGTCTCTGGCATCGGACATGGCCCTGGCGGGCCACACCCGCCAGATCGGCCGGCAGATGACGGTTCTGACGGAGCGCCAGCGGCCGGACGGCCTGTACGAAGGCTACTCCGAAACCTACGTGCCTGTTCGTTTCCGCGCGCGGCAAACGCCTGAGGCCGGGAGCCTGGTCACTGTGACCGGCCGGCATGCCACTGCCGATTATTTGCTGGCTGAACAGACATGACCGCCGATTCATGATATGATAAAGACATATTTGAGGTGATCCAGGAGGTGTGGATATGGTCGGGAATGAGACAACACGGTTTGAAATGGGCGCAGACCATCATCGCGAAGCACGCGCGATCATGACGGAGGTTCTGGAGGCTTTACGGGAAAAGGGCTACAACCCGGTTAATCAGCTGGTCGGCTATTTTCTGTCGGGCGATCCGACCTACATCACGAACCACAAGTCGGCGCGGGCCGTCATTCGGCGCATGGAGCGCGACGAGCTGCTCGAAATGATCATCAAAGACTATATCAAGAGCCTCTGAGACCATCCGGATGCCAGTAAACCCGAACAAGTGGCTGGGTATTGATTTCGGCCTCAGCCGCATCGGCATCGCCGTCAGCGACCCGTTGGGCATTCTGGCCAGAGGGCTGGAGGCATTGCGCTGGAACGGGAAGGATACCGACGGGGTTTTGGCCAGCCTGGCGGCCGTAATCCGGCGAGAACAGGTCGGCGGCGTCGTCATGGGCTGTCCGGGGCGCACCGACGGCCGGGAAGCGAGTCTGGCCGAACCGGTCCGGCAGCTGGCCGCGCGCCTGGAGCAGCTGACCGGGATACCGGTCCTGCTGCGGGACGAGCGGTTCACGACGGTCATCGCCCGGCGCAGGCTGCTGGAGAGCGGCGTGCGCACGAAGCGGCACAAACCGGTGATCGACCAGGCCGCGGCCGAAATTATCCTGCAAGAACACCTGGACAGCCGTCGCCAGACACCTCCTGATGTGCTATAATGGTCAGAAGTCTTTTCTGGAAAACCAGAAGCTTAGTTTGCTGGCCTGACCAGCTTGATCAGGAGGATTATATGTTTTACGAAGATGAAGATAAGGGCTGCTGCGACAACAACGACCAGGATGGTTGCTGCTGCGATAACAACGATCAGGATGGCTGCTCGTGCGGCTGTGACTGCGGACATGACCATGATCATGGCACCGGCGTCATCACGATGACCGACACCGAAACCGGTGAGGAATATTCTTTTGTCCTCGCCGATGACTTCATGTTCCAGGATGAGCACTACTGCGTGCTGATCACCGCGGATGAAGACGAAGAAGAGCCTGAAATGGTGATCACGCGGGTGGTGACCATGGACGACGGCACAGAAGGCCTGATGAGCCTGGACGACGACGAGTACGACCGGGTTTACACGGAATACGAGCGCCTCTGTGAGGAAGACGAAGAGGATGAAGAAGAGGACGACGACGAGGAAAAAGGCTGAACCTGGACGCATCGTCCGGGACGACCGGGCGTCGCAGGAGCATGTCCTGGCTGTTCTCGAAGACATCGATAATGGGCATGAATACTACATGTCCTTTATCGATGCTTTTCAGTTACAGGGGCGTGAATATGTTGTCATGTATCCTTACGAACCGGACGACGGCCATCACGCCAATCCGGAACTGACGATTTTGCGTTCCATGCGTCATGAGAGCGGCGAGCAGTATTATCTGTCGATCAAGGACCGAAAAGAACTGGATGCCGCCTTTAACCACTTCTTCCGCAGGTTTGAGGCATCCGGCTCTTTATGACACACAAAAATCGAGGCCATTATGATGCACTGTGAAGGCTGTACCTTGTTTTCCATCGAGGACGGCCCTGAATACGCGCGCTGTCATGCCCTGGGCCGGTCGGAAATATCGGACCATTGCCTGAACAGCCGCATCGCCTGGAACGCAGGATTTTATTACCAGAGAATCGTGCTGGAGGACTGCTTCAGCCTGCTCAGCAACGGCGGTATCTTCACGACACCGCACCTGACCTGGCCGATGGGCTTTGTGACGCCCGGCAAGCTGGAGCGGCTGCTGGACGCGGTCTATCCGGTTTTTGCCGCGCGAAGCTGGCCGCTGCGCCTGATGTACATCGACGCCGCCGGCCTGCCGCTGCTGCAGGGGCTGCAGCAGTATACCGCTGCCATCAGCTACAATCCGGACTTCAGCGATTACATCTACGACGCGGATCTGCTGCGCGAGCTGTCCGGCAAGGCGATGCATAAAAAAAGGAACCACGTCAACCGTTTTTTGCGGCTGTATCCGGACTTTACGTATGAACCGATCCGGCAGGACCACCAGGTGGAGGCCCTGGCTCTGGTTCAGGCCTGGTGCGATGAAAAGCAGGTCGACTGCCTCAACCTGTGCGGCAGTGACTACCGGGCGGTGCGCCAGCTCTTCCGCGAGATGCCCCGGCTCGATGTCCGCGGCGGCTGCATCCGCATCGACGGCAAGCTGGCGGCTTTCGCCCTGGGATCGCTTCTTAACGGCGACACGGCCGTCATTCATTTTGAAAAAGCCGATGCCGCTTACGACGGCCTTTACGCGGCAATTAACATGCTGGTGTTGAAAAACGCTTTTCCTGAGGTCAAGTGGGTTAACCGGGAAGAGGATATGGGCATCCCGGGCCTGCGTAAAGCCAAGGAATCTTATAATCCGGTCCGCCAGGTCCACAAATACGAAGCCGTGTTGACCAGGATCTAGCCAAGGAGGGTTTGGCCATGACTGACTTTGATCCCCATGCCGGACTGAACCTGGCGCAGACACGCCGCTTTCGCTGGCGCACGGTTCTGCTGCCGCTGGCTTTCCTGGCGATCCACTGGTTGGCGATCAACATGGTGGCCAGCATCTACCTGATCGTCATCATCCTTTTGCAAAGCGGCGTTTCCAACCCGCTGGCGCTGCTGGGGGACGTCGAACAGCTTAATCGCCTTCTGACCGAGCATTATCCCCTGATCAGCGTGTTCTATTCCGGACTGTTGATCCCGCTCTACATGCTTTACCTATACCTGCAGAAGCGCCAGGATCCGCGCAGTGTCTGGCTGGAACGGGTCTCAGCCAGCCAGGTTTTTCCGGCCCTGGCCCTGATGGTCGGCGCGCTGGGCCTGATCAACCTGTGGTTCAACCTGCTGATCTACCTGACCGATTTCAGCCCGCTGCTGGACGGCCTGATGAACGATTACATGGAAACGGCCAACGCCTTCAGTCCGACCCAGGGTTATTTCTGGCTGATATTGGGCATCAGCATCCTGACACCGGCCGCCGAGGAACTGCTCTTTCGCGGCATCCTGCAGGGCGAACTGCACAAGGCGCTGCCCGACTGGGCCGCCGTCGTCATCCAGGCCGTCGTGTTCGCTGCCTTCCACTGGCAGCCGGTCCAGGTCAGCTATGTTTTGCTGCCCGGCCTGCTGCTGGGCTTTGCCTATGCCTGGACCCGCTCGCTGTGGGTCCCGATCCTGATGCACATGGTTTTCAATTTCCTGGGCAGCGTGCTGCCGTCGCTGGTCGGTGAAGACGAGGTCCTGGGACAGATCGTCGGGATCAGCGAGATGGTGTTTATCCTGATCGGCGCCCTATGCCTGATCTATCTCTATCGCAACCGCAAACCGAACCGGATTCTGATACAGGGGGAACAGCCATGATTGTCATGGAAAGCAACACCGCTATTCCGCAGGGCTATCGCACCAGACTCGATATACGGGCAACCCAGGCGGCGATCAAGCTGCTCAAGGACCAGTTTGAAACCCAGCTGGCCGATACGCTCAACCTGCTGCGCGTGTCGGCGCCGCTGTTTGTCCGGCCGGAAACCGGGCTCAACGACAACCTGAACGGTGTCGAGCGGCCGGTCGATTTCGACATTCGCGACTTGTCTGCCCGCGTGGAAGTGGTGCAGTCGCTGGCGAAATGGAAAAGGATGGCCCTGGCCCATTACGGGTTCAAGCCCGGCGAAGGCCTTTACACCGACATGAACGCCATCCGGCGCGACGAAACGCTGGATAACCTGCATTCGGTGTACGTCGACCAGTGGGACTGGGAAAAAATCATCCGGCGCGAGGAACGGACCCGCGAGACGCTCGAGCGAGTCGTGCGCGAGATCTACCGCTGTTTTTGCCGGACGGAAAACCACTTGCTGCGCCATTACCCGCAGCTGGTGCGCAAGCTGCCGCCGGACATCTGTTTCATGTCCACACAGGAGTTGGAGGACCGATACCCGGCCCTGGATCCGAAGGCGCGCGAGGATGCGGCCTGCCGCCAGTACGGTGCGGTCTTCATCGAGCAGATCGGCGCCCCGCTCAAAAGCGGCAGCCCGCACGACGGCCGTGCGCCCGACTACGACGACTGGCAGCTCAACGGCGACATCCTGTTCTGGTACCCGACGCTGGAACGCGCCTTTGAGATCTCGTCCATGGGCATCCGCGTCGATGCCGAGGCCATGCGGTGCCAGCTGCAGGTGGCCGGCTGTCCGGAGCGGGCCGAGCTGGACTTTCACCGCCAGGTACTGCAGGACCGGCTGCCCCTGACCATGGGCGGCGGTATCGGGCAGTCGCGGCTGTGCATGTATTTTCTTGACAAGGCCCACATCGGCGAGGTGCAGGCCTCGGTGTGGCCGGCCAGCATGATCGATTTCTGCAAGATGCACGGCATTGGTCTGCTCTGACCGGCCGGACCGGATGGGATTTTGAACATGCGACCGACCCGTCTGATCCACAAGCGATTTTTTGTCATCACGGCCCTGGCCCTGGCCGCGGTCGTTCTGACTGGCGTGATTTTGCTGGTCGCAGCGGCAAATCTGGCGGGGACAGGTGATCTGCACCGCTTTTTCGTTCAAACGGACGCGACCGGCTTCCAGTCCGCTGGTGCCGGCATTTCGCTTGACCAGGCGCTCAGCGGTAACCTGATCGAGGATGCGTCTTTTGAACCGTTGGTTTTTCGCCAGGCCCTGACCATCTACAGCGGCGATGAGAC
>JAAYJD010000148.1 GCA_012523135.1 Clostridiaceae bacterium
GTCCACACCTACCGCTACGGGTGCCGCGAAGAGGAAGCCGTGACGCGCCGCCTGGGCCGCGCCCTGGTGCTCGGCAACAGCTACTACCGCGGCACCTTCGACACCTACAACGACCCCGCCAAGTTCGGCCTGTTTTACCATGCGGCCCTGATCATGCGCCGGGGCGACGTCCGGGAAGCGGATCAGTGGGTCAAAGTCAGGCTGAAAAACCACACCGCCTACAAGCCGACCAGCACGGCTTCTGCGCTGCCGGCCCTGATGAGCGGCCTGATCTACGAGCACAAGGTGTCCATGCTGCTGGACGACATGCCGGACCAGGGCACCAAATGCATCGATGCCGGTGACGCGGGCGAAGACAAAGCCGTCCTGGTCTCGGATACCGGCGAACTGGTGCGCGACCTGAACCAGTCCATCGGCACGATCGACACGCCGATGACCAAAGCTGCATACGGGTTCATCGGGGGAAAGGATATCCGGCTGGACGGCATGGCCATCAAGGCGGAAACCGATTTTGGCACGATCGCCTTCTCGTCACTGACCCCGGACCCGATTGACCGGTCGAAAAATCTGCTCCTGACGGCCGTTGGCCGGGCTCAGAATACGGACTTCCGGGCAGAACCCCGGGAGGATAGCGGCTTCAAGGTCGTCGATTCCGGGAAGCCGCCGATTCTGGTTGAGGCGATCGAAGCCGAGATCCGTTTCAAAACGGATCGCCGCAACTTGCGCGTCATCTCGATCGACGACGAAGGATTTATTACCGGTACCGTGAAGGCCTGGACCGATGGCGACGATTTTGTCATCGCCATCGGCCAGGAGTTCGCACAAATTTATTACCTGATCCAGGCCCAATAAGATACGCGCCCATTCAGGAAAGAGAAGAGGGATTCGCGATGCTGGAGCTGAAAATAGGCTGGGCGTCCCGCGATGTGACAACAGAGGCGCCGGTTTCCATTCCCGGCCAGTTCTATCTGCGGGTCAACGAGGGCTCGCACGACCCGCTGGTTGCGACGGTGCTCGTGATCGACAACAGTGTCGACCTGGTTGTGCTGGCTTCCCTGGATTGCGTGGTCCTGCGCAGCCGCTTCCTGGATATCGTCCGGGAAAAGGTCGCGGCCAAGAACAGGCAGATCCCGGTCGGGAAGATCATCATCTCGGCGACCCACACCCACGAGGGCGCCAGTTCCTACGACGATGAGGATCCGGCCCTGCTGTCGGCGCGCAGGGTTCCCCATGACGGCATCACGATCGAATCGTCGCGGATCTACCGCGATTTCGTCACGACAGCCATGGCGGACGCCATCTGTGAGGCGTATGACAACCGTTCCTGCGGCGGCATTGGCTATGGCTATGGTTATGCGGTCGTCGCCCACAGCCGGCGCAGCACCTACCTGGACGATCTGGGCCAGCGGCCGGGGGCTGTGGCCACCGGATTCATGTACGACGGGCATGCCAGAATGTACGGCAAGACGGACGATGCCCGGTTTGCCGGCTATGAGGCAGGGGCGGATCCTTTTGTCAATGTGCTCTACACCTTCGACCAGGAGGGTTCGCTGACCGGTGCGGTCGTCAATGTCCCCTGCCCGTCCCAGAGCTCCATGCACCTATGGCAGGTGTCGGCAGACTATTGGAACGAAGTCAGGAGCGAACTGAAAAAACGTTTGGGCAACATCCATATCCTGCCCCAATGCGCGGCCGCAGGTGACTTGTCGCCGGTGACGCTGCACGTTAAGAAGGCTGAGGCACGGCGTTTTCAGCTCAAATACGGCAGCGACGGCGACAGCCGCGAACTGAACCTCCGGGAAAGGCGCGACATCGCCGAACGGATCGGAAACGCCGTCGAGGAGGTCTATGCCTGGGCCAAAAAGGACATTCGCGATTCGCTCACGTTACACCACGACGTGGACACCGTCTGGCTGTCCCGGCGTCTGATCACCGATGACGAATACGCCAGGTGCCTTGACGGGCTGAAGTATTACGAAGCCATCCCCTTTGAAACCGAAAACGGGTCGCCAAAGGAACGGCTGATCAGAAATTCGCAGCTATTTTCCCAACGCCGGCGTTTCCAGGGGGCCATCGACCGTTATAAAACCCAGCAGGATCAGCCGAAGCACCCGATGGAACTGCA
>JAAYJD010000149.1 GCA_012523135.1 Clostridiaceae bacterium
ACCGACATCAACAAGATCGAGCGCGGCTACGAGAACTTTATCAAGAAGATGCGCCATCTTGGCGCCGACATCACCCGGATGGACAGCTGATGAAGCAGCCAGGGATGGTCTGCCCGCTGCGCAGCGGCAGCAGCGGCAATGCTGTCCTGATCGCCGCCGACGGGACGCGCCTCCTGATTGATTCGGGCGTGGCCTGCCGGACGATCGAGCAGGCGATGCAGGCCATCGACCAGGATGCTGCATCGCTTGATGGGCTCCTGATCACGCATGAGCATACCGACCATGTGGCGTCGGTCGGCGCGATGATGCGCCGCTACAAGCTGCCCTTGTATGTCAACGAGCCGACCTGGCTGGCGATGCGACCCGGTCTTGGCGCGATCGACGAGGGTTTGGTACATCTGATCTGTGAAGGATCGCCGTTTTGCATCGGCAGCTTGTCCGTAACCAGCTTTGCCACGCCCCACGACGCCGTAGCGCCGGTGGGTTACCGGGTGGAAAGCGGCCAGGGCGCGGTTACGCTGCTGACCGATATCGGCGAGATGGACGAGACCTTGCTGCAACATGCGGCCGGCAGCCGCGTGGTCCTGATCGAAGCCAACTACGACCCGATGATGCTGATGGCCGGCCCGTATCCGGCCCAACTCAAGCAGCGCGTCAGCAGTTCGGTCGGTCACCTTTCCAACGAAGATTGCGCCCAGGCGGTCGGCCTGCTGCTCGAGACAGGTACCGAGCAGTTCGTTTTGTCGCATCTGAGCAAAGAGAACAATTATCCGGAACTGGCCCTGCTGACCGTCGGACGCCATCTGAACCGCCTGGCTGCCCGGCCCGGCCGCGACGCGCGCATTTCTGTCGCGCGCCGTTTCGCCGTCAGTGATCCGCTGTGCCTTTGAAGATTGCGATCATCTCGCCGGGCAAAACACGTGAGATCTGGCTGCAAGCCGGCCTCGACGAATACATCCGGCGGCTGAGCCGGTACTGCCAAATTCAACTGGTGACCGTGGCAGACGCGCCCGACGACCGAGACGCGGAGCGGGCGAAGGATGACGAAGGCCGCAGCATCCTGGCCCGGATCAGGCCGCGCGACTTTGTCGTCGCCCTCGACCTGGCCGGCAGGCAGTTGGATTCGCTGCAGCTGTCCGAAGCCCTGATGGACTGGCTGGAAAAGGGCGGCAGCAGCGTGACGTTTGTGATCGGCGGCGCCAGCGGACTGGCCGGTCAGGTTCTGGCAAGAGCTCAGGACCATTTGTGCTTGTCCCGGATGACCTTTACCCACCAGATGAGCCGGCTGATCCTGCTCGAGCAGTGTTACCGCAGTTTTCGCCTGATCAACCATGAGCCTTATCACAAATTCTAAAACCAGATTCACCAAGCCTGACGGCTCTGCCGAACTCAGATTTGGGCAAAAGCCGAAAAAGTCTGCTCCAAGCCGTGATTCCGGCCCTGGCGGTTGCTTAATGGTCCTGATCGCGCTAAAATCAAGGCGTTGCTGATCGCATGCAGCATCAAGCAAGAACGGGCGGTCCGGCCCCGCTGACGGATCGGCGGTGATGATTTGAAGAAACGGCGAACGGAGCAATACCGGGCGACACAAAGCAACCAGGCCTATTTGTACGCGAATCGTCCCTTTAAGTGGTTTCTGGACTTGATCAGACCAGTCAGGGGCCGATTTCTTTTTGCCCAGCTGCTCGATCTGGCCTTTGTCGCGACCAGTGTCATTCCGGCGACGATCACGGGTCTGCTGGTCGACGATGTGCTGACCAACCGCAGGCTGGAGCTGCTGCCGCGCTACTTGCTGCTGCTGGTGCTCATTCCCCTGGTCAGATCCTGTGTCGCGGTCGTTTTCCGCTTCCAGTTTGAATCCTGCTCGCAAAACACCGTGATGCGCATCCGGGAAAGCCTCTACCGGCACCTGCAGAATCTGGACGCTTCCTTTTACAACCGGTCCCGGATCGGCGACATCATGTCTAAAATGACCGGTGATGTCGACATGGTCCGCCACTTCATCGCCTTTACCGCCTTTGCCACGCTCGATAACGTTGTCTTGTTTGTCTTCGGCTCGCTGTACATTTTCACAGTCAGCTGGAAACTGGCCCTGGTGGCGCTGCTGATCAGCCCGGCGATCTTTATCCTCACCTACCGGCTTGGCCGGACTGTCCGGCCTATCTGGAGCGAAATCCGGGAAGCCTTTTCGCGGCTGAACTCCGTGGTCCAGCAGAATATCGCCGGCAACCGCGTCGTGCGGGCTTTTGCGCGGGCAGATTTCGAGGAAGAGAAATTCGAAAAGCAGAACGTCAGCTACCGTGACGCCAACATGCGCCACAACAAGGCGGCGGTCCGCTTTCTGCCGGCCCTGGACGGCTTGGCCAATCTATTGACGGTGCCGGTCATCCTGGTGGGCGGCATCCTGGTTATCCGGGGGCAGCTGACGATCGGCGGCCTGGTGACCTTCAACGGACTGCTCTTCGTTCTGACCCAGCCGATGCGCATGGCCGGCAACCTGATGAATGAGATTCAGCGTTATTCGGCCTCCGCCGCCAAGGTCATCGACTTGTTTATCGAGCGTCCGCGCATCCTCCAGCCCCAGGACCAGGCAGGGGAGGCGACGGCCGAGGACGAGCTGTTTGAACAAAAGCGCCAGGCGGACATTCGCGGCAAAGTCGAGTTCCGGGATGTGACATTCACCTATGGCGAACGGAAAGGGCACGCACTGCAGCCCAGCCTGAAAAACATCAACCTGGTGGCCGAACCGGGCCAGACGATCGGGATCGTCGGGCTGACCGGATCCGGCAAGACCAGCCTGGTCAATCTGATCCCGCGCCTTTACGATACCACTTTTGGTGCGATCCTGATCGACGATATCGATGTGCGCGACTACAACTTGCAAGAGCTCAGGCGCAACATCGGCATGGTGATGCAGGATGTCTTCCTGTTCTCAGATACGATCGAGGGCAACATCGCCTACGGCGTGCCGGAAATCGACCAGGACGCGGTTTTGACCGCCGCCCGGACCGCCGCGGCCGATGGATTTATCCGCAAGATGAGCGAAGGGTACGACACGATCATCGGTGAGCGCGGGGTCGGCCTGTCCGGCGGCCAACGCCAGCGGATCGCCCTGGCGCGCGCTTTGATCATCCGGCCCAGGATCCTTATTCTGGACGACACGACTTCAGCCGTCGACATGGAGACCGAGCAGGAGATCCAGCAGGCGCTGGCCCGGGACCTGAAGGGCAGCACCGTGTTTATCATCGCGCACCGGATCTCGTCGGTCCGCAACGCCGACCAGATCATCGTGCTCGACGAAGGCAGCATGGTGGAGCGGGGCACCCACGAGGAGCTGCTCGCGCTCAGGGGCATCTATTTCGATGTTTTTGCCACGCAAGCCGGCCTGACAGCCGAAGAAGCCGCCGCGCTGGGTCTGGAAGGAGGTGCAGCCAATGGCACGCAACCGCTATGACATCGACGAAAGCCTGGAAGCACCTTTCAACTTCAGCCAGTTCAAGAGCCTGATGCAATATTCGAGGCCGTACGCGAAACAGCTGCTCAAGACCTTTTTGGTCATGATCCTGGCCAGTTCGCTGAACCTGCTGGCGCCGCTGCTGCTGATGCGGGCGATCAACACCACGATTCCGGGCAAGGACATCTGGGAACTGGTCTTCATATCGACCGGCTACAGCCTGATCGTCGCTTTCGTCGCCCTGATGACCGCTTACCGCATGCGCCGCATGAATTTTGTCGGCCAGAGCATCATCCACGACATCCGCCTGGATATGTTCCGCCATTTGCAGCGTTTGCCTTTCACCTATTTCGACGACCGGCCGCACGGTAAAATCCTCGTCCGCATCGTCAATTATGTCAACGCAGTCAGCGACCTGATCTCCAACGGCCTGGTCAACTCGCTGGTTGATTTGCTTAGCCTGGTGATCATTCTCATCTACATGCTGCTGGTCGATCCGCTCCTGACCCTCTATGCCCTGGCCGGCTTGCCGCTGCTGCTCCTGGGCATTCTTCTGCTCAAGAACGCCCAGCGCCGGGCCCAGCAGTTCCTGTCGCGCAA
>JAAYJD010000022.1 GCA_012523135.1 Clostridiaceae bacterium
CGACTTTATCAAGACGCGCCGCCCGCGCAGCGCGGCGATCATCGGCAGCGGCTTCATCGGCTTGGAGATGGTCGAGAACCTGGCCCTGGCCGGCCTTAAGGTTACCCTGATCGAGAAGCTGCCCCAAATTTGCCCCTTTGTCGATCCGGACATGGCGCCTTATCTCGAGCAGCACTTGGCCGAGCACCAGGTCAGCGTCCTGACGGACCGTACGGTCACGGCGATCGAAGCGGATGCGGTGCGCATGGCCACGGGGGAGACGGTGGCCGCGGACCTGGTCATTTTGGCGGTCGGGGTCAAGCCCAATGTCGCCTTGGCCCGCGCAGCCGGCGTCGCCCTCGGCGAAACCGGCGCCATCGCGGTCAACGAGAAGATGCAGACCAATCTGCCGGATATCTATGCCTGCGGCGACTGTGTCGAAAGCTTCTCGATCGTGGACGGGCGCAAGCTGTACCGTCCGCTGGGCTCAACCGCCAACAAGATGGGCCGGATCACCGGCGATGTGGTTACCGGCGGCAGCCTGACCTTCCGCGGCATCGCCGGAACCGGCATTTTCAAGGTTTTTGACCTGAGCGTCGCCGCCTGCGGGCTGAGCGAAGAGCAGGCGCGCCGGAGCGGCTGCGATGTGGTCGTCAGCGTCAACATCAAGCCCGATAAGCCGGAATACTATGGCGGCCGCGAGATGGTGATCAAGGCGATCGCCGATCGCAAAACCGAAAAGCTGCTCGGTGTCCAGATCATCGGCGAACAGGGGGTCGACAAGCGGATTGACGTGTTCGTGACCGCGATGACGGCCGGGCTGTCCGTCTCCGACCTGTTCCACCTCGACCTGGCCTACGCACCGCCCTTTGCCACCACCAAAGACCCGGTCCATTACACCGGCATGATCCTGGACAACGCGATCAGCCGCGGCCGCGACCTGATCACCGCCGACCGCCTGGCCGGGATCGATCCGGCCGAAATCCAGGTTGTCGACGCCCGCGTCGCCGGGCAGTACGCGGCCGGACACGTCGACCATGCGGTCAATATGCCGCACGCCTCGCTGCGCGAACAGCTGGCGGCGCTGGACAGGGACAAGCCCGTCGTCACCTACTGCAACAAGGGAAACACGGGCAATGCAGCCCAAAACATCCTGATCAACTGCGGCTTCAAACAGGTCTACAACCTGGCTGGCGGCCACCGGCAGTACCAGGCCTGCAGGAAAAAACTAAAAGGGAAGGCATAAACCGATGTCAAAAACATGGTACCCCATCATCAGCTACGAGCTGTGCATCACCTGCGGCCGGCTGTGCCCGGTTCAGGCCATCGACTATTTCGGCGAAAGCAGCGAGGCCCGCTTGGCCTGCAGCTGTGACGGCTGAGCCAGGAGGTGACATGGATTCAGAAGAGACCACAGCAATCGGGCAGAACCGGGTGAACAAGAAACTTTGGCGGTTCCTGCTGGTCATCCTGATCGTGTTCGTCGCGGTCGGGCTTTACCTGCTCAAGAACCCGATCGGCACACCGGCTGAAACGACTCTGGACGATCCTGACGCCGCGCAGTTCGCCCTGGATGCGACGCACGCGTTCGACCTGGACACAATCCTGGCGCACGGACTGCCCGTGATCGTCGATTTCGGCGCCGACAGCTGCGAGCCCTGCAAGGATATGGCGCCGATCCTGGTCGAACTCAACCAGGAATTGCGCGGTAAGGCGGTCATCAAGTTTGTCGATGTCTGGAAGGACAGCGAGGCGGCCGCCAACTTGCCGCTGCAGGTCATCCCCACCCAGTTTTTCTTCCTGGCAGACGGCTCGCCCTATGTCCCGGCGGATGAAGAGGCGGCCGCAAAAAACGGGTTCATCCTGTACGAACTGAGCGCAACCGGCGAGCATGTCTACACCGTCCACCAGGGCGGTCTCGATAAGGCGGAATTGCTGGCGATTCTGGCCGAGATGGGCATGAAATGATCAACGATCTGCTCGAACAACTCAGTACGGCGATCGCGAATAATCTCTGGCTGGCTCCGCTGCTGGCGCTGCTCGGCGGACTCCTGACGGCCTTCACGCCCTGCTCGCTGTCCAGCGTGCCGCTGGTGATCGGGGCGGTCGGCGGCTACGCCGCCAACGATACGCGCAAGGCCTTTAGCATCTCGCTGGTCTTCTGCGCCGGTATGGCTGTCACCTTTACCGCGTTGGGCCTGGCAGCGTCTCTGCTGGGGCGCCTGATGCAGGGGGCAGGATCCTGGTGGTACCTGATCCTGGGCGTCCTGATGATCCTGATGGCCCTGCAGACCTGGGAGGTCATCACCATCATCCCGCAGTCGGCCCTGGCGAGCAAGAACACCCGGCGCGGCTACCTGGGCGCCGGGTTGGCCGGCCTGCTGGGCGGGCTTTTCGCCTCACCGTGCGCGACGCCGGTTCTGGTCGCCCTGCTGGCTCTCGTGGCGCGCGAAGGCAAGCTGCTGATGGGTTTTGTCCTGCTGCTGCTTTATTCGCTCGGCCACAGCGTCCTGCTGCTGATCGCCGGGACATCGGTCGGCTTTGTCAAGCAGCTGTCACGCTCGCCGCGCTACGGCAAAGCCAGCCAGGCTCTGAAAATCGCCATGGGGAGCGTCATCTTGATCCTGGGCTTCTTCTTGCTCTATCAGGGCTTTTAGTAATAAGGGTGAAAAAAGGAAACCAAAAACGGGAGGAATGAACATGGAAATCAAAGTTGTCGGACCTGGATGCAAAAACTGCAAGAACCTGCTCCACGCCACCGAGGAAGCTGTCAAGGAACTGGGTGTGGATGCCCAGATCATCTACGTGACCGAAATGGCGGACATCATGGCCACCGGGATCATGCGCACGCCGGGTCTTCTGATCAACGGCAAGGTCAAGGTGATGGGCCGGGTGCCGGCCGTCAAGGAAATCAAGCAGATGATCGAGGAAGAGCAATGATCGATCCCGGACAACGCCGACTTAGGGACTGTTCATCAATAAGATGCTCTATAGGTTCTCCGAAAGATTGACCAGACGCGTCAATCTCTCGGAGAAAAGAGCTGCTAATTTCTTAACAGTCCCTTATTTCACCGCTTCGATCATAAAGGCCGCGACATAGTCCTCGGCTTTGCTGCCGGGCACCCAGCTGGACAAGATCTCCTGGCTGTTGTCTTTCGGCGTCAGGCGGATATCCCGGAAGCCGGCTTGTTCGAGCAAGACGCGCAGCGTGTCAAGGTGCACGGCGCCGGCGATGCAGCCGGAAAGCATGGCCAGGTCGTTCTGGATCCGTTCCGGCAGTTCTGCCGTGGCCACGATATCGGAGATCGCCAGCCGGCCCCCGGGCTTCAGGACCCGCCAGGCCTCGCGGAAGACCTGCTTTTTTTCCTGAGCCAGGTTGATGACGCAATTGGAAATGATCACGTCGACCGACTGGTCCGCCACCGGCAAGTGCTCAATCTCGCCCAGGCGGAAGGAGACATGGCCGAAGCCGGATTTCTGCGCGTTCTGGCGCGCCAGGTGGACCATATCCGGCGTCATGTCCACCCCGATCACCAGCCCTTGCGGACCGACCCGACGGCTGGCCAGAAAACAGTCGAAGCCGCCGCCGGAACCCAGGTCGAGCACTGTTTCGCCGGGTTTTAACGCGGCGATGGCCAGCGGGTTGCCGCAGCCCAATCCCATGTTGGCAGCATCCGGCATATCGGCCAGGTCATCGTCCGTGTAACCGAGCGCACGGGCTGCCGATTTGGCGTCAAGCGGTGATCCCGAGCAGCAGCCGCCGCCGCAGCACCCGTTCGCCCCCTGGCTGGCGGCCACGGCGGCATAGTTTTTCAAGATCAGCTTGCGTTTCGTGTTCGTGTCAGGCTTCATGGTGTAACTCCTCATGTGTTCGGGCTAATGGACAGCACGTCCGACTGCGCCGGATCACCCGTC
>JAAYJD010000150.1 GCA_012523135.1 Clostridiaceae bacterium
CGGCAACCAGGTCGGCCTGGCGACGGGTCTGGTCGACGAGGTCTACCATCCCGGCTACATCGCCAAGCGCATGGAGATCGGGGCGGAGCTCGGGGCGGTGCCGGCGCACCAGGTGCGTCGGGCAGCCCCCAAGCCCGGCGACCGGGTCATCCTGCTCGGCGGGCGCACCGGCCGCGACGGCTGCGGCGGGGCCACCGGTTCCTCCAGGGCCCACGACGAGCAGTCGATCGTGCGCTGCGGCTCGGAAGTCCAGAAGGGCAACGCTCCGACCGAACGCAAGATCCAGCGCCTCTTCCGCGACCCGCAGGTCGCCCGCCTGATCAAGCGCTGCAACGATTTCGGCGCCGGCGGCGTCTCGGTCGCCATCGGCGAGCTGGCCGACGGGATGGCGATCGACCTGGACCGGGTGCCGCGCAAGTACGAGGGCCTGTACGGCACGGAACTGGCGAGCTCCGAATCGCAGGAGCGCATGGCGGTCGTCGTCGGCCAGGATGACGCGCAGCGCTTCATCGCGCACGCCGAGTTCGAGAACCTCGAGGCGGTTGCGGTGGCGACCGTCACGCAGGAACCGCGCATGACCATGACCTGGCGCGGCCAGACGATCGTCGACCTGCCCCGGGCCTTTATCGATACCAACGGCGCGCCCCAGCAGACGGATGCCGCCATCGCGCTGCCGGACCGGCTGGACTGGTTCGAACAAACGGCACAAGCCCAAAGCAAACACGAAACCTTCGCGGCCAACCTCAAGGCTGGCCTGGCCAGCCTGGCGGGCTGTTCGCGGCGCGGCCTGGCCGAACGCTTCGACAGCACGATCGGGGCAGGCACCATCCTGATGCCCTACGGCGGCCAGCACCAGCTGACGCCGGAAATCGGCATGGCGGCCCTGCTGCCGACCGAACCGGGCCAGGAGACCGACGCCTGTTCCCTGATGACCTATGGCTTCGATCCGGAGCTCTCCGCCTGGAGCCCCTATCATGGCGCCGTCTACGCCGTTCTGGAATCGCTGGCGCGCATCGCGGCCCTGGGCGGCGACGCCGCCAAGGCCCGCCTGACCTTCCAGGAGTATTTCCGCCGCCTGACCAGCGAGCAGGACTGGGGGCAGCCCCTAAGCGCCCTGTTGGGCGCCTTCCGGGCCCAGCTGGCCTGCCAGGTGCCGGCGATCGGGGGCAAAGACTCGATGTCCGGCTCCTTCCGCGACCTGCACGTGCCGCCGACCTTGGTCTCGTTTGCCGTCCAGGTCGGCCAGGCCGGCCGGGTCGTCAGCGCGACGCTCGATCAGCCGGGCCGACAGGTCGTTCTCTTGCCGGTGCCGCTGGCGGACAGCAAACTGGCCTTGCCGGACTACACGGCCTTCATGGACAATCTCGACCTGGTCAACCGGCTGACCACGAACCACAAGATCGCCGCGGCCGCGACGGTCGGGCACAATGGTGCGGCGGTCGCCGTCGCCCGGATGTGCTTCGGCAACCGGCTGGGCTTTGCTTTCGCAAAACAAACAGCCACCCACCTGTTCCGGCCCGGTCCGGGCAGCCTGCTGCTGGCCCTGGACAACCCGGATCCCGACACACTCAATCAACTGGAAACACAGGGAGCGATCCGGATCGGGGAGACCCTCGCCGAACCGGTCCTGAGACAAGGCGACAACGCGCTGACGCTGGATGACGCGATAACGGCCTGGGAGGGGACGCTGGAAGCGGTGTTCCCGACCCGGACCGAGCCGGCGGCAACGATGCCCGACATCCGACCGCAGGCGGCGCAAGCGCCGCGTCGGGTGGCCGCACGTTGGCGTACGCCCCGGCCGCGCGTCTTCATTCCGGTCTTCCCGGGCACCAACTGCGAATACGACTCGACTCGCGCCTTCCTGCGCGCCGGCGCCGAACCGGACAGCCTGGTCGTGCGCAACAACACGCCCGAGGCGATCCAGGAGACGATCGATGAGATGGCCGCCCGGATCCGGGCGGCCCAGATCCTGATGCTGCCGGGCGGCTTTTCCGCCGGCGACGAGCCGGAAGGGTCGGGCAAGTTCATCGCCGCCTTTTTGCGCAACCCGCAGCTTGCCGAGGCCATCGCCGACCTGCTGGAACGGCGCGACGGCCTGGTGCTGGGCATCTGCAACGGCTTCCAGGCTCTGGTCAAGCTCGGCTTGCTGCCGACCGGCCGGATCGGCGATTTGACGCCGGACAGCCCGACCTTGACCTTCAACCGGATCGGGCGCCATGTCTCGCGCCTGGTGACGACGCGCGTGATCGCCAACCGCTCGCCCTGGCTGATGTTCAGCCAGCCGGGCGACCTGCACGAGGTGGCCATCTCCCACGGCGAGGGCCGCTTCATCGCGCCGTCCCATGTCCTTGAGCAGCTGGTCCGCCAGGGCCAGGTGGCGACCCAGTATGTCGGACCGGACGGGCAGCCCGCCCGTTCGATCGAGGCCAACCCCAACGGCTCTGCTTCTGCCATCGAGGGCATCACCAGCCTGGACGGGCGCATCTTCGGCAAGATGGGCCATGCCGAGCGCTCGGGGCACAACCGCCTGCGCAACATCCCCGGCGAAAAGGACCAGCGTATCTTCGAAGGCGGCGTGGCCTGGTTCAGGGACTGACCGCTTGACCTTTTTTGTCGCCTGATCGGCTGACCCGATCACCTCGCCCGCCCTAAGCTGGAAGCGAGGTGATTTTTATGCGCCGCGTGCTCGCGATCGCCCTGGTCAGCGTCATCCTGCTGGTCCCGGGGCCCAGCCAAGCCCAAACGATAACCAGACCGGCGCTGCCGCTATCCAGCGGCGGCGGGCTGACGCTCCAGCTGATGGTCCAGCCGGCGATCGGCTACTTCGCCGGCCAGACCAATTTGCTCGGGGATACGATCCCCCTCGATCCCAACCGGGTCCTGGCCGGGGAGAAGCTGTGGCTGACGCTCACCTGTTCCGAGTCGATCGCCGGATACACGGTCCAGCTCGGCGCGTACAGCTGGACATTTGCCGGCTATCCCGGCTATTTGACCTACATGACCGGCATCCTGGTCCCCGACGGCCTGGAGACGCTCTCCTGGTCGGGCGAACGGCTGGGACCTGCCCTGACCTTATCGGTGACCGCCTGGACCAGCGACAACGAAACAAGCCTAAAACAAGGGCCGGTGCTTGAGATCACCGGCCATGTCAGGCAGTTGGTGCGGACCCAGCCGGCCCGCGCGCGTTAAGGCTTGGCTTCCGGCTTGGGACGGGGCTGGATCGCTTCGGGCTGCTCCGGTTGCTTGTCCGGGCGGCTGACCCTGATTTCGGGGCTGTTGCCGGCAGGCGGCAGCTCGTCTTCTTCGGGCAGCACCGGGAAGCTGATGTTTTCCTCATCCAGTTCTTCATCGGGCTCGGTCTGGCCGCCTGGCAAACGCTCTTCGAGCGCTTCGGGGTGTTCGGTAAAGATATGGCAATAGTTGTTTTCGCCGTAGTAGGTGTAGAAATAGGCGACCGGCCAGGCGGACAGGGTGTCCAGGTAGCAGAAGACGGGGTGCTTCAGCTTGCGGGCCGTTTTGGCCATCTGCGTGTAATCGGTGACGCGGACGCACCAGGCGGGATCCCAGGCCCTGTCGCCGATCATCATCAGGCGGCCGCGCGCCTGGCGCTTCATGCGCTTGAGGCGGCGGTTGAACTGGTCGCGGGGCCGGCTGCGCGTCGTCACGATCAGGAGCACCAGCGAGAGCAGGGCCAGGCCGGCGGCGATGGCAAAGACTGGCCAGGGGAAGAGGCTGAGGTGGATGCGGTAGCGCAGGGTCTGGCGGAGCGGCTGCAATTCGGCGGCTGCCTCCGTCTGGCTGCGCTCGATGCGGAAAACCGCCTGGTTGATCGGCACGACCAGGGAAGAGGCGCTTTGCAGCGTCGCCGGGCCGCCGATCAGGTCGAGCGTGTAGGTGCTGGTAAACGTAAGGAGCAGTTCAAAGACGAGCGACTCGTTCAGGCGCTCCTGAATGGCGGCGGCCTGGGTCCGGTAGGGGTCGAGTGAGATGCGGGCGCTGTAGGCGTCGTGGTGTTCGGTCTGGCCGGCCAGGCTGTTTTGCTGCTCGCCAAGGACGTCGCTGGTCTGGAGCAAGACGGCCGGGCTGTCGGCCTGGCGCGCCTGCAAGGTGGCGGTGATGACGGAATGGACCTGGCTCGTGACCGGCTGGCTGGTTACGAGCCGGGTCGAGAAAGTGGGCTCGACGGCCAGGACCAGTTCGTCCAGGTAGACGGCGTCAGATGGCGCCAGGCTGATGCCCGGTACGGCATCCGGCTTAAGGTGGACCTGGTAGTCGGCCTGGCTGGACAGGGCCTGGTGCAGCACCGTCCGGTTCCAGTCGATGGTCCAGGGCTGGTATGATGCCAGCCCGGCTAGCAATGACGCGACGACGACCGAGGCCAGAAGCAGGATGAAGAGACGGCGGCAGGCGCGGTTCATCTGGCGCTTGTCCGAACGCCGCTGGTTGTTCTCGGGTAACCAGGCGGGCATGGTCTGCATCGATCTGTCGTAGCGCTTGTGTTGCTTCATGTGTTTCCTCCCGGGGCCGCTTTGTTGTCAGCTGTTATCCTGATTCTAGCACGAAACGCCGGGTGTAACCAGTTGTCAGGCCGTGGCAACAGGGGGCGCAGGGCGATATTTCCGGCATAAAGCACAGAAAAAAAACGGGGAACGACACGGATTCTGAGCGAATGTTACCAATTTGTAACGAAAAATTGACAATTGCGTATCCGCGCCTTATAATAATCCTGCTAATAGCCCGATACTCATCTCACACCGTTCGAGAATAATCGCTAAACGTTATTGCTGGAAGCAATTTCTGAATTTGTGTGTGAGAATATTAAGAAAGACTATGTGAGGTAAATATGAACAAGCCGACGATACGACTGATCGGCCTCCTCCTGATCGCCGTCCTGGCGGTCGCGGCGGCCGTGTGGCCGGACAGTCATGTCCTGTACACCCTTGATCAGACAAAGATTCCCGCCCAGGTGATCGTGCAGACACCTGAAGAGACCCATTCCGCCATGACCTTCTCCCAGACCCTGATCGATGCCATCGACGAACTGGACATCCCGCTTAGTGAAAACGACCTGCTCAGCCTGCCCGACGATACACGCCTGGAGCCGGGCGAAACCTATACCGTTCAGGTCAGCCGGCGCAGCCGCGTCTCGCTCAACTGGAGCGGCTACGCGGTCGGCACCAGCTCGGAGCTGATCTCGATGGGGGACCTGATCTCCCGTTCCGGCTTTGCCGATTTCGCCCCGGACGACGGTATGCTCCTGCATAACAAGCATGAGGATGCCCCGGCCAGCAATGGCGCCCTGACCTATGTCGCGGTGGAAAAAAAGGAAGTGCGCGTAAACGAGGAGATCCCGTTCAGCACGGTCACGCTCGACGACCCCAACCAGTACGTCGGCAAGAGCAAGATTAAGAGCGAAGGGGAGAACGGGGAGCGCGTCCTGATCTTCGAGGAGACCTATGAGAACGGCATCTTTATCGGGTCCGAGCAGGTCGACGTCGAGATCGTCAAGGAGCCGGTCCAGAAGGAGATCCTCAAGGGCACCAAGAAAAAGCCCCTGATCCCGTCGGTCAACCCCAAGCCGTCCAGCAAGGTGGTCAAGGCTAGCTTCAACAAGATCAAGAACCTCTTGATCAAGAACGGCAACGCCAACTACAAGTCCTTCAAGGATAACGGCAACGGCACGATTACGGTCGATGGACACAATTTCTCCTATATCCAGCAGGACAAACGCGCGATCACGATGTACGACGGCCTGGAATGCTGCCTGCAGGGCGGCTGCCACAACCCCCCGATTAACCATAACACAGCCAGCGGCATCCCGGCCCAGCGCGGCCTGGTCGCCAGCTACGGATTCCGTTACAACGGCAAGTTCGCCGGCACGGCACTGCCGCTGGGGACGATCCTGTTCATCGAGGGCTACGGCTTGGCCGTCGTCGCCGATGTGCACGGCAACCACAGCGACTCCAACCTGCTGGACGCCTGCTACGACGCCGGCGAGATCCGCTCGGGGGCGGTCACCTGGGGCAAGCGCACCAAGCGCGTCTACATCATCTCCATACCCTGATGAACAAGAAGGAAACTCAGGCCCTGCTCGAGCAGTTCGCCATCCGGCCGCAGCATCGGCTGGGCCAAAATTTCCTGGTTGACGACAGCCTGACGGGACGCATCCTGGAAGAAGCCCAGATCAGCAAGCAAGACCTGGTGATCGAGATCGGGCCCGGCCTGGGCGCGCTGTCGCGCCCCCTCAGCCAGACGGCGGGCAAACTGGTTGCCGTCGAGATCGACGGCCGCCTGATCGCGCCGCTCCGGCAGGTGCTGGGGGACGCGCCGAACAGCGAGATCATCGAGGGCGACGCCCAGCAAGTCAACTTCAGCCGATTGGCACAGGACTGGCCCCATGAGACGGTGGTCCTGGCCAATCTGCCGTACTACATCACCACCCCGATCATCGAGAA
>JAAYJD010000023.1 GCA_012523135.1 Clostridiaceae bacterium
AATGGCTTCAACTACCAGACGTTTCTCTACAACCCGAATGGCGTCCCGGCCAAGTTCGGGGAGGAGCTGGGCAGCTTTCAGGACGTGATGGTCTATAATTGCCTGCTCGATATGTATGCCAACCGGGTCAATCTGGAGATCAACGCCGAGGTTGCCGTCGACCTGTTCCTGAAGAACCGGGTCAAGGTCAAGCTGTACACCAACAAGGAAGATAACGCCGACGGGCCTAAGGGCAAATTCCTCTGCTCGGTCGCTCCGACAAAAATCGAGCAGGGCATCGCCGAAGGGATCGATGTCACGATCGACGGCGGCTGGCTCAAGCCGGACGGCATGCACTTCAACGGCGCTTTTACCGTCGTGTCGGACGAGGTTTCAACCTCGGGTCCGCTGGCGTTCACCGACATGGTGGTGCCGGCCAACAAGAAAACGATCAACGGGCTGGACGCGGCAGGCGGACAGCTGGCCGCGGCGGAACTGGACAAGCCGGTCAACGTCGATTTCCAGGGCTTCACGATGGAGATCCGGGCCATCGACCTCGGCTACAGGCCCCGCGCCAGCGAAGTGCCGGGCCAGGGCTCCGTCTGGATGGTCCTGATGGGCTCGACCCTGCTGTCGGAAAACATCCCGCTTTCGACAGAGACGACCGACAACCTGATCATCGAGTGCCCCAACCAGCTCGGCCTGCCCGTCGTCATCTACGAGCAGTCCCAGTCCGTCCTGACGGCCAATTTCGACGGCTGTGTCGATGTCAGCGGCGTGCTCGTGCCCGAATTGACCGAGTCCGGGGCAGCGGCCAGGGCCGGGCGGCGCAACGCCTCGCTCGGGCCGGTCTTCGTCAGTTCGCCGGTCTCAAGCTCCGGCGATGGCCTGGTCGAATTCGATACCGACACGCTGCTGCTCGGGTTCCTGGGCGGGCTGAATACCCTCGATATCGACGCGGTCACCCGTTTCGGCTACGACATGAACAACAACCGCTGCTACTTCGCGGTCGGCCTCCTGCCCGCCTCCGACGACGGCGCGATCAACTTCGGCGCCGGCGACGTCGAGGATTTCACCGGTATGGTCGTCTACAACATGGTGATGGGCCGGGACGAGCAGAACCGTTTCGCCTTCCCGGACGACCCCGGCCAGATCGCCGGCTACGTGGAGAACCTGCCCGTGCACACGGCGCCGGACACCTTCTTCGGCGCCGGCATCAAGGGGCTGCTCCGGATCTCCGATTTCTGCGAAATCCGAGACCTGTATTTCGGCTTTGGCAGCGGCCCGGTCGTCGATGCCAGCGGCGGCCTTTGGCTGCCGCTCGATGTCCCCGGCATGATCGCCGGCAATGGGTTCAAGAAAGTCGGTTCGGTCGCGATCACCTACAACCACCCGGAGCGCTACTTCTCGTTCAGCATGACGATCGACGACATAGACATCGTGGTGGCCAAGGTCGGCGGCAGCATCGGCTTCGAGTTCAGCCCGCACCTGTTCGGTGTCTACATCGGCTACCCCGAGACACTGGCCGGCAACATCTCCATTTTCCGGGTCGGCGTGGGCCTCGGGTTCCGGGTCGACACCGAAGGCGAATCACTCATCAAGGCCAAAATTGAATTTGGTGTCGAAAAAGATCTAACGATCCTGATCGTCTACATCCGCGGCTACCTCTACGCCGGCGCCGACGGGGCCTACTACTTCGGCGGCGAAGGCGGCGACCGCTTCGTGCTCGAGCTCTACCTGAAAGGCGGCATCGAAGGCGGCATCATCGTCAGCGGCAACCGCTACAACATCATCGGCTTCTACCTGGACGCCCGAGGCCGGCTGGAATCCAGGGCCAACGACGCCTGGCTGCTCTACTGCTCCTGCGAGGTTTCCTACAGCCTGGACCTCTGGCTGTTCTCGGTCGAAGGATCCATCTCTGCCTCCTTTGACACGACGATCGGCTGACGCAGCTACTTCCGCTGGCGCTGGCAGGACGGGCAGTATGTGTCGCTGCCGCCCAGGTAGGCTTCCTGGACGATGGGCGAGCCGCAAACGCGGCAGGGCAACCCCTTGCGTTTGGCCGACATCTGCGTCGGGTAGCCGCCGGGGGCGCCGAACAGGTCTTTTTCCGTATCGCGCCCGCCGCCATCGGCCATCGCCCGTAACGTTTGTCGGATTGCCCAATACAGGCTGGCCCGCTCGGCAGCGTCCAGCAGGACTAAACGTGTTTTAGGATGCTGGCCGGCCGCGAAGAGGATATCCTGCAAAACACCGTTGCCCAGCCCCGGAATGCGCTGCCGGGTGGCCAGAAAGGCCTTCAGCGACAGCTTTTCGTCCTCAGGAGCCCAAAGGGTGCCAAAGTAGCCCAGGTCAAACGAATCGCCCAGCGGATCCGGCTTTTCCAGTGCCGTTTGGATGTAGGGGTTGTCGTTTTCCCCGTCCCGGAAAGCCCACAGACCGCCGTACATCTGGACCGTGCCGGTCAGCGAAGATCCGTTGTCAAAACCAAGCAGAAGCTGGTGGCGCTGCGGCAGCGCCTGTCCCGGTGCCCAACAGCGCAGGTTGACGCCGTCACCGAAAACCAAACGCATCCCCTCGGCCTCGATGGCGACAAAGCCGCCGAACGACGCGGCGCCGACGATTCTCCGGCCTGCCAGCCGGGACGGGTAATCCGCCGGGTCCCCGCTGAACCAGGCGAACTTGTGCGCAGTCTGCTGAGCCACGACCTGCCGGATCGTCCGGCCGGTCAGGGCCTGGCCGATCTGTCTGGCCAGAACGAAACTCTCGGGTCGTTCAATCATCCGATCACCCTCCTTGCCTGCAAACGGCAGTCAAAAAATCTCCACGCGATGTTCCTGACTTGTTATAACATGGAAGGACAGCGCCCAGGTGACGCGGCCAGCCGGTGCGAAACGCAATTCAGAACAGGCGACCCGCCGCCTGTCTGCCGCCGGCACCGAAACGAACAATGCTGTGCAGCCGTCAGCCCGCCCGATCGCATTGCCGTTGCGGCCGCGTCGGGGTGGATCACCCGGGTTGGCGTCATGTACGGACAGGACCCCTGCAGGCAAATCCGGTTCGAGAATATAGGCCAGTTGGGTGAAGCAGCGCGGCCAGTCTGAACCATCGTCTGGGAAACGGCCCTCCGGCAAGGTTTCCCGCGTTGTGTCCAGAACGGTCATGACATGCGTCTGGCCCGAGACCGGGTGGACCAGGTCATAGGTCTGGCCAGACTGGGGATCGGCCAGCTGCGGACCCGGAAAAAATGTGGGCAGCGGCTCCAAAATGAGTTCCAGGGTTCGAATCCTGGGTTTTCGCTTACCCGGCCAGGCAAATGATGCCCGCAAAAACATCCAGCCGGACGGGTCGCTGCAGCCGTAATGGAGCCGCGCGGCCTCGGCCTCGGCGCTGTTGGCCGCATCCTCCCCCAGGCCAGGCAACCAGACGACGGAACAGGAGCCGCTTTCCGGCAGGAGCGTTCCGTTCAGTTCGGCGCGCACCCGAACCGCCGCGTGGAGCGGGTTCTCGGCCTCCATCTGTTCCCGCAGCGCCCGTGATGGTTTCGGGCGGTCCTGCGCCGTCTCCCATTTGGCGCGATAGGCCCCGATCCGTTCCGCGTCCGCCTCAAGACACACGTCGACGACCAGCCCGGCCCGGCACAGGTAAAGGGACGGGACACGCCAGTCCTGACCGTCCCAGGCAAACCGCTTGTCGACAGCCACTTCCCTGCCGGGTCGTTCGCGGGTTTCCTGACCGAAAAAGCTGTCGAACGTGACCTGCCAAGTTGGTTTACGCTGAGTCTTTGGCTGGGGAAAACGAAGTGACTGCGCGTCGAAGGCGTCCTGCAGCGTCCTGACATATCGGTATGGCTCGGGCATGGGATCGAGCGACCAGGTCTGCCGGATGGTATCCAGAACGGCCTGCTGCTCCGGGACGACCGCCGCTTCGGCAACCGCGTCAACCCAGCGCGCTTCATCCCAGTCCGGGATTTGCTCGAGGATCGTGGCGCTGTGGCTGGCCAGGACCAGGCGCAAAAAATCACGGAAAGTACGTGCCAGCAAACGCACATACGGCGGACCCGCCCGGGACGGACTGACGGCGAAAACCATCCCGCCATGCCCGCGCACAAAACAGAAATGGATCCCGTCACTGCCGGCCCAGCCGATCACGCGCGCGCCTCTGGGCGTACAAAAATACCCGCCAGTCGTGCTGCCCGTCCCCAGACCGATCCAGGATAAATCCAAATTCAAAGTGCAAAACTGCCGGTATGCTGACATGGGCGGCCTCGCTCAGACGACGTCGGGTGCGCTGTCTGCCTGCAGCTGCGCGGCCAGGCGGCGCAGCTCGCCCAGCGGCCGGCCGGCCGCCAGCAACTGGTAAAACCGGATCGCCGTCTCCGCGAGCGGATCGCCGGCCGGCAATTGCGCTATGTCGCTGAGCGCCTGCCTGGCCAATTCGGCCGACTGCGGCTGGTTTTGTTCGCCGATCAGCCGGTAGAGCGCACCGGCGATGCCCACCGCGATCCAGACCGGTGAAACCCCGGCCTGTTGGCAGAACAAGGCGGCACCGACCAGGCGGTCCTCCGGCATCAGCTTGCGCTTCGGGTCAGCCCCGACACGCTCGCAGGTGTCCTTGAGGGCGGCGTTGCCGAAACGGCGCAGCAGATCGTCGCCGTGTTCGAGCAGTGGTTCGAGCGGCATTTGGTAGGCGCGGGCCAGCGCCCGGGCACTGGACAGCATCGCCCGCTGCACGATCGCCAGGATCTCCGCCTGGTCGATCGCCTCGCTGATCGTTGCCAGCGACGCATACGCGCCCAGATAGGCGCAGATCGCATGCGCCATGTTATGCAGGTACAGCTTGCGCTTGATGTAATAGGCGAACGGCGCAAACGGCACCAGGCGGGGGATGGGGGGAATCTCACCCTTGAAAGCGGCTTGGTCGACCGGCAAAAAGCCATAGCGTTCGACGCAGACCCTCAGCGGGTCGCCATCTTGCATGGCGGGCGTCTGGATCGGCACCATGCGCCCGATCGACGTCTCAACCAGGCCGACCTGGCGGTCAAAAGCCGGGTGATCCGCCGGATCGAGCTCCGCTTTGAGGTGGCGGGCCAGCACCTGGTCCGCGTGCATCAGGTTCTCGCAGATCAGGATGTTCAGCGGCGTGTCTCCCGCTGCCAGGCGCCGGGCCAGGCCGGCCGCAAGCGCAGGTGCGATCCGGCCGAGATTATGAGCGCCGACCGCCGTCGCCGCCAGGTCCGCCCCGGCGACCGCCTCAGCCACCGCGGCACTGTCACGCGCGTCAATGGCGCTGACATGACAGATAAGTTGGTCTTCATGGCCCTCGCTGGAGACGATACGCACCGGGTAGCGCCCGGCGCGGTTGAGACTTTCGACCAGGCTGGCCGCGACATCGATAAAGGTGACGTGGTAGCCCGCCTGGCTCAGGAGGGCGCCGATAAACCCGCGCCCGATGTTGCCGGCACCAAAAATGACCGCTTGTTTCATGAGATCCTCCCCTGCGCCTCTTTGTCCTGCTGCAGCTCCTGCATGAGCGGATACAGCTTCTTGTAGGTTGAAAACCGCGCCTGGTATTTTGCGTACTGCTGCGGATCGGGTTCATAAACGCGCTTTTTCCTGACCAGGCCGGCGACCGCCTCCTGGTGCGAGCGGAAGGCACCGCACGCGGTTCCGGCCAGGATGGCCACGCCCAGCGTGCCGGCCTCCGATACGAGCAGACTGGTGACCGGTTTGCCCATCATGTCGGCTTTTAGCTGCAGGAACGTTTCAGAACGGGCCATGCCGCCGACAGCCGCCAGCTCATCGATGGCGACGCCGGCGCCGGCCAGTCTTTCGACGTTGATCATGATCTCGAACGTGATGCCCTCCAGGATACCCCGGATCATCTCCTCAGGTCTTGTGTCGATCGTCAGGCCGGCCATCAGGCCCTGCGCGCCCGCATCCATGTAGGGGGTCGCGGCACCGGCGAAATGCGGCAGGACCAGGAGCGGCGACGGGCCCGGCGTTTGGAGCGCACGCTCGATCATCAGCGTGTAGGCGCTGATCCCGAGCTGATCCGCTTCCTGCCGGAAGGGCAGGCCCAGGCGGTCGCGGTACCACTTGAGCACGCTGCCGCTGGTAAAGGTGAACGCGTAGGTGACATACAGACCAGGCAGCACATGCGGCACGGAGGCGAAGTGATTGCCGGCCATGGCCGGGGTCAAGATCGGCTGGGCGAAAGCCGGCGTGATGCACTCAGTCGAACCCAGGCCGTCAACCGCCAGTCCCGGCCGGATGACGCCGGCACCGAGCGCGGCGCACGCCTGGTCGTGGCCGCCGGCCACCAGCAGGACATCCCCAGGCAGGCCGAGCGTCCCGGCCAGGCTGCCCGCAAGCTGCCCGAGCACGGTTCCAGACGGCACCGGCTCAGCGAATTTATCCCCGTCGACACCGGCTGCGTCCAGCAAGTCCTGCGACCAGTCTTTTTGCCGGATGTCAAAGGCCATGGTGCGGGCTGCCAGCGAGTAGTCGGTGGCCGGCCGGGCGCCGAGCCGAAATAAAATGAAATCGGCGAACAGCAGGAATTTCCAGGTCCGGCGGTATATCTCCGGCCGGTTTTCTTTCAGCCACATGATTTTGCACAGGCTGTACATCGGCTGGACGTAGGTGCCGGCAATCGCCAGCACCCTGGCATCGCCCGGATCAGTCCTGAGCCTGGCCGCTTCCGCCTGGCCGCGGCTGTCGATATAAAGCATGCTGTTGCCTAACACGCGGCCGTCCTGGTCGATGGCCACGACGGCTTCGCCGAAGGAGGACACCCCGATCGCGCGGATCTTGTCGCCGCGATACCCGGCCATGACCTGCCGGATCACGGCCTGGACCGCTGCCCAGACGGCTTCCGGGTCCAGCTCCTCCCAACCGGGGCGGGGTGAGTGCAGGGGATATTCCCGGCCGGCCTGGGCCAGGACCGCGCCGTCAACGGCGACGATGGTCGCCTTGCAGCCGGATGTGCCGATGTCAAGCCCCAGGATACACATGGACGCGGCCTAGCGGGCCGGCCGCGCCGGCCGGTACCATTGCGCCAGGTATCCGCCGACGATGCGCCTCATCGCCTGGAATACGACCGTTTGCCGGTAAACGGTCGTGAAGAAGTCGATCGACAGGCCGCGGTCCTCGCGGCAGGCCGGTCCCAGCAAGCCGGCCGCCTTGAGTTCGGCGACCGCCTGGCTGCCCGCGGCCTGGTCGGCATGCGCCACCAGTTCCCGGAACAAAACAGGCGACGCGTCACGCTCGAGCGCCGTCCAAAGATTGACTTTGCACACGCCGTCATCGGCCAGGCCGGCGATCTGGCCGGCCGGCACAGACGAGGCGCCATGCAGGACGATGCGCGGCCCGACCTTTTCCCGGATACGGCGGGCGTGGTCGCCGTGGTAGGTCAGGTTGCCCGCGGCTGCCCGGTGTTCGGTGCCCAGGTTGGCGACGATCAGGTCGACACCCGTTCCGTCAAGGTATGCCTGGGCCTTTTCAGCCGTCGTCAGCTCGCAGCGGATATCACCGGTCGCGTCGACGATCTCGTCACATGCCCCCTCGATGACAATCTTGCTGCCCTCCCGGATGACGAATTGGCGGGTCCGGCGGATGTTTTCGTCCAGCGGCACGCTGGAGGCGTCGAACATGATCGACGAAAATGCGTTCATGTCCCACTGCAGCAGAGCCTCGTCCGCATCGAACTGGGTGTGGTCGAGATGGATCAGGATCCTCAGCTGGCTGTAGGGCGAATCCTCGCCGGCCAGGACGTGCAAATCGGCGAGGAACAGCTTGAGGCCGATGTCCCAGCGGCGGGTCTGGGTGTAGTTGGCTGACTGGCTGCGATGCGCGTAGCGGTTGGTCACAGCCAGGCTGATCGGCAGGTCCGGTTCGCCAATGGCCGCGCCGTGCGCCAGAACCGCGTCCAGGATGGCTTCGGTCGTGGTCAGATTCTCCGTGCAGAAGCAGGGCAGCACCCGTTTTCTGGCTGCGGCTTCCCGGTAGATGGCCAGGACAGCCTGGCGGTCAGTGATAATAGGCATAGCAGACTCCTTATTCGAGCTCGAACAGCTCGTACTTGAGGTAGGTGCGGAAAGCTTCTTCGAGAATCGCCTTCATCCGGCCGACCCCGACTGTCGTGTGGTGGCGGAAACCCTGGCGGCCGATCCGGAGCAGGATCTGCTGCAGGTTCGCGATCCGGGCCACGCCGCCGCAGCCAAAAAAGCCGTCCGGGATCACATCTTCGGTGAACGCGCCTTCGCCGATGTAGAACGTCAGGCGGCCGTCTTCGGTCTTGCAGTTGGAAAAGGTCATCGGGAAAGCCCGGATGCGCCCTTCGTCGCTGCCCCAGCCCTGATCCGGCTGGTTCTTGGAAAACATTTTGTGATCCGTCACGGTCCCGCGGCAGGCCATCAGGGATTCGGCGATGGGGCCGCAGTGGAAGAGGATGACTTTGTCCTCGTCCTCACCGTAGTTGTTGTTCCAGTCGACGCAGGCGGTCGGCTGTTCAGAAGCCAGCTTCATCGCCTGCATGCTGATCGCCGAGCACAGGTCGGTCTCGCACGAGGCGACGATGCCGCGATCGTTCAATTCACCGAGCAGCACACAGGGGGCGATGCCGTACCAGGACTGCAGTTCTTCCCAGCAGCGCAGCGACAGGGCATCGAGCTGGTACTCGGCAATATAGTCGTCGAGCACCACCGACAGCTTGGCCAGGCTGAGCAGTTTGGCAGGCGGGACATGGGACACATCCGTATAGTCCCGGAGCCGTTCGATTTTGGCCGTGACCGCCGCGTGATCGTCCTGCAGCTGGCCGATCCGGTGCACGACGGCGGACAGGTCGAAGGACTCCACCGTGATGCCGTGTGCCTGCAGCGTGATCTCGTCGAAGCGCACCGTCTTGAAGGCGGTGGTGCGGGCGCCGAAGCAGCCGATCGTCAGCCGGCGCATGCCGCGCACCACGCGGCAGACCGCGGCAAAGTCGTGCAACTGGCATCTGAAGGCGGCAGACAGCGGGTGGACGACATGCGGCGGGAAGACGGTAAACGGGATGCGGTACTGGTGGAAAACATCTTCGATGCTGAACTTGCCGCAGAACGCGTCGCGACGGAAAGCAAAATCCATCTTGTCCAGCTCGTCCGGATAAGCCTGGATCAGGATCGGCACGCCGGCGTCGCGCAGGGCCGCCACCGCACCGTTCTCATCGCTGAAATTGGGCATGCAGAGGATGACCCCGTCAAAACGGCCGCGCAGCACCTGGAGCCAGTCGGCGTAGCGGCGGCCGTCGGCGCGTGTTTCGACACCGCCAAACGGCGTCGCCTGCTCGTCGAGCAGCAGGGCGTCGTAACCGCAAGCCGTAACGGCCTGGACCATCTCCGCCCGGGCGGCGGTGATCAGGGTCTCCGGCATGAAGCCGCGATTACCAAAATAGAGGGCGAAAGTCATTTTTCTTTTTTCCATATCCGAAACCTCACTATCGACGTATCTTTCCCTCTTATTGTACCCGCCATTCCTCTTTTCTGCTATGGAAAAACATCAGCAGGCAGGTAAAATCGTCCGGATATTATTGCGTTACTTAAAAGTTAGTCATAGGTAACATAGGTCACTGCACCCGGATGGCAGCAACGTATAATGATAGCAAGCTACGTGAATAAGCTGGCCGGGACAAGCCTTTGTCAGTCCTTGCGGCCAGAGACGAATGGGAGGTCTTACCATGACACACACACTGCCGAAACTGACTTATGCGTATGACGCGCTCGAACCGTATATCGACGCGCGCACGATGGAAATTCACCATACCAAGCACCACCAGGCCTACATCGACAAGCTGAACGCCGCTTTGGCGGGTCGTTCAGATCTGGCCGACAAGCCGCTTGAAGCGCTGCTGGCCGACCTTGATGCGCTGCCGGCCGAGATCCGTACGGCCGTACGCAACCATGGCGGCGGACACGCCAACCATACGCTGTTCTGGACCGTGATCGGGCCGGGTCAGGGCGGCCGGCCGGAAGGCGAGCTGGCCGCGGCGATCGACCGCGATTTTGGCAGCTTCGACGCGTTCAAGACCCAATTCGCAGACGCGGCCGCCGGCCGTTTTGGCAGCGGCTGGGCCTGGCTGGTCAAGGATAAAGGCGGCAAACTGCACATCGAATCGACCGCCAACCAGGATTCGCCGCTGATGGAGGGCAAAAAGCCGCTGCTCGGCCTGGATGTCTGGGAGCACGCCTATTATCTAAAATACCAGAACAGGCGGCCGGAATACATCGGAGCCTTCTGGAATATCGTCAACTGGCCGCAGGTGGCTGCCAACTTTAAACGCTGATCTCATGCACCGCTGACCGCCGACCAGCACCGGAACGCTTCGCCGAAGCGTTCCGTTTTTTTTCCTATTCGTAGCTGACTGTGCGCAGGTGGCGGGGCAGCGAGCCGACCACGATCAGGCGCTTGTCCTTGTCGTAGAGAAAATAGATGCGCAGCAGATGCCCGGTCTTGTCCCCGATGCGCAAGTGGCGGTCTAGCAGGCTTTCGACCGGCTTGCCCTTGTGCCCGGCATAGTACTTGATCTTGTAGTCGGTCGGATACATGTCGACGGAGACACCTTTGACCGGGGCGACATCGAAACCCCGCCCGTATTTTTGCGCGCAGAGCAGGTGCTCGTCGTCTTCGCCGATCACGCCAAGCAGCAGGTCACGGTATTCGCAGGCCAAAAACTCCAGGGCATCGCACAGCAGCGGCAGATTGACCTCGTCCGGGGCGACATCTGTCAGTTCGCGCAGGGCCCGCGTGTGCAGCAGCAGCTTGCCGGCAAAGAACCGCCTGACCCAGTCGGGCAGCTCGTCCAGGCAGGCGGGCCGGTCGGCCAGGGTCTCCAGGCGCTGGATACGCGCGTCTTTTTTGCCAAGCTCAGCCAGGTAGTGCTGTTCCAGCTCCTCTTTTTCCTGCCGCAGCGCCGCCGCGTCCTCCGCCTGGCTCTTGATCTGCTCTGTGAGCTTTTTGATTTTTGTCTCTTTCAGGTCGAACATCGCCTGCAGCCGGCGCATGTCGTCGGTATGGCGCAGCAGCAGGGCCTGCTCGCGCTCCTCGCCGGCCCGCAGGATCTCTTCCTTGCTGTGGTGGATGTCCAGAACCTGCTTGCGCTCGATGGCCTTGGCTTCGGGCAGGAACACGACGGACTTGAAAACCACCGGCTTCTGCTTCGGGTAATCCTGCAGCCAGGCATCCAGCCGGACCCGCTCACCGGCCGGATTGTGCCGGATCTGGTCGTACGGGACATGCATGTGATCCTGGCCGAAGGCGAGCGGTTCGACCACCAGGGCTTCGCCGGGGTACAACGCATAGCCGCAGGTTTTCTGGAAGGCCGCCTGCTGCGCGGCCGGAACGAAGAAAAATTGGCCATAGCCCATCTTGTCGTGCGCCAGCCGGTCCAGATCGAGCGCGGCCGGCGGTTCGGGGTCCGGGATGATCGGCGGCGGCAGGATGCCGCTTGCCGGCAGCCGGCTGAGCCTGGCGATGAGTTCGTCGGGTGTGGGCAGCTGTTCCGGTCCGGGCAACTCCGGCAAAGCTTCGGCGACGATGACAGCGGGCAGCATCCGGTCCGGATGTTTCAGCCACGCCTTCAGGTTGTGCAGGACGACCGCCCGGTCCAGCGTGATCGGCTCGTAGCGGATCGGCCAGCCGTGCTCCAGACCGAGGCGCGGGTTGCGGACCAGCTGGCCGACCAAGGCCAGGCGATAGACTTCGCAGGGCGCCGTTGTGCCCTGCGGTTCCGACACCAGGGTGCGAAAGCCGCAGATTACGCGGCCGTTCAGCAGGCGGAAAGCGACATGGGTTTCAAACAGCCGACCGGCCACAGGCGGCCGGTCCTGGTTTTTGGCGCCCGGATTTGGGCCCAGGTCGGGCTCTGTCAGCTGCATGGCCCAGATCTGCTCCCGGGACAGCCAGATCACGTCCAGCGAATAACCCGTGTCGAGACGAAAAGAATGGAAACGGTTAAGGCTGACCGTCTCCGCCGCATCCGGCTCAGGCCAGTCCAGTTCGGGCGGGATGCCGAACTGGCAAAAGCGCTTGCGCAGCCAGCTGAACGTCTCCAGCACCGCACAGACGAGGGCCGCGGCAGGGTCTGCCCGGCCCGTCTCAGCCAACAGCTGGTACGACGGGTAGATGACATTGCGCAGCAGCGGCAAAGGCTGGTGGCGGTGTGGCATCTGCTGTGACGCGGTCATACCTGCTCCTCTCCGATGTCGGCGGCCGCTTTGGGCTTGATCGGCCGCCTAAAAACCCATGGTCTCCAGGATGACGACGGCTCTTTCGATGGCCTGGTTGCAGATCGCGCGTTTGCGTTCCGGCGCCATGGCCTGGCCCGCTTTTTCATCCCGCACATCGTAGCCGAGCAGGTCGCGGCACAGAACCGTGTCCTGCTCCTGGCGGAACTGGTCCATGAACGCGATCGTCATGCGGTTGCATTGCTCTTTGGAAGCCTTGTCGGCCGCATCGGTCTGGCCGTATTTGAGGCCGATCGCCATGACCGCGCCGCTGACGGCACCGCAGACTTCACCGGAACGCAGTCCGCCGCCGAAACCGCCGGCAAAACGCAGGGCGGCTTCCCGGTCCATCCCCAGGCTGTCGGCAAAGGCCGCGATCACCGCCTGGGCACAGTTGTAGCCTTGTCCGAAGACAGCCAGGGCTTGTGTCACTTTCTCAGACATACCTGATCCTCTTTTTCCTGGTTTTTTGCGGCTGGGCCGCCTCTTCATTGTAACACAAGCCAGGTCAGGCCGGGTCCTCATCCGGATCAGGCTGGATATGCGGGATGACACGACGGATGTAAAGGCAAAGCCCCAGCAACAGAAAGCCCTTGATGACAACCAGGAACTGCGACCCGTAGAAGGGCAGGCCAAGGAAATACCAGGGGGCGTGCGGCTCGGTCAGGGACAAAAACCAGGTGCCGAACGCCGAACCGAACAGGACGCTGATGTTGGCTGAGAAGTTCCAGAACGTGATATACAAGTCGGTGTTGCCCTTGGGCAGGTTGACATAGAACAGGTTGGCGAAGACCAGGCTGGTTCCGACCGAGATGAAGCCCTGCACGATGCTGACCAGGACATAGACCCATTTTGTCTGGCTGGTGGCGAACGCGATCGGGAATTCCATCAGGGCCGTCATGAAGACAACCAGCAGCAGCAGGGTCGACCAGGAGTGCAAGCTGATCGCACGGCGCCAGTAACGCAGCAGGAAAGCGCTGCATACGGCGTTGACGATCGACCCGATGTAGACATAGGTGTAGCCGACCTGGACGGTGTTCAGGACATAATAGATCCAGGTACTGGCGTTGACATTGGCAAAGCAGCTCCAGAGCATCACGATCAGGGCGGTCAGGAGAAATTTGCGCGACCGGACCGGGATGCGGATGATGTCCCAGACGGCCACCTTGCTGCCCAGGTTCTTGTAGGGAAACTCGCGCGGGATCGTGTAAAGCAGCACGGCGCTGAGAATCAAAAGGCCGGCTGCCACGTAACGCGCGCTCGTGATCACCTGGGCCTGCAGCGGGGATCCGGCCAGGGCGTCCGCGACCAAAGATGCCGTAATCGCGACGCCGGTGCCCACGGTCGCGCTGATCAGGTTGGCGTAGGAAAAATAAATGTTGCGGTCATCGCCCCGGGGCAGAAAATGGATATGCCAGGCAGCCGATCCGGAGCCGAACAGGGCGTTGGATGTGTTGCCTAAAAACAGCAGGATGCCAAACCAGACCGTCCGGCCGACGTAATCGCTGACAAAATGGGGCATGATCGTCGTGGCGATCACGACGGTCGCATAGTAGAACAGGACATTGAAGATCATGATCGCCCGCCGTTTGCGGAACTTGCTCATGATCACGGGTGACAGCAGGCTGAACGCCCAGGCGACGTACGGGATAAAGGCGATGATGCCGACGCGGACGATGTCGATGCCGTTCAAGCTCAAGAAGCCGGTGTAAAAGACGCCGGTGATAAAGACATTGGCAATGCTGGAAATCAGGGTGTTCAGCAAGAGGAAACTTCTGCCCTTGGTCAGCTCGTCTTTGAAATTGAAAACCCGGAAAAAATCCGAGTACCGGATTCGATCGCGAACAGAGATCACCAGTCAACCTGCTTTCTGCGTCACTTATGCCAGCTGGCCTGATCGCCTCTAGTTTGACAGCACGATAGATGAAAGTCAATCAGCCGCCAACCAGGTCCAGCGCTCCTTTTTAGTCAGTTGAACAGGTTTTGCCGGAGCGCGGCAAAGATATTTCTACGGGGACACCACAACGTTTACGTTGTAATTTAGGCCAATTTCCGATAGAATTGTAATGATTGGATCGTAACCAGCCCACAGGGGCATTAACAGGAGGATGTATTATGGCGATTAAAGTTGGCATTAATGGTTTTGGCCGAATCGGCCGCATGGTTTTCCAGGCCATCTGCGACCAAGGCTTGCTGGGTAAGGAAATCGATGTCAAGGCGGTCGTTGATGTTTCGACTGACGCCGATTATTTTGCTTACCAGATGAAGTATGACTCGACGCAGGGTAAGTTCAAGCACACGGTCACCACCGAAAAGAGCAGCCCGGATCTTGCTGACAACGACACCCTGGTCGTCAATGGCAACAAGGTCAAGTGCGTCATGGCGACACGCAGCCCCGCGGATCTGCCCTGGGGTGAGCTGGGCGTCGATTATGTCATCGAGTCAACCGGCATTTTTAACGATATGGAACGGGCTTCCGGCCACATCGCCGCAGGCGCCAAGAAAGTTATCGTTTCCGCGCCCGGCAAGGGCGGCATGAAGACCCTCGTCATGGGCGTCAACGAGCAGGAATATGATCCTGCCCAGCACAATGTTGTTTCCAACGCGTCCTGCACGACCAATTGCCTGGCCCCGCTGGTGCATGTCATCCTCAAGGAAGGCATCGGCATCGAGACCGGCCTGATGACGACAATCCACTCCTACACGTCGACCCAGAAGACCGTTGACGGCCCGTCCAAGAAGGACTGGCGCGGCGGCCGCGCGGCGGCGATCAACATCATCCCCTCGACGACCGGTGCCGCCAAGGCCGTCGGCGAGGTCCTGCCCCAGGTCAAGGGCAAGATGACGGGCATGTCCTTCCGCGTACCGACGCCGACTGTTTCGGTCGTCGACCTGACCTTCACCGCCGTGCGTGATTCCTCGATCGAAGAAATCGACGCCAAGCTGAAGGAAGCCTCCCGGACCTACCTGAAGGACTACCTGGGCTACACCGAGGAAGACCTGGTTTCGACCGACTTCATTCACGACCCCCGTTCCTCGATCTATGACAGCAAAGCAACCCTGCAGAACAACCTCAAGGGCGAAAAGCGCTTCTTCAAGGTCGTTTCCTGGTATGACAACGAGTGGGGCTACAGCAACCGCGTCGTCGACCTGGTCCGTTACATGGCCCAGAAGGACGGCAGCCTCTAAGACCTGCTGACAAAACACCAACACATAAAAACAAGGCGGCCCTTTGCCTATTCAGGTCAAGGGCCGCTTTCTCTTTTCGTCCGCCAGGTTCTGCCCGGTCAGGCTTCTTTTTTCAGCTCGGCAAAGCAGCGGGCGGCGGTGGCCAGCTGCTCCCGGGTGTGGGCCGCCGATACCTGCGTCCGGATGCGCGCCTTGCCCAGCGGCACGACCGGGTAGGTGAAGCCGATCACGTAGATGCCCATCTCCAGCAGGCGGTCGGCCATGCGCAAGGTTTTGGGTTCATCGTAGATCATGACCGGGACGATCGGGTGCTCGCCCGGCAGGACATCCAAACCGCTTTCCGCCATCCGGGCCCGGAAAAAGCGTGTGTTCTCCCGCAGGCGGGACAGGATGGCCGTATCGGTCTCAAGCAGCCGGATCACCGCCAGTGCCGCAGCCGCAATAACCGGGGCCAGCGTGTTGGAAAACAGGTAGGGACGGCTGCGCTGACGCAGCAGATCGACGACAATCCGGCTGGCGCTGGTGTAACCGCCGCTGCCGCCGCCGAGCGCCTTGCCGAAGGTCCCGGTCAGGATATCGACGCGGTCGCTGACGCCGAAATGCTCCGGGGTCCCCCGCCCGTGTTCACCGACAACGCCGACGGCGTGGCTGTCGTCGACCATGACCAGGGCGTCGAAGCGATCGGCCAGGTCGCAGATGGCCGGCAAGTCGGCATAAGTCCCGTCCATGGAAAAGACACCGTCGGTGGCGATCAGGACCAGGCGGGCGCCGTTGTCCCGGGCCAGCGTCAGCTGGCGGAGCAGATCCGCCATGTCGTTGTTGCGATAGCGGTAGCGTTTCGCCTTGCACAGGCGGATGCCGTCGATGATGCTGGCGTGGTTCAGTTCGTCGCTGATCACGGCATCGGCATCCGTCAGCAGCGTTTCGAACAGGCCGCCGTTGGCGTCAAAGCAAGAAGAATACAAGATCGTGTCTTCTTGGCCCAGAAACGCGCTGACCGCGGCCTCCAGCTGCTTGTGCAGGCTTTGTGTCCCGCAGATGAAGCGAACCGAAGACAAGCCGAACCCCCAGGTCTCAAGGCTGTCGCGGGCGGCCTGGATGACCCGCGGATCCGCGGAGAGCCCCAGGTAGTTGTTGGCACACAGGTTGATTACCGGCTTGTGGCCGACCGGCGCGATCACGGTGCCCTGCGGGCCTGACAGAACGCGTTCGCTCTTTTTCAGCCCCTTGGCCTCAATCTCGTCCAGCATCTTTTCATACAAAGCATACGCTGTTTTCATGGCTTCCTCCTTGTGTGGCTAGGACCAGCGCTGCCAGTCCAGGATCACTTTGCCGGATTGCCCGGAGCGCATGATCGCAAAAGCGTCGGCATAGTCGCTGGCCGGCAGCCGGTGCGTGATCACGGGGTCGATGGTGAGGCCGCTTTGCAGCATGGTTGTCATCTTGTACCAGGTCTCGAACATCTCACGGCCGTAAATGCCCTTGATCGTCAGGCCGTTGAAGACGACTTTGTTCCAGTCGATCAGCGTTTCATTTTTGGGAATCCCCAGCAAGGCGATCTTGCCGCCATGGTACATCGCGTTGATCATGTCGTTGAAAGCCGCGGGACTGCCGGACATCTCCAGCCCGACATCGAAGCCCTCTTTCATTTTCAGTTCCTGGACGACGTCCTTCAGCTGGGTGCGTGCGACATTGACCGCGCGGGTGGCACCCATCCGCCGCGCCAGGTCCAGCCGGTAGTCGTTGACATCCGTCACCACGACATGACGGGCACCGACGTGGCGGCAGATCGCCGCCGCCATGATTCCGATCGGACCCGCTCCGGTGATCAGGACATCCTCGCCGACCATGTCGTAGGTCAGGGCGGTGTGGGTCGCGTTGCCCAGAGGGTCGAAACAGGCGATCAGGTCGTCTGGCAAATCAGGGGCGCAGCGCCAGACATTGCTGCTGGGTAAAACCAGGTACTCCGCGAAGGCGCCGTCCCGGTTGACGCCGATGCCCTGGGTGTTTTTGCACAGGTGGCGGCGGCCGGCCAGGCAATTGCGGCAGGAACCGCAAACGATGTGGCCTTCGCCCGAGACGCGCTCGCCGACTTCAAACCCGCTGACATTCTCCCCGACCGCGTCGATCAGGCCGACAAACTCATGCCCGATCACGATGCCGGGCGGAATCGTTCGCTGAGCCCAGTCGTCCCACTGCTCGATGTGCACATCGGTACCGCAGATAGCCGTTTTCAGGATCCGGATGCGGAGGTCGTTCTTGCCCGGAACCGGAACCGGCACCTGCCTCAGCCAGATCCCTGGCTCCGCTTTGTCTTTCACCAGCGCACGCATGGTATCCATAGCCGCTCACCTTCTGTCCGTCATTCATATTTGTCCACCAACGGTGCACATCTAAATTATGACAAATCTTGCCGTCAATTTCAAGTCTTGAGCGCCAGCGATGCACACCGAATCATGTGCGCAATATTGTCAGATACTGTCTAACAATATCCTTTTGTATGAGGATATATATCGTGAGTGATTATTCTTTTTGTTATATCTATGCCATGTTGAAACTGTCTTCGAAAATCATTGGAACGCACGGGGAGCCGGCTCCGCCGTCTGTCCTCCGCTCGCGGACATCCGTTTCTGGCAGAACGCACGGTCTGTACGCATGGCGAAGACATTTGCGCGTCGTGCAGCGTTACGCGTCCGGACCGCCGCTGTCTTCGACCTGGCCCCAGGTCGCGCCCCATACCTTCATCGCCTTGATGATCGGCTTCAGGCTGCGGCCCTTCTCGGTCAGGCTGTACTGGACGGTCGGCGGGATGGTTGCGAACGCCTCGCGCGTGACGATGTGCTTCTTTTCCAGGTCGCGCAGGCGGGCCGACAGCGTCTTGGGACTGACATTGCCCAGCGATGTGCGCAGCTCGCCGAAACGGCGCGTCCCTTCGAACAGGTCGCGGATAATCAAAAAGGTCCATTTGCCGCCCAGGACATCGAGGGCCTTTTCAATGGAGCAGGCGACCTCGCCCGTACAGGGCGGACGGGTTTCTTTTTGGGTTTCAGTTTCGGTTTTTTGCTGCAACATGATGGGCATCCTCCAGATGGGGTGATGGAAACGGCCTGTTCGCGCTAATTGTATCTTTTGTGAAACTATATGTCAATGATGTAACTACTTTATTTATGATAGCCAATATGCTATAGTACTCCTGTAAAAAGGAGGATGAACATGGACTATCGAAAAATTGGCCGCGATCAGGTCGCAACATCACTGTTTGGCATGGGCTGCATGCGTTTGCCGCTCGAGGTACAGCCGGATGGCAGCAAGCAGTATGGCAAGATCGACGAAGACGAAGCGATTCGCATGATTCGTTATGCGATTGACCACGGCGTTACCTATCTCGACACCGCGTATCCTTATCACCAGGGCAACAGTGAACGGGTTGTGGGCAAAGCGCTCACCGGCGGCTACCGGGATAAGGTGCTCCTGGCGACCAAGATGCCAGTCTGGCAAGTCAAAAAAGCAGCGGACTTTGAGCGGCTGCTCAACGAACAGCTGGAAAAGCTGCAGACGACCTGGATCGATTTTTACTTGCTGCACGCCTTGAATGAAGATTCCTGGAAAAAGGTCAAGCAGCTCGGTGTGCTCGATTTTCTCGAAAAAGCCCGCCAGGCCGGGAAGATCCGTCACATCGCGTTTTCTTTCCACGACCAGCTGCCGGTCTTCAAGGAAATTATCGACAGCTTCGCCTGGGACATGTGCCAGATTCAGCTCAACCTGCTCGACGAGCACTACCAGGCGGGCCTTGAGGGCATGCACTACGCAGCTGATCGCGGAATCAGCATCGTGGTCATGGAACCGCTGCGCGGCGGTGCCTTGGCCCAGAAAGTCCCGCAGGACATCAAAGCGGTCTGGGAGCAGGCACCGGTCAAGCGCAGCCCGGCCGAATGGGCCTTCCGCTATCTGACCGACTACCCGCAAGTCAGCGTCATCCTGAGTGGCGTCACCACGATGGAGCAGCTTGTCGACAACATCCGCAGCTTCGCAGATGCCAAACCCGATTCCCTGACCGAACAGGAAAAGGATCTGATCGGGCAAGTGCAGACCCTCTACCGCGACAAAATCAAGGTGGGCTGCACGGGCTGCAACTATTGCATGCCGTGTCCGTCGGGCGTCTCCATCCCGGATGTCTTCCGGATCTACAACCAGGCCTTTCTCTACGAGGATCTCGAAGCCAGCCGCAAGCAGTACCAGTCGCTGATCAGCAAGCAGCATGACGCCAGCCAGTGCGTATCCTGCGGTCAGTGCGAACCGCAATGTCCGCAGAACATCCCGATCATCGCCAAGCTGGCCGAAGCACACGCCTTCTTGTCCCGCACCTGAAAGCAGGCACCATCAAGACAGCAACAAGCCGGTCAGTGATGGCCGGCTTGTTCATGCCGGGAAGAATCGCCGGGTCGCCCGGCGCAGATGAGGTGCGGCCGACGCCGTCAGCAGGGCGTAGAGGGCATCGGTGCCAAGATACGGGATCAGGCCGATCTGCAGGACACGGACGAAACTGATTGTGTCGCCGCTGACGATGTTTTTCAGCACATACAGGTAAGCGACGCCGCACAGGTAGATGACAACCAGACCGGCCAGATTGATCGCCAGCGCAGTCAGCCGCTTCAGGCCGTTCCGCTGCGGGTCCGCCCGGTCAGCCAGGCAGCCGATCAACCCCGCCGCCAGCAGCATGCCGGGCAGATAACCAAAAGAAGGCTGCAGGATATAAGCCGGTCCGCCGCCAGCCGCAAAGACCGGTAATCCGGCCAGGCCCATGAACAGGTACAGGCCCTGGGCCGTCAGCGCCCGCCGCGAGCCCAGCAGCAGGCCGGTCAGGAAACAGACGGCGGTCTGCAAAGTGAAGGGGATGGTGCCCACCGGAATGACCAATTTGCCGCCGATAACGGCCAAACCGCTGAAAATGGCGCATATAGCCAGGTTGAAAAGATTCTTGCGCATACATACTCCCTGATCGCGCCGCATTCAGGCGTTGCCCGGTGTTTGCGCACCGGGGATTTGCGGTCAGTATAGCAGGCTGCGCCGATTTGTCAACCTGCATCTGCAATTATTTAGTTTTTTGGTTGACAATATCTTCTGCCGGCGGATGATAGCCCATCAGGCCGCGCACCGATACGGCTCCGGAACGAACCGTTTGGCGCTGGCCCTGGACGTCGCGCACGACCAGTTCTCCTTCTTCGTCCAGATCCACCGCCTGGCCGATCCAAGGCGGCCGGCCGGCTTCAAGGATGCGCACCGGCTTCCCCAGGGTCAACAGCAAGTCGCGATAGGCATCCATCCAGGCCGGACGGTCTGCCAGATACGTCTCCAGAGCCCTGAAACGCTGCAAAACAGCCGCGAGCACATCCAGCCGCCTGAAGAGGCGGTTGCATTCGAGCCGCAGCGAGGTCGCGGATGCCGCCAGGTCCTCGTCAAATCGGGTCTGGTTCAGATTCAGCCCGATGCCGATCACCAGATAGGCGACCCGGTTTTCTTCCATGGCGGTCTCCGTCAGGATCCCGCCCAATTTTTTCCCGCTGGCTTTTGCGATCAGGTCGTTGGGCCACTTGATGCCGGCAGCCGCACCTTGGCCGGCTTGCTTGATCGCATGGTTCAGTCCCTGGGCAGCGCACAAGCCGGCAAACAGCGTGGCGCTGGCGATGTCGCGCGCATCGGCATCGGGACGCAGCAGCAGGGAAAACGTCAGGCCAAGGTCGGCTTGCGCGACCCACGCGTGACCGCGGCGGCCACGGCCGGCGGTCTGGTAACGGGCGATGAAAAGGCTCCTGTCCGGGGCTTGAGCCGCCGCGGCCCGCTTGGCCATCTCGTTCGTGGAATCCGTCTCATCGGCAAAATCAACCACCTGGAGCCATTCGGCCAGGCCGCTGTCAGCCAGGGCATCCAGCAAGGTCTGCCGGGTCAGCATATCCGCCTCATAGACCAGGCAGTAGCCCTGGCGTGTCTTCGCTTCGATCTGGTGGCCGTCCCGACGCAGCTGCTGCATGTGCTTCCAGACAGCGGAACGCGAGATACCGACCCGGTCGCTGATCTCATGCCCGGATCTATAACCGGGTCGTTCCTTCAATATGGCCAGGATCTTGTTTTTCACGGGGGGCCTCCGGTGCATGTGCGCGCGTTCTCCGCGTCCGCTTCGCTCAGGCAAACAAATAGTTTGAAGTTCAAAAAAACAAGTGCCATGTCGGCGTCTTTCCATTATACTGTATCTAGCACCTTTTGATCAGAGCAGGGGGGCACGGGCAGCACATGATCAAACGCCGTTACAATTTTGTTTTCACGGTCATGCGACCATTTTTTCGTCTTTATACCCGCCTGGCTTACGCTTTCCAGGCGCTGCCGGCTCCGGTTTTGGCAGAAGGCGAGCCTGCCCTGATTTTATCGAATCACAATGCCGCTGTGGATCCTTTTTTTGTGGCGATCAGCTTCAAGCGGCCGATTTTCTTTGTGGCCAGCGACCATATCTTCCGTCTGGGTTTGGTCAGCCGCGTCATCCGCTACCTGGTCGCGCCGATTCCGATCGTCAAGTCCCAGATGGATCTGCGCACCTTGCGCCAGATCCGCGAGACCATCCGCGACGGCGGCCTGGTCGGTCTTTTCCCGGAAGGCAACCGCTCGTTTCACGGCCGGACCATGTTCATCCCCCCTTCGACAGGGAAGCTGGTCAAGCAGCTGGGCTGTACGGTGCTGCTCTATCGCCTTGACGGCGGCTACCTGACCTCGCCGCGCTGGGCCCTTCACCGCCGCAAAGGCTTCCTGCAGGGCCAGGTGGTGCGGCGAATCGACCCGCCGGAGCTGGCCAGCCTGACGCCGGAGGCCATCTACCAGATCATGAAGGAAGCCCTGGATGTCGACGCTTTTGCCTGGCAACGGCAAAAGCTGATCCCCTACAAGGGGCGGCATCTCGCCGAAGGCCTGGAACGGACTTTATTTGTCTGCCCCAAGTGCCATAGCCTGGCGACGCTGACCAGCCGCAACGACCGCTTTTCCTGTGCGTGCGGCCTTTCCGTCCGCTACACGACGCTGGGCTTTTTTGCCCCCTGCGACGCATGGTCGCAGCAACAGGAAGCAAACGGCACTTTTCTGGACAGTGTGTCGGCCTGGGACACCTGGCAGCGGTCTGCGCTGCCGGACATCCTGTTCGGCCCCGGTTTCCCGGCGGAGGGCATCTGCCTGCAGGATAGCCAGCAGCAGCTGGTCAGCAGCGAACGTGCCAGCCGGTCGCACGTCCTGGCCAGCGGACAGCTGCAGCTGTTCCGCGACCGGCTGGTTTTTGACAGCACGGACGGCCAGCCGAAGCACGAGTTCCCAGTCCTGTCAATCAGCCGGATGATCGTCCACGGGCCGCAGACACTCCAGTTCACCACACGCGACAACCAGGTCTGGGAGGTCCGGTCAAAGGCTGTCCGTTCCGCCTACAAGTACCTGCTGGTCTTTCACCTGCTGCAACAGCACCTGAAGGGAGAACCTTATGGATTTTTCGGCATCTAACATCGCCTTGTGGCATTCCCTGATCCAGCTGGGCCTGATCGGCCTGGTCATGCTGACCGGCAACTTGATGCGGCGCAAGATCAAGCCGCTGCGCTTGTCCTTGCTGCCGACCGCGGTCATCGGCGGCTTTATCGCGCTCTTTTTGCGCCAGATGGGCTACCTGCCTTTCGACAAGCCGTTCCTGGAGAGCCTGACCTACCACATGACGGCCATCGGCTTCATCGCGCTGGGACTGCGGGCACCGGCCCGCAGCGAGCGCAGCGTCAGCCGCGAGCTGGCTCGGGACGGCGTCAACAGCGGCGCCTTTATCGTCAGCAACTACCTGATCCAGGGCATCATCGGCATCCTGGTGATGACGGTTCTGAGCGCGACGCTGATGCCGGACTTGTTCAGGGCCGGCGGCCTGATCCTGCCGATGGGCTTCGGCCAGGGGCCCGGCCAGGCGTTCAATGTCGGCAACACCTACGAACAGGCGTACGGGTTTGCCGGCGGCGCGTCGTTCGGCCTGGCCATCGCCGCGATGGGCATGCTCTGGGCCTGCATCGGCGGCATCATCTACCTGAACATCCAGGCCCGCAAGAAGAAGCAGGCCGTCAGCAACGCGGAACAGCACCTGATCGACCATGCCCAGGAACCGGTTGCCGACGAAGGCGAGATCCCGCTGACCGAAGCCGTCGACAAGTTCACGATCCAGGTCGCGCTGGTCCTTTTGGTCTACCTGGCCACTTACCTGACTGCGCGCGGACTGACCCAGCTGTTTACGCTGCCTGCTCTGGCCGGGCTGCAGAAATCGATTGTCCCGCTGATCTGGGGTTTTAATTTCCTGATCGGATCATCGTTGGCGCTGGGTTTAAGGGGCGTGCTGGCCGGACTGCGCCGGACGCGCCTGATGAACCGGAAATACACCAACAACTACATGCTTAACCGCATATCGGGTTCGGCATTCGACATCATGATCTTTGCCAGTATCTGTGCGATCGACATCGCCGATTTACGCCGCCTCTGGGTCCCCTTCCTGATTGTCACAACGATCGGCGGCCTGGTCACGCTGTTCTACATCCGCTGGATGTCGCACCGGCTCTATCCCGGCTACCAGCTGGAAGGCATGCTGGCCATGTATGGCATGATGACCGGCACGGTCAGCACCGGAATCCTTTTGCTGCGCGAGGTCGATCCGGCTTTCCGGACGCCGGCCGCCAACAACCTGGTCATCGGCAGCTCGATGGCCATCGTCCTGGGCTTTCCCATGCTGCTGCTGGTCGGTCTGGCCCCGCGCTCCGACAGCATGCTCTGGACCACCCTGATCGTCTGCGCGGTCTATGCGGCCGCCCTGATCCTGTTTATGCTGCGGCGGCAGCTGTTCGGCCGCAAAAAGGGCTGAACGAGTCAGTCCAGACTTTCCATCGCCAAATGGAGATGGAATTGCCATTGGTCATAAGGCTTGATGATCTGGTCGTAGCCGGCCAGCATTTCCTGCTCCCGGCCCCTGATCCGGCTGGTGCTCGGTTCGATGCCGAGGGCATAGTCGCCTGATTTCATCGATTTCCACTGGACCAGCCAGGGCAGTTCGCTGCGCAGCCAGGTCAAAGAAGCGGCCATGCGCAGGTCTGGACGCACCAGGCGGACGGTTTCCTCCGGTTTGCTGCCCGGCAGCGGCTGGTGGAAGAAGACCTGTTCCGGGCAGCCGTCAACCGGTTCGCTAATCTGGTCATGTTCGGCCAGGCCGCGTGCCGCCTCATCGGTGCGGGGAATCACCTCGCCGGGCGCGAACTGCAGCTGCAGTTCCGGGCTCAGGAAAGGATAGCCGAAATTGAAATGGTAGAGGAGAAACAGCGGTTCGGGCTCCGCCGCTTCATTTTGCACGGTATCCTCCCAGCGGATTGACGAGCCGAAAAGCGGCAGGATCAGTTTGCGTTTCAACAGCAGGTTATGCCCGAAAAGCGCGGATTCACGCATCTGGCCGGAAAGGGTCACGGTCCCCTGCTCCGGATCCAGCTGGACGCTCACCTGCTCGGCGGGCATGGCGCCGATCTGGCCGTGAATCGGGTGATAGGTGTTGTTGTACTCACAATCAGGTCCGGTGTTTCTAAGGCCGCAAGTCGCCAGCATGCCGCCTGGCCAGCTGGCTGCGAACGTGTCGCAGCCTGGCACCACGCGGCCGCTCAGCAGGCCGTTTTTGCTGCCAAAGCCGATGTTGACCCCCTTGAAGCGGAGCTCGTACAAGTCGAGCGCCCGGCTCTCCAGAAAGAGCGCCTGCAAGCCGCCAGCTGTCTGGACCTCGATCAGGCGCATCTGGTCGCCGCCGCCCTCGCTCAGCTGCAGGCGGCGAACGCTGTACAGCTGGTCAGATGATCCCGTGTAGCGTTTCTGGTCCCGGTAGCCGAGCGGCAGAACAGACCGGCTCATCTCAGGTCACCTCGATCGTGACGGAGGCGATCTTCTGTTCGGCAACCGGCCGGTCCTGGCGGCCAGTCTGGACCGCAGCGATCCGGTCAACGACGTCGAGGCCTTCGATGACATGGCCGAACGCCGCATACTGGCCGTCCAGGTGCGTCGCATCGCCGTGCATGATGAAGAACTGTGAGCCGGCCGAATCCGGGTTCATGGCGCGGGCCATGGAAATCACGCCGCGCTTGTGGCGGATTGTGTTGGCGACGCCGTTGGCCGAGAACTCGCCCTTGATCTGGTAACCGGGGCCCCCCATTCCGGTGCCGTCCGGGCAGCCGCCCTGGATCATGAATCCGGGGATGACCCGGTGAAAGATCAGGCCGTCGTAAAAGCCGCTTTGGGCCAGCTTGACAAAATTCTCCGTGGTCAGCGGCGCCTGCGCGCGATCCAGCTCGAGGACGATTCTGCCGCCCTCCTCCATGGTCAGGATGGCTTTTGTTGTCGTCGTTTCATTTGTGTTCTGGGTTGGCATCTCAAGTCCTTTCCGCCTGGAGGCCCAGGCTGGCGTGTTGTTCCGGCGTCGGCAGGCGGCGCCTTAAATCAGCTGCTTGTTGGCGTGGAGCAGCGCATCCTTGATATCCCAGAGTTTCTGGGACAAATCGACATAATATTCCTGCGGGTTTTCGAAGCGCTTCAGGGAATCCCAAAGCAGGTCGACCTCGCGGGCGCAATATTGGCGGGACGCTTCGATCGACACCCGCTGGTAGACCAGCTTGCCCTGGATAAAGATGGGCTCGAGCAGGCGGCGGGCCCGAAATCCGGTGACCAGCTTGCGCTTCCAGGTATGCAGCGGATCGAACAGCTCGTATGGCTGTTGGTCGTCGATGGTCTCATCGGCCAGCGTAATCAGGTCGGCGATCGCCTTGCCGGTCGCCAGGTCATAGAACCGCCAGACCTCTTTGCTGCTTGGGTTGGTGATCTTGCCGGCATTTTCCGAGAATTTCATACGCGGCTGGATTTTGCCGTCCTGCTCGATCGCGGCCAGCTTGTAAACACCGCCGAAAACCGGCTCGTTTCGCGAGGTGATCAGGCGTTCGCCGACCCCAAAGGTGTCGATGGCCGCTCCTTGCGCGATCAGGTCACGGATGAGGTACTCGTCCAGGGCGTTGCTGACCGTGATGCGGCAATCCGTAAGACCTGCCCGGTCCAGCATGTCCCGGGCTTTCACGGTCAAGTAGGTCAGGTCGCCGCTGTCGATGCGAATCCCCTTCAGGCGATGCCCCATCGGTTCAAGCACGTTCTTGGCGGTCTGGATGGCGTTCGGGATGCCTGATTTCAGCACATTATAGGTATCGACCAGGAGGACCGTGCTGTCCGGGAACGAACGGGCATAGGCACTGAACGCGTCATACTCCGACTCAAAGGCCTGGACCCAGCTGTGGGCCATGGTCCCGACCAGCGGAACCCCGAAGTGTTCGCCGCTGATCGTGCAGGAGGTGCCGCTGACCCCGGCAATGTAGGCGGCGCGTGAGCCAAGCACGGCGGCATCGTAGCCCTGGGCCCGGCGCGCGCCGAACTCGAAGACCGGCCGGCCCTGGGCGGCGCGGACGATGCGGGAGGTCTTGGTGGCGATCAGGCTCTGGTGGTTGATCGTGACCAGCAGCATGGTCTCGATCATCTGGGCCTGGATCAGGGGACCGCGCACTTTGACAATCGGTTCGTTGGGGAAAATCGGCGTTCCCTCCGGGATCGCCCAGATATCGCAGGCAAATGTGAAGTGGCGCAGATAATCGAGAAAACGGTCGTCGAACTTACCGGTCGAAGCCAGGTAGTCCAGGTTCTCCTCGGTGAACTGGAGGGTCTTCAGATAATCGATCATCTGCTCGACACCGGCCATGATCGCATAGCCGCCGTCTTCCGGAATTGAACGGAAAAACAAGTCAAACCAGGCGATGGTATCGGCCATGCCATGCTCCAGATACCCTTTGGACATGGTCAGCTCATAAAAATCAGTCAGCATGCTCATGTTGGTTCTGTCATTCCAACGCAACGTGTACATCCCATTCACCTTCTTCTTTCACCGGTTCCCGCCAGGGGCCGAAAACGGCCGGCTGGTACTGGACATGCTCCAGGCACAAGCCTTCGGGCGGCATGGTTTTCCCGGCCTTGCGCCGGTCACCTGATTCTATGATAGCAGTCATTTGACAGGCTGTCAGCTTGCCTTCGGCAACAGCCAGCAGCGTGCCGGTCAGGATACGCATCATGTGGTACAAGAAGCCGTCGCCCTGGACATACAAGGTGACCAGGGGCCCCCTGGAGATCAGGCGCAGCGCCTGGATCGTGCGCATCGTCGTCAGGGCGGGGCTGCCGGCATCGCAGAGCGCGCGGAAATCGCGCCGGCCCAGCAGCAGCGGCAGCGCCCCGGCCATCGCATCGAGATCGAGGCGGCCCGGGACATGGGCACAGGTCCGGCGCAGGATAGCCGGCCTGGCGGCCGGGCGCCAGATGGTGTAACTGTAAATTTTGCCGCGGGCGTCGCGGCGCGCGTTGAATGCTTCCGGCACCGTCGCCGCGGCCTGGACGCTGATGTCCGGCGGCAGGACGCTGTTCAGGGCTAGCGGCCACTTTTCCGGAACAATTCTGGAACAGGCGCTGAAACTGCTGACATGACCGCGGGCGTGCACGCCGGCGTCGGTCCGGCTGCATCCGGTCAGCCGGATGTCTTCTCCCGTTAAGGTCCGGATGGCATCGCGCAGCACCGCCTGCACCGTGCGCTGGCGAGGCTGGATCTGCCAGCCTGAAAACGCGCTGCCGTCATATTCCGTCAGCAATGCCAGGTATTGGCGCGGTTTGTCCGGCATCGTGCTCAGCCGGCCAGACCTTCCTGAAGGCAGCTGGCTGCCATCATGGCCGCGCCGATGATGCCGGCGTCGTTGCCCATTTCGGCCAGCACGATACGGGGCTGCGGCACGCCGCGGCCCAGGTAGGAGCGCTCGATGGCCTTCTTGCGTACAGGTACGAGCAACGCGTCGCCTTCGTTGCAGACCCCGCCGCCGATGGCGATGACTTCAGGCATGAAGCAGTTGATCACGTTGGCCAGGCCTTCGGCCAGCATCTCGATGTAGTCCTCAACGACTGCGGTCGCGGCCGCATCACCCTGGCGCATGCCGATAAAGGCGGTCCGGCCGTCGGCCTGGCCGCCATTGTCCGCGATCAGCCGGTTCAGCTGGGAATCCGGGTGCTCACGGGCGGCCCGTTCGGTTTCGCGGATCAGGCCGGTGGCTGAGGCGTATGACTCGAAGCAGCCGTGCCGGCCGCAGGTGCAATCTTCGCCGCCTGCCTTGATCACCATGTGGCCGATCTCACAGCCGGCGTTGTTGAAGCCGCTGTAGATCTGGCCGTTGACGACAACACCGCCGCCGACGCCGGTCCCCAGGGTGATGGTGACCGAATGGCGGGTGCCGCGCGCAGCGCCGGCGACACTTTCAGCCAGCGCCGCGACATTGGCGTCGTTGTCGATATAGACGGGCAGATCATAGACGCCGCGGATGACCTGACGCATCGGGGCATCGTCAAACGGCAGATTATTGGCGTAGATCAGGGTGCCGGCAACATTGTTGGGCGTTCCCGGCGCGCCGATGCCGATGGCCAGGATGTCTCCGGCCGGAACGCCGGCGTCCTGGGCAACCTGCCTGGCCAGCAGCCCCATGTCGCGGATAATGTCGGTCTGTGCGCGCTCGGTATGCGTCTTGATGCTGCTCTTGCCGATCAGGGTCCCCTGCTCGTCGACGACACCCGCCTTGATGTTTGTGCCGCCCAGATCGATACCCACATAATATTTCATCTTGCAGTCCTCCTGGTTCGCCCGGCCATCGCTAGCGCGGCCAGATCGTCGTTGCTCTCCATTATAGACCAGGCGGGAACGGCAGTTCAAGCGTCAGGCGAAGGCGGTGCGGATCGGCCTCAAAGGTACTGGACGAGCAGTATGGCTGTACAGCAGACAACCAGCAGGCAGGCAAAGACGATGTCCATGGGCGTATAGCGCATGACCTTGAGGCGGGTGCGCCCTTCGCCGCCGCGGTAGCAGCGGGCCTCCATGGCGATCGCCAGTTCCTCGGCCCGCTTGAACGCGCTGACAAACAGCGGGATCAGGACCGATACCAGGCCCCTGGCTTTGGCGATCAGGCCGCCGGTGTCGTAGTCAGCCCCGCGCGAGGACTGCGCTTTCATGATCTTCTCGGTCTCCTCAAGCAAGGTGGGGACAAAGCGCAGCGCGATGGACATCATCATGGCCATCTCGTGGGCCGGGAAGCCGATCCGGCGCAGTGGATTCAGCAGATGCTCGATCGCATCCGCCACCAGGATCGGGGTTGTGGTCAAGGTTAGAAAAAGTGTGGTGCTGATGATCAGCAGCATCAGGCGAACAGCCATGCGCACCGCCGTCTCAAGCCCCTGTTCGGAGATCGTGACAGGCCCGATGGTCACCAGCTCGTCACCCTTGATGGTCAGCAGGTTGATCACGAAAGCGAAAATCAGAATAAACAGGATGGGCTTCAGGCTGCCGATGATGTGGCGCATGGGCACTTGTGAGAGCAGCATCAGGACCAGGGTCAACAAGCCCAAGAGCAGCATGGGCAGCGGTTTCTGCACCAGGAAGATGACGACCATGTAGAAAAACGACAGGAGGATCTTGGCCCGGGGATCGAGCCGGTGCAGCATGGAGCGGCCGGGATAATAGCGGCCGAGCGAGATTTGCTTCAGCATCGCCTACACCGTCCTTTCCGCGCCGATAGATAGGCCCATGCCGGCTGCGACAATGCGGGCCGCCGCATCTTCAGGCTTGAAACAATGCCAGTCCAAAGCCGGCAGGTCATCACATAAGGATTTGAGGAAAGCGGTGGTGCGCGGCAGGGACAAGCCGGCGCGAACAAGCTGCTCTTCCTGGCTGAACACGTCGGCGGTCCTGCCGAACGCGTGGACGCGCCCCTGGCGCAGAACCAGGACGCGGTCGGCCAGGCGGGCGATGTCCTCCATGCTGTGCGAGACCAGGATGATCGTGACGCCCATTTGGCGCAGCTGGGCGGCATAATCGAGGATCTCGTCCCGGCCGGCGGGGTCAAGGCCGGCAGCCGGTTCATCCAGAATCAGAATTTCCGGCTCCATGGCCAGGACGCCGGCGATAGCGGCGCGCCGCTTCTGGCCGCCGGACAGTTCAAAGGGCGACCGCTCTAGTTCCTCGTCCTGCAGGCCGACAATACGGGCTGCCTTGAGCACGCGGGGTTCGATTTGGGCCATGTCCAGCCCCATGCGCTTGGGACCGAACGCGATGTCCTGAAAGACCGTCTCCTCGAACAGCTGGTGTTCGGGATACTGGAACAGCAAGCCGACGCGCTGGCGTATTTTCCTGATGTCCGCATTGGTCGAGCCATCCATGCCCAGAACCGTGACCTGGCCTTTGTGGCCGCGCAGCAACCCGTTGAGGTGCTGGATCAGGGTCGATTTGCCGGATCCGCTGTGCCCGATAATGCCGAGCAGTTCGCCCTTGTGCACATCGAAGCTGACCTGGTCCAGCGCGCGCGTTTCCATCGCGGTCCCCGGGGCGTACACATAGGAAAGCTGTTTGACTTGAACCACCGTTTCCACGCCTTCCAGATCCATGGGGGTGTTTGCGGGGGGCAGCGCAGGACGCCAGTTTGTTTGTGCCGCACGGCGCTTCGCCGCGTCCAACAGGCGCAGGATGGCCAGGCGCGAACTGTCCCAGCTGGCGGCTTCCAGCGGCTGGAGCTGGTCATCGAGCAGGCTGGCCACCGCGTGCGCGATCTCGGTATGGTCCGGAACATCCAGGCCTTCGCGGCGCACCAGGCTGACCTGGTCGAAAACCTCGGCCGGGGTGCCTGAGGTGACCACGCGTCCGCCCGACATCACATAAACAAAGTCGGCCAGCAGCACTTCTTCCATATGGTGGGTGATGTTGACAACGGTCATGTTCTGGTCGTGGACCAGCGTCTCAACCAGCTGCATGAAATCGTGCCGGCTGACCGGATCGAGCATGGAGGTTGCCTCATCCAGGATCAGGCAGGAGGGCTTCATCGCCAGAATGCCGGCGATGGCCAGCTTTTGTTTCTGGCCGCCGGAAAGCAGGTGCGGCGGTTTTTGCGCGTCATCGGACAAGCCGACATAAGCCAGTGCCTCATCAACGGCCAGCCGGATGTCCGGCTGGGGGAAGCCCAGGTTCTCAGGCCCGAAGGCGACATCCTCCTCGACGGTGGTGCCGACGATCTGGTTGTCCGGGTTCTGGAAGACCATGCCGCAAAGCCGGCGGATCTCCCAGACGTTTTCCTCCTGGGCCGTGTTGCGGCCTGAAACGAGCACGATGCCCTGGCTGGGCTGTTCCAGGGCGTTGATCAGGCGGGCCAGCGTCGACTTGCCCGAGCCGTTTCGTCCCAGGATCGCCACATGGCTGCCGGCCGCGATCTGCAAACTGACATCCTGAACAGCCAGGAGCGGATCCTGGTTGCTCTGCCGGTAGCTGAAATGCACCTTGCTGATGTCGATAAAAGCCTGCATGCTTCTCCTGTTCTCCCAAAAAACAAGGACCGGCTTGCGCCCGTCCCTGCTGGTTGGCTTTTCTGTCTGACCGGCGGACCGGGCCACCTGACATGGATTTAGGTCATTCGTCAGATCAGTTCCAGAACGGCCATTTCTGCGGCGTCGCCGCGGCGAGGCCCGATCTTGACGATGCGGGTGTAGCCGCCGGCGCGGTCTTCGTACTTGGCCGCGACCGTGTCAAACAGGATATTGACCGGGTTGACGGTCTTGCCGTTCTCGTCATGGCTCTTGTTCAGCCACTGGATGGCCCGACGACGGGCGGCCAGGCGGGACGGCTCATCGACCTGGGACATGTCCGTCTTCAGCTCGCGGCTGACAACATCATACTTGTTCCCGTTTTTCGATGTGACCGACTTGAGGATTTTGCGGCCTTTGCCATCTAATTTTGCGCTTGAAACCAGCAATCCCCGGGTCGTAAAATTATTTTTTTCGCGTACAGCCATCGTGATCAGCTTTTCGGCGATCCGCTTGACTTCCTTGGCGCGTGCCTCGGTTGTTTCGATCCTGCCCTTGACCACGAGGGTGGTGACCAGCCCTCTGAGAATGGACAGCCTCATATCCGTGGCACGTCCAAGTTTTCTCTGTGCAGGCATGTGAGATACCTCCTAACTGTTCAGGGTCCTGTGCGCGCTCACTCTTCGTGAGCAGCCAGCGACAAACCCATTTCCTCTAGTTTCTGAATCACTTCTTCCAGGGATTTTTTCCCCAGGTTGCGTACTTTCATCATGTCTTCCTCACTCCGCGCTACCAGGTCGCCGATCGTGTTGATGCCGGCGCGCTTGAGGCAATTGTACGTGCGGACCGAAAAATCAAGATCCTCAATCACGATGTCCAGGGGTTTATCCTTTGCACCGGTCGGTTCTTTTTGTTTGAACCCGGGCCCGTCGACAGTCTCGGCCAGGGCCATGAACAAGCTGAGATGATCGTCCAGGATCGCAGCTCCGGAACTCAGGGCTTCGGTCACTTCGATGGTCGCATCCGTCCAGATTTCCAGCGTCAGCTTGTCGTAATCGGTAAACTGGCCAACGCGGGTGTTCTCAATCGAGAAGTTGACCTTGGTGACCGGGGTGAAGATCGCGTCGATCGGAATGACACCGATCGGCTGATTGGACCACTTGTTGCGCTCCGCGGTGTTGTAGCCGCGGCCTTTGTTCAGGGTCAGTTCCATGAAGAGGCGGCCTTCGCCGTTCAGGGTGGCGATCGGATGATCCGGATTCATGATCTCGACTTCCTCGTCGCGGACAATGTCCCCGGCTGTCACAACGCCAGTGCGCCCTTCATCGGTGCTGATGTAAACGGTCTTCGGTCCGTCGACATGCAGTTTGGCCCGGATACCTTTGACGTTCAGAATGATCTCGGTCAGATCCTCAATAACGCCCTTGATGGTTGAAAACTCGTGGTAGACACCGTCAACCCTGATCGCCGTCACGGCAGCGCCCGGAAGAGATGACAACAAAACACGCCTGAGCGAATTACCCAAGGTGATGCCGAAACCACGTTCCAGCGGCTCAACGACAAACTTACCATACGAACCATCATCCTGACGATCAACGCATTCGATCATCGGCTTCTTGATTTCAATCATCTTTTTCCTCCTTTATGCACCTGGGCCATGCAATCAAACCGCAGATCACTTGGAGTACAGCTCGACAATGAGGGTTTCCTTGACCTCAATGTCGACATCGGCACGGACAGGAAGCTGAACCACCGTACCGCTGAGCGCGTCGGCATTGAACGAGAGCCAGGCTGGCACCGGACGACTGGCCAGGTCCTGGAATTTGGGCGATTTGCGGGAGCTTTCCCTGACAGCGATGACTTCATTGGCCTTGGTGATGTAAGACGGAATGTTGACCTTCTTGCCATTCACGGTAAAGTGGCCGTGGGTCACCAGCTGGCGTGCTTCGGCGCGCGAGGAAGCCAGTCCGAGCCGATAAACGACGTTATCCAAGCGCAGTTCAAGCATTTGGAGTAGATTTTCACCACTCTTGCCCTTCATGCGCGACGCTTTTTCAAAGGTATTGTGGAATTGTTTCTCCAGAACACCGTAAAAGCGCTTGGTCTTTTGCTTCTCACGCAACTGCGTGCCGTATTCGGATACTTTTTTCCTGCCTTGACCATGCTGACCGGGAACAAAGCTCCTTCTGGCAATGGCACATTTTCCTGTATAGCAACGCTGGCCCTTAAGGAAAAGCTTTTCGCCTTCCCTGCGGCAAAGCCTGCATACTGCTTCTGTATATCTGGCCATGCTTTACACCTCCGGAATCAGACTCTTCTTCTCTTTGGCGGTCTGCAGCCATTATGTGGAATCGGGGTCACGTCCTTGATCAGCGTCACGTCCAGGCCAGCAGCCTGCAGGGAACGGATCGCGGCTTCACGGCCGGCGCCGGGTCCCTTGACGAAAACCTCAACAGAACGCATCCCATGGTCGATTGCCGTCTTGGCAGCAGCTTCTGCGGCCATCTGGGCGGCGAACGGTGTTCCCTTACGGGAGCCCTTCATGCCCATGCCGCCGGCGCTGGACCAGGCAATCGCATTGCCGGCCGGATCGGCGATCGTCACGATCGTGTTGTTGAACGAAGAGTGAATATGCGCCGCACCGCGGTCAATGTTCTTGCGTTCTCTTCTCTTGGGCCTTGCAGCGGTCTTTTTTGCTGTCGCTTTAGCCATGCTGTTGCCTCCTTATTTTCTCTTGCCTGCCGTGGTGCGTTTGGGACCCTTGCGGGTGCGGGCATTGGTTTTGGTGCGCTGTCCGCGTACCGGCAAGCCGAGCCTGTGGCGGCGACCGCGGTAGCAGCCGATCTCCGTCAGGCGTTTGATGTTCATGGCGATGGTCCTTCTCAGGTCACCTTCGACCATGTAGCCGTTCTCAATGGTATCCCTGATCTTCGAGACATCGTCTTCGCTAAGATCTTTTGCGCGTGTATCAGGATTCACGCCGCAGGTAGCCAGAATTTTTTTGGACAGTGTCCTGCCGATGCCATAGATATAGCAAAGCGCTATCTCTACGCGCTTTTCATTGGGCAGATCCACTCCGGCAATTCGTGCCATCAGTTTGCACCTCCATCGTACAAGGGGTCAAATGTTTCTCTATCTTCAACACGTAGGAGTATTGTCCGGCCGTTAAGCCAGAGCAGCCGCACCCCTGCGCCGTGCGTAACTGAAGAAGGCTGTTGGTCAGCCTTGTTTCTGCTTGTGCTTCGGATCCTGGCAAATCACCATAACATGGCCTTTGCGGCGAATCACTTTGCACTTTTCACAAATCGGTTTTACGGACGGTCTTACCTTCATGGTCGTATCCTCCTCTTGTGCCGGTGCCTCTCTTGCGGGCAAGACAAAACGGCGCATGCTAAAATATTGTACCAGATTCAGCGATAAAATCAAGTTTTATTTTTAACCGCCCTACTTGGCGCGCCAGGTGATTCGTCCCCTGGTCAGGTCATAGGGCGACAACTCGAGTGTTACACGGTCTCCGGTCAGGATTTTGATGTAGTTCTGACGGAGCTTGCCGGAAATATGCGCGGTTATTTCATGGCCGTTTTCCAGACGGACCTTGAAAACAGCGTTGGGCAGGGTATCCGTCACGATGCCTTCGACTTCGATGGTGTCTTCTTTGGACATTCAGGTTCCTCCTTCGTTGCGGGCAGGATTAAGTGGGTGCTTCAGGTTATAGGGACTCAGCAGCTGGCGGATCCGGGCGTTTTTTTGCCCGTCATCACCCAGTTTCTGCAGGTCTTCCAGGAATTCGGTCTGCTCGTCCGGATCGACAATCCGGACGTGGCGGACATTCTTGAGCTTGAGCTTGCTGACCGGCCTGGACGATCCGTCGCAGAGCCAGACGCGGTCGGCAGCGGTTTGCAGGACCAGGTAGCTGCTGTTCTTGTCATGTCCGGCGACTGAACGGACGACCATGCCCGGACGGATGTCATGCACGAATGATGTCATGCCGGCTGTTCTCCCGGCCAGGTTGTCAAGACCTTGGGGCCGTCGTCTGTCACCGCAAAGGTGTTTTCGTAATGGGCGGACGGCTTGTTATCTGC
>JAAYJD010000151.1 GCA_012523135.1 Clostridiaceae bacterium
GTCGAACATGATCCCGGTGCAGCCGGCGCGCAGGGCACACATCACGGTATCGCGGCTCGCGCCGTGATCCAAGGTAACGGCCAGCGGGACGTCGGCCTCATGGGCCATCGAGCAGGCGAGCCTGGCCAGCTGCGGCCCCAGCCCATTGCCGGTGAAAAGACGGTCGTAGATCTGGATCATGGCACAGGCCCGTTCCGAACTGACGGCCTCGATCGCGCTTTGCAGGGTTTCCAGGTTGTAGACGTTAAGCGCCGGTACAGCGAAACGGCCGGCTTCAGCTTTTTGGATCAGGTCCTTGGTGGTTACGAGTGCCATGTCGTGCGATCCTCCGGTCTGGGTTTTGTTGCGGCGCAGCCAAGCCGCGCCATAGGGTCATCTTACCATGGCTGTAGCATTCTTTCAAGATAAACAAAAATATATTGAAATATTTTTTCAGAGCAGCTTAGAGGTCCAGTTTTGTCAAAACTTGTTCGAGAACGTGGCTGCAATACGCGCATGTGTCGCAATTTTTATCACATTGCGTCACCTGCCGAAACCAGTCTGCAGGGAATTTCGTGTTATCGAACGTATACGGATAGATGGCACCGCTGTAACCGGGTTCCATCAGGTCAAGCAGATTGTGCCGCCAGACGCCGTTGATGTAGGCCTGGATAACGAGATTGGGAAATGGGTGCATGCGCGTCGCCAGTTTGACCACTGGGAACAGCGCGGCGTACTGATGCAAGTCTTCCGGACGAATCCAGGTGTTCTGCAGGATGGAAACCCAGTTTTTCTGATCTTTCAGGTAATTCCAGCAGGTATGCGCGGAGAAATCGTCCATGCGCTGGATCTCGTCGATCGCTTCGCCATGCGCGACCAGGTTGTCGTGAAAGGTCTGCCCGGAGCAAAAGCGCATGCAGCCGCTGTTGGCCAGAATTTGCAGCTTTTTGCCCTCAGAATCGGCCCATGCCTTGAGTCTGGCCAGATGTTCGAGATCGCGGTTATAGTCGCGCTGCACCAGGTATTCGTCAAACAGGTTCGCCAAATACTGCATGCCCTTGATGGTGCCGATCCGCATGTTCACGGAGGCACGGGTTTTCACGGCCGGGAAATGTTTCTTGATGACAAAGGCGATGGCGGGTGAGGTTGTCGTCACCACAGCGACAGGCGCCACTTTTTCGCAAAGGTGCTCGATGATGCTGCCGACCTGATTCTCCAGGTGCTGTGAAAGGGCATAGTCGCCATAGCAGTTGCTGTTAAAGAGCAGATCCAGGGAGATGCCGGCCTGGTGGAAGCGGCGCAGATCGGCTTCCAGGATGGACTGAACAGCAAAGTAGTTGTAGCCATGCGACGCGCCGATGGCGGCACGCCCGCTTGACTGGCCGGGCCAGGAAAAATAAAGTTCGGCAATATGGCCGATGGAAGATTGGACATGGTCGAAAAACGATGTCTCTTCCATCGGCCTGTATCCAACGGCAAACGTCACAGCGACTTCCTCCCGGCCCGGTTGTTCCTAACGGTCAATGTCGTCTTTGTTGGCCGGTTGTTCCGTTTTTGACGTAACCTGCTTGACGCCATAGTATTCCTCACCGTTGTGACTTGGGACATCCCGTTTGTTCTTGATATCCGGATCCTGCACGTGGGACTGGGGGTAGTCGGACCAGTCAACGGTCCACTGGGGACGGCGGCGGAATTCCTGCTTGAATTTATTCTGCAAGACACCCCGCTTTTCGAGGTTGATCATGCAGGCACGAACACAGCCCCGACCGCCACAGACCGCTTCGCCGGTGCCAAAGATGTTGTAGGGCTTCTGGTAAAACGGGCTGATGTTACTGGGGCCGTAGCGGTCGCTGCCAGCCTTGTAATCGCCCTTCTGCCCTTCGGGCAGTTCTTCCGCGCCGACAAACGCGTCCCGACAGGCCCATTCGTTGAGTTTGCCCCATTCGACTTCATAGCCGCCCAGGGTCACCTTAACCGTCTCGGTTTCGCTGATCGCATGACCCGGGCATTCGCGCACGCAAGCCATGCAGCGGTTACAGAGTGTGCCGGGTTTCATAACCGGATCCGGTTCGAGTTCGAGATCGGTCATCACCATCGCGTAGCGGACGCGCGGACCATAGACCGGGTTCAGGAACACCTTGCTGTAACCGATCTCACCGAGGCCCGCCAGGTACGCCGCGATGCGGACCGAGGCGAAAATGTCCGGCGCCGGCAATCCCTCGCGGACCGGTTTGCTCCAGGGACCGCCGTTGGCGGATGGCCGGGGGCTTTTGTCTGTGTTCTTGATCGAGGCCCAGTTGAAATGATACCCGATCGGCATCGCCTCGTAGCCTTCGTCCTCGATGACCCGCGCCAGGTAACGCGACGTCATCGGCAGGACATGGTAATTGATGAAGCCATAGCCCATGGCGGAATAGTTCGTGAAAAAGGTGCCTTCCTCAACCCCGCGCAGCGAACCGCGCATGACCCGAAAGCCCATGACAATCAGGGATTTGGCCTCGGGCATGGCATAACGCAGATCCATCTGTTTGGGAGCGCCTTCAAACCGATCCATGGAGGCAATGCCGACAACATCCGCTCCGAACTGCAACGCGTATTCTTTGATCATCCGAGCATCCAACATGACGTATTCACCCCTTCAAGCGTTTTGTATAAAGCAAAATGACTCGCTACAGACATGCAGGGATCATGTCCATTAGTATAACAACTAAATCCTGCAGAATCCATCCAAAAGCAGAGCAGTCTTGATGCGAACAGGCGCTATGGACCATAGCACCACAGACAAACAACCGCACTGGAAATGAAACTATACAATAAGAGAAACAACGGTTTGATCAAGATCATAACCGGATTCAGACGGTGCGGAAAATCTTATTTATTGCGCACGATATTTAAAAATTACCTGCTCAGTCAGGGCGTTGATGAAGATCACATCGTTGAAATGTCGTTTGACTACTTCGAAAATGAAAAGTTCCTTGAACCTTCCATATTTTACGCATGGGCTAAGGATAAAATCAAGGACCAGGATCAATACTACTTCCTGCTGGATGAAATTCAGCTGATGGACAGGTTCGAATCCGTTCTCAACGGACTAAATGACCTTGAAAACATCGATATTTTTGTGACTGGAAGCAATGCCAGGTTCTTATCTAAAGATATTGTGTCCGAGTTTGCCGGAAGAGGCGATGAAATTCGCATGTACCCGTTGTGCTTTTCAGAGTTCATGTCGGCGTATGCAGGAGATCGTTACCAGGGATTAAACGCGTATATGACATACGGAGGAATACCAATTGTTGTGTTAGCTGATGATCAGGACAAGGCTAAAATTTTGCATGTATTGCTGGATGAGACCTATATTCATGACATTGTGAAACGCAAAAAAGTCAGGAATGTACGTGAAATTGAAGATTTGTTGAATATACTCTCATCATCTGTTGGTTCACTGACAAACCCGGAGAAACTGAAGAACACCTTCAGGACTGTCAAGAAATCAAAAATAACGGCGAACACGATTGGCAAACACCTGAGTTATTTTGAAGATGCGTTTCTTGTGGAAGCAGCGCAACGCTTTGATGTTAAGGGTAAAGCATATATTGAGACGCCAAAGAAATACTATTTTTCGGATTTGGGGTTAAGAAATGCAAGACTTGGATTCAGACAGAATGAGCCAACCCACAGCTTGGAAAATGTCATCTACAACGAACTGAAGGTGCGCGGATTTGACGTGGATATCGGTGTTGTCACGGTTGCCGAAAAAGACAAAAACGGAAAAGCAGTCAGGAAACAGCTGGAGATCGATTTTATATGTCATCGCGGTGCAAAGCGATACTACGTTCAATCGGCATATTCATTACCGGATAAAACAAAGCGGGCGCAGGAAATCAGGCCCTTCCTAAAAACGGCTGATTCATTCAAAAAAATAATCGTAACAAACGATATGACACCTGCTTTTTATGATGATAACGGGATCTTGACGATTCATGTATTGGATTTTCTGCTGGACAGCAACAGCATGGATCGATGAATACCAGATAAGAGGAAACCAGATGTTTTCCGGTTGACACGGAATACCGCTAGAAAATACGGCCTTTGGTGCACCCAACGAGACGGAGCATTCCAATATTGGGTGTGCGACTGATTTATGATCTGATCCTGTTATATCACAAGATCAAGATTAAGTTAATCGACAGATATCGTTTCAGAGTGGCTTTTCATTTATGGGCGTGAGCAAATACCTGCTGTTCGATGTCCGCTCCAGAAGCGGTACATGCGTGTCGTCATGGATCAGTTGCGGTTCTATCCGTTGTCCGTCTGAGTAAAACGCGCTCAGACTTGTATTCAGGCATGGGACCGAATCCATTAACCGGTATCCGGATTTCTGCAGCATAATCGATACGAAAGCCGTGATCGACGCGCCGTGCCCGACAACGAGACAGTCTTCACCCTTGACAAGGATCTCATCGGCCAGCGGCCGACAGCGAGCTTCGACCTGTTCTTGCGTTTCAGCTTGCTCGGTCCACCAGAGGTCGGGCAGTTCCTGGTGCTTGGCAAGACTGCTGTATAGCGCTATGCACCGTTCGGCGGTCATCCCGGTAAACCCAGAAAAGGACTCGGCGGTCATGGCTATTTCTCGGATACGCCAGGCCAGATATATCGTGCTGCCAGTCACATCCGCAACACACTGAGCGGTTTGCAGCGCCCGATGGAACGGGGAGCAGTATATAGGGCCATTGAAGCCGGACGCCTTCAGACGATCGCCCAACCATGTGGCTTGTCTGCAGCCCAGTCCGGTTAGCGGTGGGTCCCAGCGCGACGCGTTCGGCTGCTGAAAAGCGGCTTGCGCATGGCGTATGCAATAGATCATCATGGGCTATCGTTCACTGTCTGACAATTTTTTCATAACATGCACATCAGTTCACGTGCTTGAACTGCGGCAGCAGATCGGCATGAGCCAGGAAAAGCTCATCGACCATCTTCTGGATCTCCTTGAGGCTGAGAACCGCTGCGGTCAGGGGATCGTGGCAGATCGCGTGGTAGATCATCTGGGGATCGCCGGCAAATGATCCCGCGACGGCCAGGTCATCGCACTGGGCATTGATGCTGTTCAGGATGGCCAGCTGCGGCGGCAGATCGCCGATAGAGGCCGGCATCAGACCTCTTGGTGAGGCCACGACAGGAACTTCGACACACGTCTTATGGGGCAAATTGGTGATCATGCCCTGGTTAAGCAGATTGGCATTGAACTCAAACGGCGAACCATCGCCGATCAGGGCGTTGAGGATGCCAGAGGCATATTCCTTGCCGCGCTTGAGATCGATCTCGTCTTTGGCTAGCCACTCCGCCTTTTCCTTGTCGCGATTTGCATCGCGTTCGGAAATTTTCTTGATCGAAAAATTGGTTTCCCCGGGATTCCAGCTGGTACCGCGGCGGCAGTACTGGTCGAGCAAATCCTGGCGTTTGCGAAACCAGGGGTTGTATTCGCTGTTATGACCGCTCGATTCGGTGACGTAGTAACCCAGGTGCAGGAACATCTCGTTGCGTACGATCTCCGCTTCATAGACTTCAGGCTGGTCTTGGACTATTTGACGCAATTGGGGTAAGGCATCTGTTCCGTCGACGACATACTTCAAGAACCAGGCCTGGTGGTTGATGCCGGCGCACAGGTAGCTGACCTGGCCGATCGACGTCCCCAGCCACTTGGCCAGCATTTCCGCAGTTCCCTGGACACTATGGCAGATGCCGATGACATTGGCTTTACTGTAGGTCTGCATGGCCTTGCAGAGCATCGGCATGGGATTGGTGTAATTTAGCAGCACCGCTTCCGGGCAGAAATGTTCGATATCGGCGCAGATATCCATCATGACCGGGATGGTCCGCAGCGCCCGGAAGATGCCGGCAGGTCCGCGGGTATCGCCGACATTGATGTCGACGCCGTACTTCAAGGGGATCTCCAGGTCTTTGCGCCAGACCGAAAGCGGATCGATCCGGATCGTGCAGATAACGGCGTCTGCGCCCTTCAGCGCCTCGATACGGTCTTGGGTCGCGCTGAGGCTGGCCGGATAGTTGCCGGCTTTAATCAGCTTGGCCACAGTCAGGCGGCTGATCTCCAACCGTTCCGCGTCGATATCCATCAAAGAGATACGTGCGTCAGCCAGCGCTGGGTAACTCAGGATATCCCTGACAACGGCTGTCGTAAAATTGTAGCTGCCTGATCCGATGATCGCGATCTTTCTGGACATGATGACCTCCCGGTATAACCTCAAGCGTTTTGTCTTGGACTGATGAGAAAATTATTTTCAGATAGATTATAAATCAGCAAAAAATAATTTACAACAATATCATACAA
>JAAYJD010000152.1 GCA_012523135.1 Clostridiaceae bacterium
GGCCAGCTGTTCGAGCACGGCGGGGCTGACTTCGGTTGGTCCGGGGATCATGAGCTTGGTCATAGATATCACCGACTTTCACGTGTCTTGGGTCTGCCGGCAGCCCGTTCCGGGAGCGGCAGGGACGGTAAGATACACAAAAACCGCTAATTTTGGTATACAACCGCGAAGGTTTCGAAGACCACCGGCATGTCTTCCGTGAACATGCAGCCGAGTTGTTTGCCCTCCGCCTGGAAAAAGGCGATGTGGCCCTTGCGCCAGGATTCCAGGTTGTCGTCCTCGCCTTCAAGCTGGCACAGCGCGAACGTCATGTCCTTGAAGGGGAGTATGCGCACGCCGGTTGTCCGGATGACGCAGCGGGGATTCCCATCCCAGTCGGTCACGATGCTGTAGTCGCCGGCCCGGGGCGGCCGCTGGCCTTCCCGCTCAAACGACCACAGGCTGCTGCAGGTGGCCTTCTTCTGGCCGGTCAGGACCAGGCGGAGCAGCTCGTTGGCCCATTTTTCGGTCAGTTCGAAATGAAAGCATTCGAAATAGGACGTGTGCTCGTCGAGTCCCTGGCTCTGCAAAAAGGTTTTCCAGAAATGGTCGGTATCCATGCGTGGCTCCTGGTCCCTTTAACGTTAAAACTAAGACATCTGCCCGGCGTTGTCAAGTCGCATGGCGATTCAGGTTCTGTCGGACAGGTTCTGAAAGGCCTGGGGGCTGATGCCGACCTGTTTTTTGAACAATCGGCTGAAATAGAACTCGTCCGGGTAACCGACCCGGAGGGCGACCTCCCTGACCTTGGCGGCCGGATCGAGCAGCAATTCCCTGGCCTTGGCGATCCGGACATGGCAGATATAGTCCTGGGGCGTCATGCTGGTCACCTGGCGGAAAAGACGCGTGAAGTAATCGACGGACAAGCCGGCCTGGCCGGCCAGCTCGCGCACCGAAAGACGGCTGGCAAATTGCACATCGATGGTGTCGCGCGTCGCCAGGATGGCCGCCACAGCGTGTTGCGAACCGGCCGGTCGTCCGGAGGAACCGGCAATCACCTGGTGCAGCAACTGGAGAAACAAACCGCGGCAGGCCAGGCTGTTTCCGACCGGCGACTCGGACCAGTGCCGTCCGATCGCGCAAAACAATCTGTCCAGATGCTGGCTCCTGACACAGTCCTGAATGGTCGGAACCGGCAGCGGCGTATCATCCTGTCCGATCGTCCATTGGCCATGGCTATAGCTGACCCGGGTGTAGCTGAAATGCAGGGCATGGAAAACCAGCGGGCGGTTCGGGTCGCTCTTAAGCGTGTGCTGCAGGCCCGGCTGGAAATAGAGCAGCCGCCCGGCTTGCACCAGACCGCTTTTGCCGTCAACCACGATCTGGCCCTGACCGGCCGTGATCAGGACGAGTTCGTGATCGGGAATCGTCCTGGGGCCGACTTGCCAGGCTTGGGCCGGACAGTGCCGGTCCACATAGTATCTCAGATACGGCACCAGGTCTGAAAGGATCATGACAGATCTCCTTTGTCTCAATTCTACCACGGATTTGTCTATGGAGCGGGGAAAAATCCATGGCAAAAGGTCGTTTGCTCCGGTAGGATATAACAAGAAAAGCAACCTGCAGACTTGGGAGGTAATGCGATGCGCTGGAGACGGGAAGAATACATGGACCTGATGACCTTTGCCGGAGGGACGCGGCCGATGCTGGTCGAGCTGTTCGGACCGCTGATCGGTCTTGAAGCCGAATGGCTTTCCCAGGGCGCCACAGCGGGCGAGCTGGATCTTACCGCGTTTGGCTTCGACTATGTGCCGGTCATCTCCTGCGGCGGCAACACGGGCCTCATGGGCGGCATTCAGCCGCATCGGATCGAAGAAACCGCGGAATACGTGATCGCCGTCGATGAGCTGGGACGCAAGACCAAGCTGTGCAAGGGACGGGCCACGATTGCGCTGCCGCTGGCCTATCCGGTCACCGACATGGCCAGCTGGCTCAAGATCAAGCCCTGGTATACTTTCCGGGAAGACCGGATCAAATGGGATCAGGTAGCGAAAGCCAAAAAAGCCCAGCAGGAGGGCGCGATGGTCCTCGCGTCGATGCCGGGCGGCTTCGACCTGCCCCGGCAGCTGATGGGTGAGGAGAACGCCTGCCTGTGCTACTACGACGATCCGGAGCTGATGCACGACATCCTGGCAACGGCCGGCGACACTGCCCTGGCCGTGCTGGACCGGATCAGCGAGAAGCTCCAGATCGACAACCTGGCCGTACACGAAGACATGGCCGGCAAGTCGGGACCGCTCGCGGGCCCGAACCAGGTCTACGAGTACATCAGGCCCTATTACCGTAAAGTTTGGGACATGCTCCAGGCCAAGGGGACGCGCCTGTTCAGCCAGGACAGCGACGGTAACATGAACGCCGTCACCGACGCCTTCCTCGACTGCGGGGTCACGATCATGTACCCGGCCGAACCGGCTGCGGGCATGGACATCGTCGCCCTGAGAAAGAAATACGGCCGTCGGCTCGCCTTCAAGGGCGGGATCGACAAGCACGTGCTGCGCCAGGACAAGGCGGCGATCGAGCGCGAGCTGCGCTACAAGCTCCAGCCCCAGATGCAGGAGGGCGGCGTCGTTTTCGGTCTCGACCACCGGATCCCCAACGGGACGCCGTTGGAAAACTACCGCTTTTATGTCCAAGCCGCCAAAGAACTGCTCGGGCTGCCCCAGAACGGCGAGCCTGGCTGGCAGCGCATGGCCTTTTGATGGGATAACGTCAGCTGCATGACACGCGGTTGGCTATTCAGCCGACATGTGGTAGTTTGTTGGGTATGAAGATGACCGCAAACGACACATGACGACAGGAGCATCTTATGAATACGACAGTTAACCTGAATGATACCTGGACCTTGTATTTCGGCGATGACGACGGTCAAATCCTGACAACAACACAGGAGGCAGAGGCCAAAGGCTACCGCAAGATCGACGCGCAGGTGCCGGGCAATGTCGAACTGGATCTCATGCGGGCGGGTCTTGAACAGGATCCGTTTCTGGCCGGCCATGTCCTGGACTTCGAGAAATACGAATACGGCAACTGGCTTTTCGAGCGCCACTTCTCGGCGGATATAGGCCAGCGGGGCCGGCAGGTGCTGCTTCGTTTCGGCGGGATCAACACCTTTGCCACTATTTACTTGAATGGCAACCTTATCCTGGAAACCACCAATATGCTGATCCCGCACAGCGTTGACATCAGCGACAGCATCCGCTGGGACACGCCCAACACCCTGACGGTCTTTATCCGCTCGGCCATGAACCAGGCTCGCCGGATGACCTATACGGCTGCCGCCCGGGGCGGGGAGCACGGCGATGAAATGACCCGGCTGCGCATGCCGCCCCACTGCTTTGGCTGGGACATCATGCCGCGGCTGCTGTCCGCCGGGCTTTGGAAACCGGTCGCGCTGGAATACCGGGACCGTGAATTTCTGGAAGACCTCTACCTGACCACGTTGCAGGCGAGCGAGACGTCGGCCCGGCTGCGCTTTGTGTACACCTTCAGCAGCGACCAATGGCGTCTGCCCCTCTACCGGGTCGAACTGACCGGGCGCTGCGGCGAACAGACGTTCCGGGCCGAACAGACGACCCACTTCATCAGCAACTCATTCGATTTCACGGTGGCGCAGCCACAGCTGTGGTGGCCGCGCGGCTACGGCGCCCAGCCGCTCTACGAGATCACGGTCAGGCTCTACAGGGCTGACACGTTGTGCGACGAGCGCATCTTTCGCTTCGGCATCCGGACCGCGACGGTCGACGCCAGTTTCGACCTGGACAAGCCGCAGCGCTTCCAGGTGCTGGTCAACGGCAAGCCGATTTTCATCCGGGGCTCCAACTGGGTGCCGCTGTCGGCCCTGCACAGCCTGGATGAGCGCCGCGTGGACCAGGCGATCAAGCTGGCCTGCGGCTGCGGCTGCAACGCCTTGCGCTGCTGGGGCGGCAATGTCTACGAGTCGCAGCGCTTCTATGACCTGTGCGATGAAAAGGGCCTTTTGGTATGGCAGGACTTCACAATGGCCTGTTCGGGCCAGCCCTCCGATGACGCGTTTGCCAGCATCATCGAGGAGGAAGCGACGGTGGTCGGCAAGGCGCGGCGCAACCACGCCTGCATCCTGCTCTGGGCCGGCGACAACGAGGTGGATGCCGTCGTCTACAAGAACTACCCCAAGGGTTTTGCCCGTTACAACCGGGTCACCCGCGAGGTGCTGCCCCGCGTGGTGGCCGCGCATGACCCGTTGCGCTTCTACCTGCCGTCCTCGCCCTACATGCCGGCGGAATACGACCACGCCATGCAAGGGCCGGAACAGCATCTCTGGGGCCCCCGGGATGACTTCAAGGGCGACTTCTACCGCCTCAACACGGCTCTTTTCGCCAGCGAGATCGGCTACCACGGCTGCCCGTCGGCCGATTCCTTGCGTAAATTCATCACGGAAGATGAGCTGTGGCCTTTTGCCGGCAGCCGCCAGTGGCTGGTGCACAACAGCGAGCGGCCGCTCTACAAGCGCGGCTACGACCGCAACGAGCTGATGGCCAAACAGGTGGCAATCCTCTTCGGCCAGGTTCCCGAAGGCCTGGATGATTTCGTCTTCGCCTCCCAGGTGTCGCAGGCCGAGGCCAAGAAGTTTTTCATCGAGCAGTTCCGGATGCAGAAAGGCAAGAAGACCGGCCTGATCTGGTGGAATGTGATCGACGGCTGGCCGCAGATCTCGGACGCGGTGGTGGACTACTACTACACGCCCAAGCTGGCCTGGCACATCATCGGGCGCAGCCAGCAGGACGTGCAGCTGATGATCGACGAATACAACGCCTGGAAGCACCGCCTGATCGCGGTCAACGACACGTTCAAGGACGTGGCCGGCTCATACCAGGTGACGCACCATGAAAGCGGGACCTGTGTCGCAGAGGGAAATTTCACGCTGGCGCCGGACGCGCGTGTCGAACTTAATGATTTCACGGCCAACCCATCGCACCAGGGGCTGTACCTGATCGCATGGCAGATCGGGGACCGGCGTTTCCACAACCACTATGTCGCCGGCCGCTATCCCTATAGCCTGGAGCAGTTCCGCTCCTGGATGCAGGCGATCGCCGGACTGGAACCTGCATTCAAATTGCCTTGAAAAAATGATTATGATGATTGAAAGCAAAGGAAAACATAAGGATGGACGATAACCGCGAACCAGCTGCCGCCGAACAAACGTGTGTTTCTCTTGACGGGGCATGGGATTTATATTTCTCACCCGAGAAGGGGGGCAACTGGCAGTCTTATTCGCCGGACCTGCTGACTCGCTGCCACAAGATCCAGGCTGCCGTTCCAGGTAATGTCGAGATCGATCTGGTCCAGGCGGGCATCGAAGAAGACCCGTTTTATGGCGATAACCTGTATCGTTTTGCCCAATACGAGTATTTCCAATGGGTCTATGTCCGATCCTTTGTTGTCCCATCTATAACGGCAGGCGAACGAGTTGTGCTCAGCTTCGATGGGATTGACACGTACGCGGATATCTATGTCAATGGGACTCATGTCGGCCAGACCGACAACATGTTTATCGAGCACCGCTTCGATGTCAGCGATGCGGTGCGTCAGGGCGAAATCAATCAGATCGTGGTGCACATCCACGCAGCGATGAACTACGCCCGCGGCAAGGAATACACCATGGCCATGCGCGGCACGGCACATCGCAACGAGATCTGCTGGATGCGTAAGGCGCCCCACTGCTTTGGCTGGGACATTGCGCCCAGACTGGTGTCTGCCGGGATTTGGCGGTCTGCGCGGCTCACCTGGGTCAAGGAAACACGCATCACGGAAACCTATTATGCGACGCCTCAACGGAGTCAAACCGGTATCTGGCTGCAGTATGGCTATCGCTTTGTAACGGATGCGGACACCCTTGACGGCTTCCGGGTGCGCATCAGCGGACGTTGCAAGGATTCTGCTTTTGAACAGGAGCTGCCTGCCCATTTCATCAGCGGCAACCACGCTGTCTGGATCGATCAGCCGCAGCTCTGGTGGCCGGCTGGCTATGGCGATGCTAACTTGTATGACATCAGCATGACGTTGATTCACAACGGTGAAGTGGTTGATACGCGCAAGGAACGCATCGGTCTGCGCACATTTCGCCTGGAACGCAGCTTTGAACCTGGCAAGCAGCAGTTCATGCTGTATGTCAACGACACGCCCATCTTTGCCAAGGGCACCAACTGGGTTCCGCTGGATGCGCTGCACAGCCGGGACAAGGACCGCCTGCACCAAGCACATCAACTGTGTATCGAAGCCGGCTGCAACATCATCCGCTGCTGGGGAGGCAACGTCTATGAGGACACGGCATTTTTCGACCTGTGCGACCAGGCGGGCATCATGGTCTGGCAGGATTTTGCATTGGGGAACACCAACTATCCCCAAAGCAGCGATTTCGTCCCGGTTATGGAAAAAGAAGCGGGTTCCGTGATCCGGAAACTGCGTAATCATCCCAGCCTCGTGCTCTGGTCCGGCGATAACGAACTTGATCTGAAAAATATGGGCTTCATGTATCCTCATTACGACAGCCGTTACAATCGCGTTGCCCACGAGACCTTGCGCCGGCTGGTCCAGGCCCACGATCCGTATCGCTTTTTCCTGGCTTCGTCACCGGAAATACCCGCAGGTTTCCACACGGACGATGTCCCCGAACAGCACACCTGGGGGGCCAGGGCCTGGTACAAGGACGATTTCTACAAGCACAGCACGGCACATTTTATCAGCGAAGCCGGCTACCATGGTTGCCCGAACCCTGAAAGCCTGAAGCGTTTCATTCCAGAAAATGCTTTGTGGCCATATCACAACAAGACATGGGCGATGCACAGCACAGAAGATATCCGCATCGAATCAACGATCAACGGACGCAATGAGTTGATGGCCAACCAGGTGCGGATTCTGGCCGGTGAAGAACCGAGTGATCTTGAAACATTTGTTCAGCTCTCGCAGATGTCCCAGGCGGAAGCACTGAAATTCTTCGTCGAACGGACACGCGCCTTGAAGTGGGACCGAACCGGGATCATCTGGTGGAACATGCTCGATTGCTGGCCGCAGATCTCGGACGCAATCGTTGATTATTATTTCGGTAAGAAGCAGGCCTTTTTTTACATGAAGCGCGTTCAGCAGCCGGTATTGGTTTTGCTGGCCGAATTGAAGGATTGGTACCATGACGTGATCGTCAGCAACGATACACGTGACCCGGTGCTTGTCCAGTATTCGGTAACCGCAGCAGGTGAGAAACAACCTCAGGTCACCGGTACGGCAACCGTCCAGGCCGGGCAAAACAGCGTTGTTTCCAGACTTCGCATCATTCCGGGCGAGCAAAAATTATACGTGATTCGGTGGACCTTTGCAGAAAAGGCGGGTGCAAACCACTACATCACCGGATTCCCCCCGTATGACACGGCGCAGTTGCTGGAATGGATTCGACGCATTAAGGACCTCGACTGACAAGGCGAAGACCTGATCGGTGCTTGTCGGATCGTGCGGTAAGCGTTCGCGCCGTGAGGCAAGGTCTTGAATATCGGCAATGGGGCGTACGAGCGTCATGGATGGGAAGTCAGGATACATGTGCATGGGGGCACTACAAGCTAAAATTACGCAAGACCGATCTCAGGATCTGGCGTGATGGATCGTTACGACCATCACGCTGGCAGAACCAAAGGTGTTGGAGCAATCGTGATCTATGTGTGGCAC
>JAAYJD010000153.1 GCA_012523135.1 Clostridiaceae bacterium
AAACAGGCCGGTACATGCCGGTTTTCTTGTCATGCCGGGATGTTCCGATTATACTGATTGTAATTTGAATAACATTGGACATTAAAAATCAAGGCAGGGATGAAGTATGGTACCAACATTTCAGAAAGAGACAGCCAACAGTATTCTGCGGCCCATGTCAAACCGCTCGGTGGTCGACCAGATCGTTGAACGCGTGACCGATGCGATTATCAGCGGCGAACTCAAGGCAGGCGACAAGATTCCGACCGAACTTGAACTGAGCGATTCGATCGGTGTCGGACGCAACTCGGTGCGTGAGGCGATCAAGATCCTGGTCTCACAAGGTGTGCTGCAGATCCGCCGCGCGGAGGGAACTTTTGTTTGCGACAGCTTCAACGACCACATGCTGGATCCGCTGATCTATAGCCTGATCCTGGAAAAGGACGCCTCCAAGCACATCGTCGCGTTGCGCCGCGTCTTTGAGACCGGGATCCTGGATACGGTTATCCGGCGTGTGACGCCAGCTCAGATCCGCCAGCTGGAGCAGGCCTTCCACAACCTGGAGCAGCAAGTGATCCGGGATGGAGTCGATGCGGACAAGGTGCTCGATGCCGACATCGCCTTTCACCGTGTTTTGGTCCAGATCACAGACAATGACCTGATCGACAAGGTCAGCAGCATGATCGAGCGGCTGACGGCTCCGTCACGCCGGCGCACGATCGGGCAGATTCTGGCGACGGATAATGGCCGGCGTTTGATTGAACTGCACGCGGAACTGCTCGATGTGGTCAAAACACGTCATGCTGATCGCATTTCCGATGCCATGGAACACCATTTCAGTTTCTGGATCCCTGATGTCAGCAGCAGCTGACGGCGATTGCCCGGTATCAGATGCAGGCACCCGGACAGATTGCGGTTGCGAAGAACGAAAAAAAGACGCATTGCCTGGTTTTTCGGGGAATCAGGATTGCTGAAAAAGGAGAACGGGGACAGCCTTATCGTTTACCGACCGGCTCGTTTCGGTCGCCGTCTCCTGCAGCTGCCCCTTAAAAAACCGTTAGTCTGGCTGCCGCCGGCCAGATGGCCTATAATAGCCCTGAAACACAACCCTGAGGCAGAGGCCTGGCGCAGGCGGGAGGGCACTATGGAGCGGTTTACGTATGGCGGCACGAAGCTCAAGGAAATCTCCTTTCCCCTGGGCGGGATCGGCAGCGGCTGCATTGGCTTGTCGGGCACCGGCCGGCTGATCGACTGGGAAATATGCAACCGGCCCAATAAAAACAGCCTGAACGGTTTTTCCCATTTCGCCGTCAAGGTTGAGGAAGACGGCCAGGTTCTTGACGCCCGTGTCCTGAACAGCGATCTGCCCCCGCCCTATACCGGCGGAGAATCGAACTGCGGGTTTGGTCCGTCACGTTTTTTGCTGGCCGGCGCGCCGCATTTCTGGGACGCCATCTTTACAGGCACCTACCCGGTCGCCCGGATCGATTTCGCGGATGACACGTTCCCCGGAAAGGCCGCGCTGGAAGCCTTCAACCCCATGGTTCCGCTCGATGCCGACGCCTCCAGCCTGCCGGCTGCCTGTTTCACCCTGACACTGGCCAACACAACCGGGCGGGCGCTCGACTATGTCCTGGCCTTCAGCGTCAACAACCTGCTGCCGAAAGGCAAGCGCTACAACACGCACCTGCAGGCCGGTCCGGTGCACCTGGTGCGTCAGCAGAGCACCTGGGCGGATCCGGACGACCCGGATTTCGGTGAACTGGTCTTTTCGGTGCGCGGGGAACGCGTCAGCTGGCAGGAGGACTGGTACCGCGGCAGCTGGTTTGACAGCCTGGCGACGTTCTGGCGCGACTTCACATCGCCAGGCGACCTGAAGAACCGCCGCGTGAACCTGGAACTGCGCCAGGAAAAGGACGAGGCGATGGCCACGCTGACAACGCGCCTGACCCTGATGCCAGGTGAAACCGGGCAGGCCCGGTTTGTCCTGGCCTGGTATTTTCCCAACGCGACCAACTACTGGAATCCGGAGAAACTGGATCGACCCGGACTGTCACCGGAGGAAGCCGCCCGCTCCCAGCTGCTAAGCAACACCTGGAAAAACCACTACGCCGTGCTGTTTCCGGACGGCCTGGCCGTCAATGTGCACCTGCAGGAAAACTGGGACAGCCTGGAAGAGGAGACACGCCGGTTTGTCGCCAGCCTTTACGGTTCGTCGCTGCCGGAGGCGGCCCTGGAGGCGGTCACCGCCAACCTCTCGCTGCTGCGTTCACCGACCTGCCTGCGCCTGGCAGACGGATCTTTCTACGGCTTTGAGGGCTGCCATGCCCACGCGGGCTGCTGCGAAGGCTCCTGCACCCATGTCTGGAACTATGCCTACGCCCTGCCGTACCTGTATCCTAGCCTGGAGCGGTCGATGCGCGAGCTCGATTACCGCCACAACCTCAAGCTCAGCGGCGAAATGCCGTTCCGGCTGCAGCTGCCGCCGGGCCGTGCGCCGTCCGCCTTCCGCGCTTGCGCGGACGGCCAGTTGGGCGGCGTCGTCAAGGTGTACCGCGACTTTATGGTCTGCGGCGACACGGCCTGGCTCAAACGGCTCTGGCCGGCGGTCAAACGCTCGCTCGAGTATGCCTGGTCGCCGGACAACCCGGACCGCTGGGATCCCGACCGGCAGGGCGTGCTTACAGGCCGCCAGCACCACACGCTGGACATGGAGCTGTTTGGCCCCAACGCCTGGCTGACCGGCATCTACCTGGCAGCCTTGCAGGCCGGCATCCGGCTGGCCGAAGCCGTCGGCGACGGGGAGGCAGCCGAACAATACCGGGGAATTCTGGCGCGCGGCCGCGCCTGGGCCGACGAAAACCTGTATAACGGCACGTATTTCATCCAGAAAATCGACCTCAAGGACCGGTCGCTGCTGGATGCGTTCAGCCGTGACACCCTGGTCGGCAAAGACAGCCACGACGTCTATTGGCACGAAGAAGCCGGCGAGTTGAAATACCAGATCGGGGAGGGGTGTGCGATCGACCAGGTACTGGGCCAGTGGCACTGTGACTTAACCGGCCTCGGGGACATCTTTGACCCGGAAAAGGTCCGTTCAGCCTTGAAGTCCATCCACCGCTACAATTACCGCTCCTCTTTCCGCACGCTGTTCAACCCCTGCCGGATCTATGGCCTCAACGACGAAGCCGGCACGATGATCTGCGCCTGGCCGGACGATTGCCTCAAGCCGGCTGTGCCCGCGCCCTACAGCGAGGAGACGATGCATGGCTTCGAATACCAGGCCGGCAGCCACATGATCCTGCGCGGCCTGGAAAAAGAAGGGCTGCAGGTGGTCCAGGCGGTGCGCGACCGCTACGACGGTGAAAAGCGCAACCCCTGGAACGAATTTGAGTGCGGCAGCAACTATGCGCGCTCGATGGCCTCGTACGCGCTGCTTTTGGCTTACAGCGGCTTTCACTGCGATATGGCCGGCGAGCAGCTGTCATTCCGGCCGCTGCATGCCGGATGCCGGCCGCTCCAATTCTTCTGGTCGGTCGACGCCGCCTGGGGGGAGATCCGCTGGCCGGAGCAGGCAAAAAACGCCGTCGAGCTGGCGGTCCTGGGCGGATGCCTGCCCCTGCGGTCCTTGTCTGTCCCCGAAGCGGCACAGATCAAGCAAGCCCGGCTGGACGGTCGGATTCTGCCGTTTGGTTTTGAAAACGGAGCTGTGCGGTTTGAACGCCAGCTGCTGGGGCGCGGCGCGGTGCTGAGCCTAACCTGAATGCCAGAGGCCGGCCAGAAAGCGGAACAGGCGGGGCAGAACAGCCTGCTCATTCCAGATCATCGGCTCCTGGTCCGGGAAAAGAAGCGCCATACGGATCAGGTAGACGACCATGAACAGGATGGCCAGCCCGATCCAGAGCGCGTTCAGGCGCGGGCTGCTCAGCTTGTCCGGCGCGACAGCCAGCAGAACCAGCACGGCGGCCAGAATCAACGGCGCCAGCCAGAACAGCGGGTGCAGACGGAACGCGAGGGCCAAGTCGCCGTGCAGGGCGGCCGCAAGCGCCCGGGTCAGGCCGCAGCCGGGGCAGGGCAGCCCCGTGGTCGAGGCGAACGTGCAGCCGGTTCCGGTCAAGAGCCAGGCCAAAAGAAAAAAAGCCGTCAGACCCGCCCAGAGAAAGCCCTGCTGGCGCAGGGCTTTCTTGAATCGTGTCCATGCTTTTTTCATCAGATTGGGCAGGGTGCGGTTCGCTCAGGCCTGCGGCGCGGTGCGAGCCCACATGTTGTTCAGGTTTTCCTGAACCTGGTAGCCCATGAACAGCCAGCCGATGCCGACCAGGCTGAGCAGCAGCCAGAGGATGAAATGCTTTTCCGCCGGCAAGTTGTAGCGCGGGTTGAGCTCAAACAGCGCTTCGTCGATTTTGTACAGGCCGACATACATGAGCGGGAAGCAAAGCAGACCTAATAGGAAAAAAATGACAGGATCGATTTTCTTTTCACCAGCCGCATTGTTGATCTCATTGCTGACCATGAAAAGCCAGACGATCTGGTATATGCCGCATGTCACAATACTGAGTACGATGACCAGGACTGGATTTCTTGTTTCTCCACGATACATGCTGTAACCCCTTCTTTCTCATTGGTGGTGGAATAAACGGCAGACGGCGCCTTTGCCTATATCTTAACGGGTGGTGCCGCGGGCGTCAATGGCGCATCAAACGCGGTCCAGGCCGTTCCAGGACATCGGCAGGGGCAACCAGGCGGCCAGGCAGGCGGATGCGTCTTCCGGCAGACTGGTGACAGCAGACGGCGGCATGGGGCCGAAGAGCAGTCGCGTCGCGGTCAGCGGATCGACCTGGATCGATCCGGGTTCGTCACTGCGCCGGCAACGGCCCTGGGACTGCTCCACCTCCAGGACCAGGCTGCCGTAATCCTCGATGCCGATCACGACCCGGCCGGGAGGCAGCCGGACCTGTCGGGCCTGTACGGCCAGCAGGGCGTCGGCCAGGCCGGCGTAGTTGCGGATCAGGAGGTGGGTCGCCGGCTGGATGGCGAACTGCTCGCAGATGCGGTTGAAGGTGCGGCAGCTGGCCAGTTCCCAGGGTGCCAGGCTGAACGAGACGCTGTCCAGCTGGCGCTGGGTCAGCCAGGCACACAGCATCTCCACCAACCGCTGGGGGTTGTCGGCGACTTGCTCGGCCAACGCGCTGTGGTCGGCCGAGGCGGTCAGGTACCCGATCATGCGCCCATCGGGGTCGAAGGCGGCCCAGGGCTGGTTTTGCCAGGCCTGCAGGGTCTTGTGGAATTCGGCCGGGCTGCCGCGGTCGACCGCCATCGCGCGCTGGCCGGCGAGGTCGCGGGCCCGGGCGAGCAAGGATTCGTCCTGCGCGCCGATCGGCGTGAAGCGGATGTCGCCGGAGAGCAGATCGCCGAAGCAGGCGCGCACGTTTCGGGCCGTCAATGTGTAGGTGTAGCACGTGCCGGCCTTCTCAAACCCGTAGCGGCCATAGCGCTGGCGCAGTCCGCCCAGCCGGGCCGCGTCGGCCCCGATGCGCTCGAGCTCCAGCATCGCCTCGTCCAGCAGGCGCGTCATGCAGCCGCGGCTGCGGGCCTTGATGTGCGTCGCCACGTTGCCGACTGTCGCAAACATGAACGGGCGGCCATCAATGGTCGTGGGCAGGGGATATACGCCCAGCATGGCCTGGATACGGCCGCCGGCCTTGACCGCGAAATGCTTGCCCATGTGCTCGTCGTCGGGCACGCACATCCGGGGCAGCAGCTTCTCGAAATCGTGCGGCCGGCTGGACTGGCTGAATACAAGGTTGAGAAAATCGATGGCCTCATCGTAATCGTCTGCGGTCAGGCGAACCATGGCTTCTTCTTGCGACATCCGGATGCCCTCCGTTTTCCGGCCGCCGGCGCGGCCTGTTTCCCTTATTTTACCATGACCGGAGATTTTCCGGCTGCCGCATCTGGTATACTGGATGTGTCCGGGGACCTGAAACCTGAGCAAGGAGATTGAACCGCGGACCCGGCCCGGTTCAGCGTGAACGCCATGACAAACCAGACTGTCTGCTTATCCTCCTGTGTCCCGGAGGGCGGTGTCTTCCGCTATGAACTGCTGCCGGACGGCCGCCTGGCCCTGCAGGACCATTTCGCCGCTGCCGAACCGATGTACGCGATCCGCCGCGGCCCCGTGATCTACCTGCTGCTGCGCGCACCCTTTGCCGGCCGCGCCGAAAGCGGCGCCCAGGCGCTCCAGGTGCAGCCGGACGGCTCGCTCACGCCTCTGGGCGAGCTGCAGCCGCTGGGCGGCACGGTCGCCTGCCACCTGGCCCTGTCGCCGAACGGCCGCTTTCTCTACACAGCCAACTATGTCAGCGGCAACCTGACCGAACTACCTGTCCTGGTGGATGGCAGCTTGGGGCCGCGTTCGCGCCTGGTTCAGCACGAGGGATCCAGCGTCAATCCCCGGCGGCAGGAAGGCCCGCACACCCACGCCGCGGTTTTCACGCCGGATGGCCGCTTCTTGTGCGTCGTCGACCTGGGTCTTGACCAGATCATCCTGTATGCGGTCGATCCGCAAACCGGCCTGGGCCCGGATCCGGCCTTTATCTGCCGCGCGCAGCCGGGCCAGGGGCCACGCCACCTGGTGTTTTCCCGCGACGGCTCCTGCGCTTTTTGCGCCAACGAACTAGCGTCCAGCCTGACGGTGTACCGCTACCGTGACGGAACCCTCGAAATGCTGGCAACGCAGCCGACCTTGCCGGATGGTTTTACCGGCGAGAACACCTGCGCCGCGATCCGCCTGTCGCCGGACGGCCGCTTTGTCTGTGTATCCAACCGCGGCCACGACTCGATCGCCTGCTTTGCCATCGATGGCGAGCGGGTGCGCCTGGTCTCGATCGCGCCCAGCGGCGGCCGGTCGCCGCGCGATTTTGACTTTTCGCCGGACGGCCGCTATTTGCTGAGCAGCAACGAAAAAGAGCATACGGTGACCGTCCTTGCGGTGGACCCGGCAACAGGCGAACTGGCCCTGACCGGCCACGAGGCGCCTTTGGCTTCACCGCTTTGCGTGACCTGGTGACGAGGTGAACACATGAAAACATATGGCTGGGGCATCCTGGGTCCCGGGCGGATCGCTCACCGCTTCCTCAACGACCTGCCGCGCTGCGAACAGGCCAGCCTGGCGGCGGTCGCCTCGCGCGACCTGGACCGGGCTCGCCCGTTTGCCGGGCAGTACGGCTTCCAGAAGGCCTATGGCTCCTACAGCGAGCTGCTCCAGGACCCGGCGGTCGACATCGTCTACGTGGCGACGCCGCACCCGCAGCACGCCGAGCTGGCGCAGCAGGCCCTGGAAGCGAAAAAGGCCGTGCTCTGCGAAAAGCCGGTCGCGGTCAATGCCCGCCAGGCCTGCCAGTTGGTCGCTTGTGCCGCCGCCAACCAGCAGTTTTTCATGGAGGCAATGTGGACGCGCTTTTTTCCGGTCAACCGGCAGGTCAAGGCGCTGCTCGACAGCGGGGCATTGGGGGCTGTTACCCTGATCGAGGTGGACTTCGGTTTCGGCAGCTGGCCGCGCGGCCCGGTCGACCACCCGGAAAGCCGGATTTACGCGCCGCAGCTGGCAGGCGGCAGCCTGCTTGATGTCGGCGTCTATTGTGTTTCCTACGCCACCTGGATGAAAGGGGAGTCGCCGACGGCGATCAAGGCGCTGACGACCCGGGTCTCAACCGGAGTCGACGGGATGACTGCCGTCTTGTTCCAGTACCGCGACGGCGCGATGGCCGTGCTGCGGTCCAGTGTCATCCAGGCGACGCGGGTCGCGGCGACGATCTATTGCGAAAAGGCGACCATCGACGTGCCGGAATTCTATCACCCGGAGCAGGCGGTCGTGCGCAGCCGGAGCGGCGATGTTGAAGATCAGGTGATCCGGGCGCCCTACTCGGCCGGCGGCGCGACCGGCTTCGATTTCGAGGCCCGTGAACTGATGCGCTGTCTGGACGACGGCTTGCTGGAAAGCCCGCTCATGACCTGGCGGCAGTCGGTTGACGTGATGGATCTGCTGGACAGCATCCGGCGCGAGATCGGGCTGGTCTTCCCGATGGACTGAGCGCCATCGTCATGTTTTGCTGTAGTAGCGTTTCATGGCATCGCGCAGAAAGACGGCGCAGCCCGGCGCGATCTGCTCGTAGTAGGCGCTGAATCGCTCGTCGGCCACGTACATCTCGACCAGGCCCAGGTGGGCCTGCGGGGTGATTGTTTTCCAGAAATAGCCCAGCCAAACCTTGTGTTTGGCGCAGGCTTCTCGGGCCAGCGCGCTGTCGGGGTCACCGGCCTGGCAGGCTCGCTTCAAGACCGCGTTCAATTCCTCGCCGGCCTGCTGGCTGGCCTGGTACTGGGCCTGAGTCATGCCCTGGAGCCGGGCGTTGGACGCGTCCACGGCATCGTCGCCGTAGCGGTCGCGGACTTCCCGGCCAAAGCGGGTTTCGTTGTCGTCGATCAGCTTCTTTTTCAAACCGGCGAATTTTTCCTCGTCTGTCATTTTGAGTCGTCCCTCCTTCATGGCGATGGTCTTTTCGACCGTCGCGAGCAGCAGCGCAACCTGTTGTTTCTTTGCCTGCAGGGCAGCCTGGTGCGCCCGCAGGGCATCCGCGGCCGCAAAGTCCGGCGCATCCAGAACGGCCCGGATCCCTTCCAGCGGCATGTCCAGCGCGCGGTAGAACAGAATCTGCTGGAGCCGGTCGACGTCATCCGGACCGTAATGCCGGTAACCGGAGCTGTCATCGCGGGCGGGGCAGAGCAGCCCGATGGCGTCGTAGTGCCGCAGCGTCCGGGTGCTGATCCCGGCCAGCCTGGCCAGTTTTTGGATCGTGTAGGTCATGGTCTTTCTCCTGCAGGTCTGAACAGTCCCATAATAAACCTTGCCGTTACGTCAATGTCAAGGGGTAAAAAACCGGGGCCGCATGCACGGCCCCGGTTCGCTTCCCGGTATTGAATGGAGACAAAGGTCCCTTATTTGTCGGAATCGATCACGTCCATGCCGGCTGGCGGATCGCCGAAATCCGGCACGTCCAGGGACTCGCCGTCCTTGAGCGCGGACTGGTGCGCGACCAGGCCGGGCAGATTGTAGCGGGCGGCGACCCAGGCGTTGGTCGGCGACAGCTTGCCGGTATAGGCGGCTTTGCAGAAATCGTCGCACATGTACTTGTGCGTGCCGCCATGGCCGTCCGGCATGCCGATAAACGCCTCGGGCAGCCGCTTGGTGTTCTGGATCGGGGCAAAGGTGCTCGACCACTTGTTGTTGACGACCGCGTTGGAAAAGCCCTCTTCGGAGACGTGCTTTTGCATCTCGAACGGATTGAGCAGCCCGCTGACATCCTCGTAGACGGCGTCCATGCCGGAGAGGCGGACATAGCTGTGCTGGGCGATCGAGCACTCGTAAGACCCGGCGGTGCCGCAGAAGTTCGTGATGTAGGACTGCGGGCCATACCAGCCGATGCGCCGGTTCTCGCTGATGCGGGCGATACCGCCGTTGGCCAGGTACAGCATGGCGCTGGTGTTGGTGAAGGGGTTGTCCCAATCGTTTTTGCCTTCGCCGAAGATCCCGTCCTCGTGGTGGTCGCGGTAGCCGAAAGCCGCCACTTTGCGCGCATAGGAGCCGGTCGAGGAAAGCATCATACCGGTCGAATGGGTAGGGTAGAACATCGGGGGGATACCGGCCGCCGCCCGTTTCCAGTCCGGTCCGCCGGAACGCTGGTAGGAGGCGTAGAAATGGCGCATATCGTGGTTGTACTGCGACTCGCCGTAGACGAACTCGCCCATTTCGCCGCTTTGCAGCTTGGTGCGGCAGAAAATGCTGCAGGGGCGGTAATGGCCGGTTTCGCCCATGGAGTAGGTCAGGCCGGTCTGTTTGACCAGTTCGACGATCTGGCCGATCTCCTCGACCGACGTGGCCATCGGGACGGCGCTGTAGACGTGCTTGCCGGCCTTGAGGGCCGCGATCGCCAGCGGGCCATGCAGGTGGCGCTGAGTGAAGATGGCAATGCAGTTCAGCTTGGTGCTCTTGAGCATGTCTTCGAAGGAATCGTAGATGTCCGTGACGCCGTGCTTTTTGGCGGTCTCGATCCGGCGTTCGGGGATCAGGTCGGTTACGGCGACTGACCCGACATAGGGATGAGCCTTGAAAAGCGGGATGAAGTGCTGGACAAAGCTGCCGCAGCCGACAAATCCGATGTGCAATAAGGTGTTCATGGCAGATCTCCTTGCTGTTATTGATGCACCTGGCTCCAGGTGTGGGGCAAAACCTCAAGTCCGGCGACCGTGTAGGGGGTTTCGCCGTAGTTGTAGACGAATTCGCTGCCGTCGCTGTAACGTGTCCGGCAGACCTTGTCGGTCAGATAGTCGTGCTCGTCCATGAAGGCCAGCTGGCGGTCGCGGGCGGCCTGGTAGGCGACGTAGGTTTCCTTGATTTTCGCGACGCTGGCGGCCATCGCTTCCGGTGTGTCGGCCGTCAGGTCCTGCTCGCCCATCCAGTTGACGCGGTTGCCGGAAACAAACTTCGACTGCAGGTAAATCAGCGGCCGGCCGCCGTGCTCGTGGAAGATGAGCTGCGCCTGCCAGCTCTTGATCGGGACATTGACTGTCTCAGACGAGGGGTTGCTCAAGACGATCCCGTGGTACACCAGCTGCCAGAGCGGCACGATCCGGTCGGCGATGTCCGGTTGCTTGCCCAGCAGGTTGAAGGTGACGTACAGCCCGAAATCCAATCTGCCGGCTGCGAACCAGTAGGTGCCCTCCGAGGCGAAGCCGCCGAACAGCTCGCGGCTCCGTTCCATGACCTGGCGCAGGTTGGCGACCGTCTGGCCGCGGTGCTGCGGATGGGCCGGATCGTGGCATTTGCGCGGGTGCACGACCGAGAGCACGTCGACGTAATGCAAGCCGCGAAAGCCCAGTTCGGCCACCCGGGGCAGCATTTGGCCGGCCAGTTCGACCGAGCGGGCCGGGCAGATGTTGTACATCTGGCCGCCGCTCCAGACCGTGTTTTGCGACAAGCCGGCGTTCTTGTTCTTGATCAGGTCCCGCTCGTCCCAGCTGTCGGCGATGCGGTAGGCGTCGGAGTGGTTGGTGTGGCAGACGATCTGGTAGCCCATCCGCTGCGCCTTGGCGATCAGGCGCCTGAGACCGGCTTCGCCGCCGAGCGCCTCCTCAACCGGGAACGCCTGGGGCCAGCGGCCGTCATGGCCTTTCTGGTTCCAGCCGACCAGGCAGATCTGGGCCTTGTCGATTCCCTGGGCAGACAGGCTGTCCAGCAGGTCTTCGACTTGCCGGAAGGTCATGGCCACGTGCATGGGCGGTTCCGTTTCCACGGTCTGCTCCAGTACCGGCGAGGGAACTGGTTTCCAGCCGAGCCGGATCCGGATCTCGATCGCCTGGGCGGCATAGGCCAGCTCGGGGTTGAGACGTTCCTTGAGCGGTCGGCATACGCCCGCTTCGAGCTGCATCTGCCGGAAACGGCGGGCCATGCCGGCATAGCTGGCGTCTTGGCCCGTCAGGGAGACAAACTGGATGCAAAGATCTTCGTAGGGCGCGTCCCCGTCGAGCTGGAAGCGGGCATAGACCCGGTAGCGGCCGCCTGTGACGGAAGCGACGACCTCAAAATCGTAGGGCATGCCGGTGACGACCGCCAAAATGGCCTGGTCCGTCTGCCGGATGCCAAAAAAAGGCAGGATACAGCCGCTGGAGACGAATTCCGTGTCCGGCCGCTCGGTGAAATAGCTGATAAAGCTGCCGCTCCAGCGATGGCCGTGCGGCACCACCAGGTAGCCGTCATCGCCGGTCCGGGCGGTCAGGTACTCGGGCATGAAGTCGACCGAAACGGCCTGCGGCGGAATGGCTTCCCGGCTGATCCGGGCGGTATGCCCTGTGGCCTGGTCAGCCAGGCTGACCGGCACGTCAAGGCTGCTGCCGTCTGCCAGGTGAATGGTTGCGAGATTCATCGGCGTGTCTCC
>JAAYJD010000154.1 GCA_012523135.1 Clostridiaceae bacterium
CATATCGCCCGGGTTTGTGCGCGCCTGGGGATTCGCCTGAGCCACAGCCGACCGTACAAGCCTCAGGGTCGGGGGAAAATTGAACGGGTTTTCCGTTTTGTCGACAGCAGTTTCAAGCCCGATGCCCTGGCCAAGATTGCCGCCGGCCAGATCGTGACCCTCGACGACCTCAACCGGGCCTTTACCGAATGGGTCATGAACTATTACCACCAGCGCACGCATGGCACCACCCATGAAACACCTCAGGCCAGGCTGGAACGGTTTCCTGTCAAAGAATTGCCGTACAGCAAGGAAGCCCTGCGCCGGTTTTTCTTTCTGGAAGAGACCAGAAAAGTCGACAAGACCGGCTGTGTTTCCCTCAGCGGTGCCAGCTACGAGGTCGCCGCCGAACTGGCAGGGCTATGGGTCCAGGTTCGCTATGATCCTTTTGCGCCCAACGATGCAGAAGTCGCGATCGATGGACAACTGATCTGCAACGCCCGCCTGCTGGATGCCAGCGCCAATTTTCATACCCGCAACCGCAAAGCCCGGTTGACGGACCTGGCTTCATCCGAATTGCCCCTGCCCGGACAACTGGAATTCACGGTTCATGACACCGGGACGATGCATCTATGAATGCGGCTAATCCGTTTTTGGCGAATGGCGAGCGGCCCAGACTGCTGGGCGCGGCGCAGCAGGAAGCCTTAGCCCGGATGCGGCTGGTGGTCGAAGATCGCACGCTCGGCATCCTGACCGGTGAAGTGGGCAGCGGCAAATCTACCTTGCTGGCTCTGCTGGCCGATGAACTGCCTCAGGCTGATTACCAGGTCATCTGGCTGAGCAGTTCCCGGATGACGACCAAGGAACTGTATGCCGGCCTGCTCAAGGCACTTGGCGAAATCCCGGCCTTCTCCGCTGTCCGGGTCAGGCAGCAGTGGCATGACCTGCTGGAAGCCAGAACCAGTGCTCAGGCGAGGCCGCTGGCCGTCATGATTGACGAGGCGCACGAATGGCCGGAACCCAGTCTGTTGGAACTGCGGTTCTTGATGACCCAGGGGAAAAACCCCCATCCCGCCTTCCCGGTTGTCCTGGCCGGTCAGGGCAAACTGCGCCGCACCCTCAATACCAACCTGCTCGAACCGATCGCACAGCGGGTGCGGATGCAGTACCACCTAACCGGCCTGACGTTGTCCGAATGCCAGGCTTATCTCGACGACCGGATGCTTCAGGCCGGCCGGGAACGCCCCGTTTTCACCGATTCCGCTGCCAAAGCCATCTTTGCCGCAACCCAGGGGATCCCCCGTGTCGTCAACCTGATCGCCGGCAATGCTCTGATGCTCACGCTTAAAAATAATGAAAACGCCGTCGATGAACGACATGTGGTTACCGTGCTGGCAGACATGGATCGCCAAAGAGGTGTTCGCGGCGCCTGACGCTGGCCGACGCCAGTTCCGACACGGGTCATGCCAACGGCCCATTAACACAAGAGGCACTTCTCTCGACGGTTCCGTCAGGCGAAGTGCCTCTTGTGTTTTTGCCTTGTTGGCGGATGGCTTGCTGCTTGGCCTGGCGGTGGTCCTTTGTCGGTGCGTTTGGCATCTGCTTGGCGCTTTGTCGGCTCTTTTCTTACGCCATTGTCGGTGCTTAGTGCTTCCGCCAACATTACCGCCCGTCTACAATACTACATGTTATAGTTCATCCTCAAGTTGCAGAACAACAACCGACACACTGGCAGGAGAAAATGTCCATGAATCATCTTTTATCGAAAACGACACAGGACGAAGTGCATGAGGTTCTAGTTCAGTAATTTCAAAATCAGGATCAACAGCAATCTCATGAACCTTTCCATTGATGATCTTTTTCCCCTCGATCTGAAATGACGCTTTGATCGACCGATTCAAAGTCGTGTTGGCAACATGCAAAAATAACGTGTTCCCCTTGCGGCTACCAGTCATATCAAGATCAGGTGGTCCTTCAACCGATACAGCAGTGTCCCCTTTATATTTTTCATAGAGTGCCATAACTTCACCTACAGGCTGTAGATATGGTACTGCCTTTTTACGGAACGGTGTAGGAATCATCAGCGCATTGACTTGCCACCTGTTTCCAAAAAAATCAGCCATTGTGGCAA
>JAAYJD010000024.1 GCA_012523135.1 Clostridiaceae bacterium
CACCCGGCGGTTCTGGATACGGCCCGGCGGATCGCCGCTGCCGGCCGTCCCTTGCTTTTTCACTCCGGCATCCTCTGGGACGGGCAGGATTCCTCGCGCTTCAACCGGCCGGCCGGTTTCGAAGCCCTGCTCCACATTCCGAAGCTTCGTTTCGCGCTGGCCCATGCCTCCTGGCCCTGGATCGACGAATGCCTGGCTGTTTTCGGCAAGTTTCAACAAGCCAGGCGCCAGGCACCCCAGGCTTGTGCCGAGATGTTCATCGACCTGACGCCCGGAACGCCCAGGCTTTATCGCGACGAGCTCTATCGCAAACTGCTCGGCATCGGCTACCCGCTGCTGGACCACATCCTCTTTGGCACGGACGGCCTGGCCGACACATACGAGCCGCAATGGGCCGCCGACTGGCTCGCGCTGGATCAAAAGCTCTTGGAACAGCATTGGCAGAACGGGGTGCAACCCGGATATGCTTCGCCGGCAGACGCCTGGCTCGCCCTGACCGAAAAAAATCTGCGTCGTTTTATTGCCAGATCTTGACAATCGACAATGAGGCGGATAAAATAGACCATGTGGTCTAGACCATATGGTCTATTCGCTGACGCACCGGCCTGCTTGTTGCCATCGCGATGGGGGACAAAACCATGATCCATGTATCCGGGCTCTATCATTCTTATTCCCAGGATGACCGTTATGCTGTCAAGGATGTCAGTTTCGACGTACCCAAAGGGGAAGTCTTCGGCTTTCTTGGCCCTTCCGGAGCCGGTAAATCGACGACCCAGGGCATCCTGACCGGTCTGCTCAAGCTGCAGCAGGGCGATGTCACCGTCGCCGGCTATCCGGTCAAGAGCATGAAAAACGAGATGTTCAACCGCATCGGGGTTTCCTTTGAGCAGTCCAATGTCTACAGCAAACTGACCGCCCGGGAGAACCTGGCGTTCTACCGGCAGCTCTTCGATGTCCCGACGCGCGATCCGCTGGAGCTGATCCGGCAGGTGGGGTTGGGCGGCAAGGAGAACCTCAAGGTCGGCACCTTTTCCAAGGGCATGAAGCACCGGCTGACCTTTGCCCGCTCGATGATCAACAACCCGGAGCTGTGGTTCCTGGACGAGCCGACTACGGGCCTGGATCCGGCGATCGCGGCCAACATCAAGGACATCATCAAAGCGCAGAACGAAAAGGGGACAACCGTCTTCCTGACCACCCACAACATGTTTATCGCCGACGAGCTCTGCCATCGGGTCGCCTTTATCGTCGACGGCGAGATCAAGCTGATCGACTCGCCGAAAAACTTGAAGCTGCAATATGGTGAAAAAGTGGTGACGGTCGAATACCTCGCGGACGGCAGACCGCAGACCGAGACCTTGTCGACCGTCCAGGCAGAAGATAAGGCGCGTCTGCAGGCCATTCTCGGCACGTACGAGATCATGACCATGCATACCAAGGAAGCGACGCTGGAGGAGATCTTCATCACGGTGACCGGAAGGGGGCTGACCTGAATGAAACTGTTCAGCAGCTTTGTCAAGGAGCTCACCCTGGCGACACGCAGCTTCTATTTCTACATCGAAATCTTCTTCGCCGTCGTCCTGCTGGCCGTCGTGCTCTTCGCGATCCCGGAGCAGATCCGCGCCGTCCAGACGCAACTCCTGCACCTCGACCTGCCCCAGCCGGCTGCCGATCGGCTGACGGCGGACCTGCTTGAGGAAGACCTGGACGGCCAGTGGCAAACGGTTGTTCTCGAATCGGGCGGCCAGGCTTTCGACACCAAACTGATTGAAACGGAGACGGCCCGTGTCTACATCGTGGACAGCGCCGACGCGGTGCGTGCACTGGCCGACACGCAGCGGAATATCGGCATGGTGCTGTCGCTGGACGATGCCGGCCAGCTGCACTACACCTATTACCTGCAGGGCTATGAATCGCAGCGTCTGCAGAACCTGTTGTCTGTCATACCCGGAGCAAGCCTGGACGGGGTGGCGGAAAAAATCGCTGACCTGCCGGTCGAGCAGTTGGCGCCAGACCAGGTGCTGCTGAACGACAGGGAAAACGTCATCCCGACCCTGATCGCCTTCAACAGCAGTTTCATGGGCATGTTCATTATGGCGGCCTATGTGTTCCTGGACAAGAAAGAAGGCGTCATCAACGCCTACGCGGTGACGGCCTCCTCCGTAGCCCGCTATCTGCTGAGCAAGATCCTGGTCGTGCTGCTGACGGCGACCGTGTCCGGCCTGATCGTGACCGTGCCAGTGTTCGGATTCCAGATCAACTACGGCCTGGTCCTGCTGCTCCTTTTGGTCAGCGGATTCTTCGCCTCGGTGCTGGGTCTTTTGATCGCCAGTTTCTACGCGGACATCACCAAAGCCTTCGGCACGGTGTTTGTGGTCCTGATCCTGCTGATGCTGCCGGTCATCGCCTATTTCCTGCCTGGCTGGAACCCCTGGTGGATCCGGATCATCCCCTCGGATCTCGTCATCTGGTCGTTTCGCGAGATCCTGATCGAGGACGGCAAGACCGGCTTTGTCCTCATGGTGTCCGCCGGACTGCTGGTGGCCGGCTGCGGTTTGTTCGCCCTGGCTGACCATCGCTACCGGAAGACCCTGAGCGTTTCGTGAGAACCAAAAAGAGGAGGTGAGCGCCGTGTTCAAGCGGCTCTGGACGATTTTCGCCCGCGATATCAAAGTTGGCACCCGTGATTTCATCACGCTTTTTGTCCTGATTTTCCCCCTGGTTTTCGCCTTTGGCATCAACCTGATCACGCCCGGCATCAACGACACGACCGTCAATGTGGCGATGGTCGCCGGCGAGGATCCGGATCGTGAAGCGTATTTTGACCGGTTCGCTCATTTGACTTTGCTGCCGGACAGGCAGGCGGTGGCCGACCGCGTCCTGCAGCGGGACAGCCTGATCGGCGTCGTGCGCGATGGCTCCGGCATGCTCGTTCTGGCCCAGGGCAATGAACCGGATGAAGCGGTCGAGCTGGTCAAGCTGATCGCGGTGCTCTACGATTCGGGCGCCCAGACCGGTTCGGAGCAGACCGAGCTGGTCAGCCTGGGCCGGACGATCCCGCCGCTCAAGCAGATCATGGTCAACGCCCTGCTGCTGTTTGTCTCTGTCCTGGCCGGCATGCTGATCGCCCTGAACATCATCGAGGAAAAGACCGACAAGACGATCAGCGCCATCCACGTGACGCCGGTCTCGCGGCTGACCTTCATCCTGGGCAAGAGCCTGACCGGCGCGGTGTTCGCCGTCCTGATGTCCGTCATTGGCCTGTTTGTCACCGGGTGCGGCCAGATCAACCTGTTGCAGATGCTGCCGGTGATCCTGGCCATGACCCTGCTCAGCATCATGATCGGCTTTATCCAGGGCATCAACGGCGACGATGTCATGGAAGCGGCCGGCTCCGTTAAGCTGATGTTCCTGCCGCTGGCCGGCTCGATCATCGGTTACGAACTGTTGGCCGAAAAGTGGCATCCGTTTCTCTACTGGTCACCCTTCTACTGGGCATACCGGGCCAATGAGATGATCCTGTCCCAGAACGGAAGTTGGGCACAGCTGCTGCTTTTCGTCGGCATCAACGCCCTGCTGGGCGCGGGTGTCTTTGCAGTCCTCGCGCCCAGAATCCAGAAAGGTCTGCAAGCACAATAAAGAGACGGAGGTACGACAAATGGAATGGTATTGGTGGGTATTGATTGCGGTCGCAGTCGCGGCCATCGGGGTCCTGAAGCTCAAGGTCTGGAAACTGATCTTGCAAAAACGCAAGCAGCAGAAGCTGGCCAGCGAACATGAGGATGAGGAATAAGGCGTGACCAAACGAGAAGCCATCCTCGCCGCAGCCATCCGGGAGTTTGCCGACAACAGCTACGATGCGGCCTCGATCAATCGCATCATCAAGGCGTCCGGCACATCCAAAGGCACTTTTTATCACTACTTTGCCGACAAGATGGCCCTCTACATGGCGATCGTGGACGATCTGGTCCAGATCAAGCAGACTTATTTCGCCCAGATGCAAAAGCTGCTCGACAACAAGGAGACCAATATATTCGTCCTGCTCAAAGAACAAGCCCGGGCCGGGACGCGATTCATGCATGACAATCCCGAGCTGTACCGTTTCGGCCTGCGCTTTGCCCGGGAAACCGGGCCGGTCAAAGACGTGTTCGCCGAACGGTTCATGCCGGATCTGCAGACCGCGTTCCAGCAAATTGTCGCGTCCGGCATCGCCAACCTCGACCTGGCGGATCGTTTTCCGCCGGATTTTGTCATCCGTCTGATCGGGTTCACCATGATGCACTATGACGAGATCCTGATCGACAGGCAATCAGATCCAACGCCGGAGCAGATCGAGGAGCGGCTGGATTTGCTCTTCGATTTTCTGCAGCGCGGGCTTGGGGAAGGCGACGCCTGATGTAACCTTGTCTTTCAGCGCACGGTCAGGATGACCTTGCCGACATGCTCGCCCCGCTCCAGGATGGCATGGGCTTCTTCAGCCTGTTGAATCGGCAGCACGCGGTAGACGGTCGGACGCACGTCACCGGAGGTCACCCGCGGCCAGACCTTTGCCACGAGACCGGCCAGGATCTTGGCCTTGACCTCGGGCGGACGGCTGCGCAACGTACTGCCGATCAGGCGGATGCCGCGGGTGTAGATGGTTCTCAGGTTGATCTCGGTCAGGTCGCCGGCCAGCGTTGCGATCATGATCCAGCGCGCGCCGCGTGCCAGATAGGGCAGGCATTCGCCCATCGATTCGCTGCCCAGGCAGTCGATGGCCAGGCTGACGGGGAAACCGAGCTCGGACTGCTCACGCAGCACGTCGGCCGTCCGCTGGCAGGAGCTGTCGATGATGACATCCGCATGGAGGTGTGCGATCGAGCGCGCTTTTTCGGCGGTCAGGACGCTGGTGATCACGCGCAGGCCAAAGCTCCTGGCCATGGGGATGACCACGCTGGCCAGGCCGCTGGCGCCGGCATGCATCAGGAGCGTCTCGCCAGGCTGGGCCTGGCCCTCGATAAACAGGTTCAGGTAGGCCGTGGCAAACGCTTCGGGCAGCGCTGCGGCCTCGACCAGGGAGATCCCGTCGGGAATCGGCATCAGCATATCGTAGCGCACCGACACCGCCTCTGCATAGCCGCCGCCGCCCAGCAAGGCGCAGACTTCGTCCCCGGGTTTCCAGGCGCTGTTCCGGGCTGCCACCGGGCCGACCTGCCGGACGATTCCGGATACTTCCAGCCCCATCCATTCCGGACAGCCGGGCGGAGGCGGGTACTGCCCGGCCCGTTGCATGAGGTCCGCCCGGTTCAGGGCCGCCGCATGGATGTCGATCAGAACCTCGTCATCCTGCATGACCGGGTCGGGAACATCCGTCCAGATCAATTGCTTGTCGGTACCAATCAGAATTGCTTTCATTTTTCATTTCCTTTCTTGTTGCCGATGCGATGTGCTCAGGTCAACTGAGACCAGTCGAACAGGACACCGATCGGGAAATTGGCGTAATCATAGGCCAGCCGGTGGTAGACCTCAGGTGCCGCTTGCGGCGAATGGACTTCGCCGATCAGGGGCTTGACGGCCAGGCGTCCGCTGGCCATCATGCGCAGAATCGCGGCACAGTCGTCCTGGGCCGTCCAATTTCCCGGGCTGGACTCGAACTGCGGCCGGGCAAAATTATTGGCCCCGATCAGGGAGACCCCGGGAAAATGAACCAGATGGTAGAAGTCGAGCGCCTGGTCCGGGTTGCGCGAACAACCCAGCAGGGACACGCGGCCAAAACGGGTCATGCAGCCGAGTGTCTGGACCAGGGCCGCGTAAACGCCGGTGACCTCGATGGCGACCGGAACCCCAAACCCGCCGGTCAGCTGCTTGACGGCTTCCGTATAACCGGGCGCTGTAGGATCCAGCGCCGCATCCGCGCCGAGCTCGAGGGCCAGGGCGCGGCGGGCAGGATTGGGGTCTGCCGCGATCACCGGAACCGCCCCGGCTGCTTTACAGAACGCAACCGACAGCTGGCCCAGGATGCCAAGACCGGCCACCAGGGCCGCTTCGCCGATTTCCAGGCGCGTCTTGCGGATGCCAAGCAGGGGGAAACAGGCGATGACGGCCAGGGCGGCTTCATCCAGCCCGACGCGGTCGTCCTCGATCGGGAAAGCATGCGTGACCGGGACGATGTTGTACTGCTTGTGCTGGCCGAAGTAGATCACGACGCGCTGGCCCACCTTGAGACGGGTGACCGCATCGCCGACTTTTTCGACGATGCCGGTGCCGCTGTAGCCCAGGGCGCGTGGAAAGATGACCTCGTCTAGAATCTTGCCTCCGTAGACATGGCGTTCCCCGATCAGGTTGGCGCGCTCCGTGCCCGCACTGACCGCCGTATAGCAGGTCCGGACCAGCACCTCGTCGGGTCCTGGCAGATCCCGCATCTCCTGGCTGACCAGTTCAGCCCGATTGGGCGCTGTAAACAAGATTTGTCTGTTGTGCATAGCCGTCACCTCGCGTATCAGATGCTATCATTATAGCCATTTGCCAAGCCCAGGATAAGACAGTATACTGCCGGATAGGGATACTATTCTCCAAAGGAGTCCGGGTCATGCTGCAGGAATCGCTCAGGAACAAGCCTGTCTTCATCGATTCGCTGACGATTGAGATCGTCAATTTTCTCCACCGCCATACCCATCGGCCGGCCATGGGCAATCAGAATGAGAGCATTGGCCTGCTGCTGGCGGGCACGGTCGACATCGTATCCGCCAGGACCCGTTTCACGGCCGGGCCGGGCGACCTGATCTACATCCCCCGGGATCTGGCCTATACCTCGACCTGGGCAGGTTCCCCGCAGATTTCTTTCTATTCGCTGCGCTTCACGTTTGCCCGCCCCAGGCTGGCCCCTGAGACAGGCGCGGTGCCCAGCCGCTATCATCTGCAGAAAATCAACGGCCATGACGACGCAATCCCCGCGCTGTTCGAGCAGCTGCATAGCGAATGCAACAAGAAGGACGGCAGCCCGGGACAAGCGCTCAGCGTGTTTTACCAGCTGTTTACGCAGCTGACCCCGATGCTGCGCCAGGAGGAGCCGGAAACAGGCAACAGCCCGGTGCAACGGGCGGTACGTGCGCTGGAAACGAACCCGGCACTGGATTTTTCCGTTCCCCAGCTGGCCCGGTTTTGCGGCATGAGCGAATCCAATTTCTACCTGCTGTTCAAAAAGCAAACCGGCTGTTCGCCGGTCACTTACCGGAACCGGGTTCGCGTCCGCCAGGCTATCGAACTTCTGGCCGGCAGCCAGGCCAGCGTCGAATGGATCAGCCAGACTCTCAATTTCAGTTCGCCGGCTTATTTCCGCCGCGTTTTCAAATCATTTACTGGCGTGACCCCGCACGAGATCCGCCTGCGCGAGCACGGCCTTTAGTTCGCTCCCGTCAGGTGACGCAGCCCCGGGCATCGATCCTGATCGTGCGCAGGATTTCGCGGTGGTCCTTGATCAGCACTGCCTGCGCGTGCAAATTGACCGTGGTGCAGATATGGTTGGGGATGACCAGCAGCTGGTCGCCGACCTCGTGCTTTTTTGCGCCTGGCTTGACGAGCATCATGCCATGCTCTTCCGTCATGCGATTGAGGACCAGTTGTTCGTCTTGCAGAACCCGGCCGAACCCCGTCAAGCAGAGCGGCGGCGTACCCGGTTGGCTGTCGGTGGAAAAGGTCTTGCAGCCGCCGTCGACCACCAGGCGGTCCCGGCCGTTGCTGCTCACCACGGTCACCAGCACACCGGCTGCGCAGTCCGCATGCTGGCAGGCGCCGCTGGCGACGGTTGCCATGTCGTTGAAGACATAGGTGCCCGGGCGGATTTCGGTAATCCCCGGCTGGGCGGCGATCACCGCAGCCGTCGGCGTCGATCCGGCGCTGACATCGCGAAGCGGGATACCGTCCGCCCGAATCCGGTTGGCCAGTTCAACGGTCAGACGACCTTCTTCTTCACCGGCCGCCTGCAGGTCCAGCGAGGGTTTTCCGGCAAGTGTCATGGCCTTGAAGGCGAAGATCCCTGTCAGGTCGAGTCCGCTCATCCGGCTGACGGCCCGGGCGAGGTCAAGGGCGTCTTCCCGGGCGATACCGGTGCGGGCGAACCCGATATCCACCTCCATGCGAACTTCGAGCTTCAGCCCGGCCGCGCGGGCTGCCTCGTCCAACGCCCGCGCGCCGGCCAGGCTGTCGATCCCCACAATCAGGCGGCGGCAGCGCTGCGCGAGCCGGGTCAGCCGCTCCAGCTTGACCGGCCCGATAACCGGGTAGGCGATGAATATGTCGTCAATGCCGGCGTCCGCCATGATTTCAGCTTCGGAGACCTTGGCGACCGTGATGCCGCAAGCCCCTGCATCCAGCTGCATGCGGGCAATCTCGACCGATTTATGGGTCTTGATGTGCGGCCTGAGCGCCACGTTGTGGCGGCGGGCCCGTTCAGCCATGCCGCGGATGTTGTTCTCCAGGCGGTCGGCGTCAATAACAAGGCAGGGCGTGTCGAGCTGCATAACAGGTTCCTCCAGACAGACTGGCCAAAGCCGGTAGATGTACTAGGGTCATCATAGGGTCCAAAGCCCCGACTTGTCAATTTCCCCTTCGGCCAGGCTATGGTATAATCCAGTTATGTTCAACCGCACAGGTCACCACACTGATAAAGGGATGGCGTGAAGACACGAAGAAAGACAGACTGGATCCTGCTCAGCGTGACCGCCTTGCTCGTAGCCGCAACGGTGGCAGCTTGGGGCTGGCGCAGTTTGGCTGAAACGCAAAGCCCGGATGCAACCGTTGAAACCGCTGCGTCCGTTTCGGTCTCGCCGCAACCGGCCAGCCAGAGTCCTTTCCCGACCGACCTGCCGCCGACCCAATCATCCGCGCGCGCGACCCCGTCGCCTGCGCCGGCAACCCCGTCACCCGTACCGGCAACCCCGTCGCCTGTGCCGCTGACCCCGACGCTGCCGCCGGTAACGGTCACGCCGATGACCGATGCGCAGGGCATCTGCCAGGAACCCCTGTCTGCGGATGCTTTCACCGCCGACCAGACCGAGTATTACGTCAAGGCATTCAAGGCCAATATTCGCACAGCACCCGGAACGGATACCGAAATCATCCGGACCGCCGTCATGGGTGACCATTTCCAGCGGACAGGTTACGGGGTCTGCTGGTCCCGCCTCGATCTTGGCGACGGTCAAACCGGTTTCATCCTGACGGATTTGATCACGCAGGAAAAAATCTATCCGCTTAACACGAAGCCGGAACCCGAGCCGACCGACCAGCCGCAGGTCGATGACAACGGCATTTTCCAGGAACCGCTGCCGGTCGCTTCGTTCACATCCGACCAGACCCGCTTCTATGTCAAGGCCTACACCGCCAATCTGCGCCAGGAACCCAATACCGATAGCCGGATCCTGGACAAGCTGGCCATGGGGGATGTCCTGACGCGAACCGGCTACGGCACCTACTGGTCCCGGGTCAAAACAGCGGACGGCACCGTCGGGTTCGTCCTGACCCGCCTGATCTCGGCATCCTTTGTGCGGGCGCCGGTCACACCGGCCCCGACAGCAGCGCCGACACCCAGGCCGACCGCGACCCCGGAACCGACAGCCGTGCCAACGTCCAAGCCGACTGATTCGCCTGCCCCGACGGCAGATCCGACACCGGCTGGCGAGCCGAGTCCGGCGCCGTCCGCGTCGCCGACGCCGGACATGACACCCGAACCGAGCCCGTCACCGACGCCTGAACCCGAACCGGAAGAGAACGCCGAGTTTTTAGAGATGGCGCGCATCGTCGCCCTGGAAGGCAGTCCGACCTACGGTTATGACAGCTACCTGGCCGTCGCGACCGTGATCATGAACCAGGTCGATCACCGCTATTTTCCGAACACCGTCATGGGCGTCATCAGTTACCCGGGCCATTTCAGCACCTACACATCGACTCGGAAACCCTATTACAACGATGCTGTCTATGAGGCGACCCGCGATGCCTATTACAACAGGGTCAGAAACATGCCGAAATACGTGATCGCCTTCATAACCCCGCTAAATTATGAGAAGAACGTGGCCGCCGGCGGCGCTTTCAGCAAGATGGAAGTCTACACGGAGGCCTATGGCGTCTACTGGTGCTATTACCCGGCAGACAGACCCTGATTGCCGGCCAGGGCCGCCGTCAGTTCGCTGCGCAGCCGCCATTGCTGCCAGCTCAGTTCCTGCCAGCGCATCGCATTCAATCGCTCCAACCTGCCTTCCAGATGCAAACGCATCTCCTTGGCCAGCTTCGGGTCAGCGGCCTGCAGCAGTGGCAGGTAGCAGATGACCGCATCGTCTGACAGCTCGAGCAGATAAGCTTGGTCGAGGTCAGATTGCGCTTCGTGCTGCACGTTGTAGCGGGCGATCTGCCAATCCGGATTGACGGCATTCAACACGAGCAGGGCGAAAACTGCTGCGATGGCCATGGATTTGAACAGCGGCAGCCGCCGCATGAAGATCTGCAGGACGAAAAGGATGTGCCAGACCAGGATCAGGCCCATGAAGGCCGTGGACAGGAAGCGCAGGCGGGTCAATCCGTACGTGTCGACATAAAGCCGCATCCGGCTGATCGCCGATACCCACTGAATCAGGCTGCCCAGGATCAGGAGCCATTCCAGGACGCGCAGCGTCCAGGCTGTTGTGGTCTGCGTCCTGGCTGCGCGGGCGGCCAGGTAGATCAGGACCAGGTTGACCAGGCTGACGGCCAGCAGCTCAAAGAAACCGCTGCGCGCGTATTCGGCATAGGTCAGGTGTTCGGGCAGGATGGAACGGAGGGCACCGCTCAGGTATTGGTATTGGATGACGGCGAAAAAGGCATATAAACCCGTGACAAAAACCAGTATCGTGATCAGGATGGTGCGGGCAAATGCGGTTCGGCCGGGGTTTGCCTTGAGACCACTCTGCTGCCCGTCCGTGAGCGATAGAATCCGGCGCTGCCGGCGGCCGCTCTCCAGGACGCTGAAGATGAAGGGGGCCAGGACGAGGGCCGTCAGCAGCTGGCGGGCCAGCCGGGTGAAGGAGAAGCGCTGCAGCCAGGCGGTCAGGCCGGCTATTTTATCCGCGAAGACGGCATCTGCCGAAGCCAATAGGCTGCCCAGCAGCAGCAACAGGGGCAAAGCGATGAGCACGCCGGCCGCGATGGCTATGGCCTGGCGAAGCGCCGGATGGCGCTGGCCTTGTGTTTCCGAACCGGTTGGCCGGACCAGCTGCTTCACATGCTTGAGCTCGCCCAGGCAGAGCAGGGGCCTGACAAGGGGCGCAAGCGCGCTTTCCAGCCAGAACAGCGGATGGTCCCAGTCCTTGCCGGACAAACGGAACAGCAGCATGAACTGGACCAGCAGCAGGACCGCCAGAACGAGGAAGTTGATCACCCGCAGGGGCAGGCTGGACCAGATGGCATAGCAGGCCGCCAGACAGACGATGCAGGCGGTCAGGACTGCCAGCAGCCCGATTCTGCCGCGCGTCAGCCGGAACCGATCGGGCTTTGCCGCACCGCGCGGCAGCAGCAGCCAGCCATAGATCATCGCTTCTGTCAGCAAGATGAGCAAGGTGAACCCCAGTCCCCAGCCGCCCCACAGAAAGAGCCGGACTGCCAGCCAGGCATAGACCAAAACAGACAGGACATGCAGCCATGCAGGCGGGTAAAGGTCAGGTGTGTTGCGGCTCGTGTTGACATCATCCATGGGCGTTTTCCTCGTTTCGTTGCGTTTCATAGGCCAGCAGGTCGGCTGGCTGGCAGTCCAGAACCTGGCATAGCCGTTCCAGGGTCGAGAAGCGGATGGCGCGGGCATGGCCGTTCTTCAAGATGGACAAGTTGGCCTGAGTCAGGCCGACTTCCTCCGCCAGTTGGGCCAGTCCGATCTTCCGCCTGGCCATCATGACATCGAGGTTGACAACAATCGGCATGGGCACCTCCGTGTCAGATCGTCAGTTCATTTTCGGTTTTGACGAGATACGCCTGGCGAAACAGGTCCGCCAGCAGCAGGGCGATAAAAATCAGGATGAAGAAGACGACCGCGCAGAACAGGGTGAGAAACGTGTTGTAGGTGAAGATCTTCACGACGAACGCGGCTGTCAGCAGGCCCAGCGCCAGGGCGATGTGCTGAAATGACCGGCTCTGCCTGGCGTGAAACGGTTCACGCTGTGCGACCCGTTTCAAGATTCGTCGGCCTTCGAATAAAATCCAGGCGGTGCTGAGCCCGCAGACGTAAAGGAAGGCGAGATAGAACGGATAGCTGCCGGGCGGAACATCCGCGGGATATTCCTGAGATGCCAGGCCCGCCGGCCGGCTGTCAGCCTGGCGACCATCCAGCTGGCCGAAAAGGTTTGGCTGCTCATAAAGCACGTTAAGCCAAAACGGCAGCAGGAGCAGCGCCAGCAGGTTCAGGATCAGGATGAAATCGATGATCAGGCATAAAGCGCCGGAAAGCCGGCAGGTCAAATCGCGCAGCATAGCATCACCTCGCAGGTTTTGTGTCCGGGCTGCGCTACACGCTGCCCTTGCATCCTGTTATACTGCGCCAGAATCCGAATGTCAACAAAAATATATTGATAATCAATAATTAATTATTGATTGAATGGATTCATTGTTCAATACAAGCAAAAAAACAGCCCCGGTCCGTAACGGTTCGGGGCTGATGCGGCTTGGAACTCGTGCAGGACGGGTTCAGGTTTCCTTGATCGTGGGGGTGGGCATGTTGTTCTTGTTCCAGTACGCGTTGACACAATCGGCGCAGGTATCCTTGGCATACTCCCAGTTGTTGATTTCAGGGATGACGGCCTGGCTGATGCGGCCTTCGGCGGCATAGGTGATGTCCCGGCAAAATGACGCGTCAATGTCCTTCTTCAATAACGGGCAAAAATAGCGAGTCTCTGTCACGTGTTTCACCTCCGTCTGTTTTCGCGGCTAGCGCTGCCAGCCTGTCCTGCCTTCATTATAGCATGGAAGCCAGGCGGATTCACGGTTCGCGGCCTGCACGCTCGAGCATCGGCCGGAAACTGGTGCCCTCCGGCCGCTCCGGCAGGTCCAGAAAGTCCGCGACTGTCGCGGCCAGATCGCAAAAGCAGGTGCGCGTTCCGAGCGACAGGCCCCGGCGCATGCCCGGCAGGATGGCCAGCAGGGGAACATATTCACGCGTGTGGTCTGTGCCGGGAAAGGTCGGATCGCAGCCATGGTCCGCCGTGATCAGCAGCAGTTCGCCGGGGGAGAGCGCTCGGATCAGGTCGGGCAGGCAGGCGTCAAATGCCATCAGGGCATCGGCATAGCCCTCGGGATCGTTGCGGTGGCCGTAGCGCGAATCGAAATCGACCAGGTTGACCATCAGGATGCCGTCGAACGGTTCGCCCAGCCAGCCGATCGTTTTCTCGATGCCATCCTGGTTGCTGCTGGTTCGGACCGAGCGGGTCAGGCCGCGGCCTGCGTAGATATCGTGGATCTTGCCGATGCCGGCGACGGTATAGCCGGCTGCCTGGGCCAGGTCCAGCACGGTCCGGCCAAACGGTTCGAGTGCGTAGTCGTGCCGGTTGGCGGTGCGCTGGTAATCGCCGGAATTTCCGACGAAAGGCCTGGCGATAATGCGCCCGACCGCGTGCTCGCCGCTCATGATGGTACGTGCCTGCTCGCAGAAGCGGTAGAGCATTTCGAGCGGGATAACCGACTCGTGGCAGGCGATCTGGAGGACACTGTCGGCGGATGTATAGACAATCGGGGATCCGGTCCGAACATGCTCGTCGCCCAGATCCTGGATAATCCTGGTTCCGGAGGCGGGGATATTGCCCAGGATGCTCCGGCCGAATGCCTCCTCGAGCCGGCGTATAATGCCGTCTGGAAATCCATCCGGGTAGACGGGAAACGGCTTTTCCAGGCGCAGCCCGGCCAGTTCCCAGTGCCCCGTCGTCGTATCTTTGCCGACCGATTGTTCCTGCATGCGGCCGTAGCAGGCTGTGGGCTGTTCTGTCCGCCCGATGCCGCTGACCTCCGGAATCAGGCCCAGGCCGAGCGTGGCGAGATGGGGCAGGCGCATCCGGGGAACGGCCGCCGCGACATGCGACAAGGTGTTGCTGCCGGCGTCGCCGTACAGGTGCGCGTCCGGACTCGCGCCGCAGCCGACGCTGTCCAGAACGATGATGGTCACTCGTTTCATGGCGGACTCCTGCATGCTCAGCGGATAACGTCCAGGATCAGGGGCCGAACGGGTTTGGCTTCGGTCTCGATCGTGAACAGGGCTTCAAGGGCATCATGGGCCTGGTCAACCTTGGCCTGGTTTTGGCCCTGAAGACAGACCAGCGGTTCGCCGGCAACTATATTCTGGCCCAGCCGGGCTTGCATGACCAATCCGGCCGTGACGTCGATCGAATCGCTCTTGCTCAGGCGGCCGCCGCCCAGTGCGACAAACACGTGTCCCAGGCCAGCCGTGTCCATGGCGGTGAGGTAGCCGCTGCGCGGTGCCGCCCAGGTTCGCCGGCAGGACGGCTGGGGCAAACGGAGGGGGTCGTCGACAACGCGGCTGTCACCCTGCTGGCCTTCGATCAAGGCCCGCAGCTTATCCAGACCGGATCCGTCGGCCAGCGCCTGGCCCAAGCGGATCCGGGCCGTGCCGGTATCTGCGGCGGCGCCGCCGGCGACGAGCATTTCGGCACCCAGTATCAGGCAGATATCGAGCAGGTCGCCGCCTTGCCGGCCTTTGAGCACCTGGATGGCTTCCGCCACCTCCAGTGTGTTGCCAATCTGACATCCCAGCGGCTGGTCCATGCTGGAGATGACCGCGGTCACGACCCGGCCGGTATGCTTGCCGATCCGGACCATGGTCTGGGCCAGCTGACGGGCCGAAGCCAGATCTTTCATGAACGCGCCGCTGCCGCACTTGACATCGAGAACGATCGCATCGGCCCCGGCGGCGATTTTCTTGCTCATGATGCTGGCTGCGATCAGGGGGATGGAGTCGACGGTGCCGGTGACATCGCGCAGGGCATACAGCTTCTTGTCTGCCGGAGTCAGGTTGTCCGTCTGGGCCATGATCACCAGGCCGTTGGCGCGCGCGAGTTGCAGGGCCCGTTCTTCGTCAATGGCCGCCTGGAAACCGGGAATCGACTCCAGTTTGTCGATCGTGCCTCCTGTAAAGCCGAGACCACGTCCCGACATCTTAACAACTTGGACGCCGCAAGCGGCGACCAGCGGCGCCAGAACCAGGGTGGTCGTGTCGCCGACCCCGCCGGTGCTGTGCTTGTCGACTTTGACACCAGGCAGACCGGTCAGGTCTAACGGGCGCCCGGAGGCTGCCATGGCCAGGGTCAGGGCCGAGGTTTCCTCATCGGACATACCCCGGATGAAAAGCGCCATCAGCATGGCGGACACCTGGTAATCCGGCCAGCTTCCCTGGCTGACGCCATCGACAAACATCTGGATTTCCGCTGCGCTTAATGCGGCGCCGTCACGTTTTTTTATGATCAGGTCGACGGGATGCACGCGACCACCTGCCTTTGCCATAAATTGATATTTGCTTCATTATATCACGAAATTATGCACCCCCGCGCCGGAAAAACATGACCTTTCCCACCCCGCCATCTCCGGGTAGCACAAAGCTTCCAGATCGTGTATTCCCGTCGCTTCATGCTATAATGGGTGGCGAATGTGCTGGCGAAAGGCAGCTGCCCCATCGCGCAGACTGTCAGGAGGAGCGGATTGGAAAACAGGAATGAACTCAAGCGGCTGGCGGGCACAGTCGGCAAGATGTCACTGCCCGTTCTGGTCGAGCAGTTTTTTATCGTCATCATGGGCGTCGTCAACACGATGCTGGCCTCAAACATGGGCAAGGAAGCGATTTCAGCCATCGGCATGATCGATACGATCAGCAACATCATGATCTCGCTCTTCAGCGCGCTGTCCATCGGGGGCACGGTCATCGTCGCCCAGTACACAGGCCAGAAGGATACCGTCAAAGCCAGCCAGAGCGCCGCCCAGGCCCTGCTGTCCAATTTCGTGATCGCCACCGGACTGGCTCTGATCCTCATGGCGCTGCGCACCCTGATCATCAACGCGCTTTACGGGGACGCGGAAGCGCTCGTGCTCGACTATGCCAACCAGTACATCAGCATCAGCCTCTGGTCTTACATCCCGATCGCCATGATCAGCGTATCCTTTGGCATTCTGCGCGGATCCGGCGACACGCGCACGCCGATGCGCATCTCCATCATCATGAACCTGTGCAACGTGCTTTTCAGCTATGTCCTGATCTACGGCCTGGATATCCGGCGCGGTCAGCTGGCGCTGGTGGTGCCGGCCTTTGGCGTTCGCGGTGCGGCAATCGGTCTGACAGCCGCCCGGACGATCGGGATGCTGCTGGTGCTGATCCCGCTCCTGAACGGCTCCAAGCGGATCCGCCTCACTCAGCTGACGCTTTTCCGGCCGCGCTGGGATCTGCTGCGCAGCATATTCCGGCTGGGCATCCCGGCCAGTGCCGAACAGCTGATGTTCCAGGGCGGACGGCTGATCACCCAGACCTACATCGTGCGTTTAGGGACGGTCGCGCTTGCGGCTAACACCATCTCGATTTCGGTCAATTCGCTCCTGATGGTTCCGGGCAACGCCCTGGCGATCGCGGCGACAGCCCTGGTCGGCCAGCAGATCGGGGCCGGGCGTTTCAAAGAAGCCCGCAAACAGCTGAATTTCCTGACCCTGGCCGCCTCGGCTGCGATGGGCCTGATCAGCCTGATCATGCTGGTTGTCAAAAATCCGGTGATCGCGCTCTACACGCAGGACGCGGAAATCAGCCGACTGGTTTCGGTCATGATCCTCTCGTCCCTGATCGTGCAGCCTTTTATCTGGTCGACATCCTTCATAACACCGGCCGGTCTGCGCGGAGCCGGAGACATCCGCTACACCATGGTGGTGTCGATGGTCAGCATGTGGCTCCTGCGCATCCTGCTCGGATATGTTTTCGCGGTGATCCTGCCCTGGGGTGTTCTGGGTGTCTGGATCGCCATGTATGTTGACTGGCTGTGCCGCTCGATTCTCTTTGTCCGCCGCGTTCAGCGCGATGAGTGGTTTGCCAAGGTCGTCATCCGCTGACCGCGTCAGGCGAACAGGCCGGCGGCGTTCTTCCAGCAGACCCGTTCGACCAGGCTGGCCAGTGCGGCCATATCGCGCGGATATTCGCCGTTCTCAACCCACAAGCCCAGCTGGTTGCAGAAGATGCGCCGGAAGTATTCATGGCGCGTGTACGACAGCAAGCTGCGTGAATCCGTCGACATGCCGACAAAATTGGCCAGGACACCGGTTTGGCTGTACTGCTGCAGATGCAGCTGCATGCCGTCTTTCTGGTCGTGGAACCACCAGGCCGGCCCCTGGGTGACCCAGGCCGGCTCGCCGTCACGGGCAAAGGTGCTGCCGATCGTGGACAGCGTCATGTTGTCATTGGCGTTGAGCGAATAAAGCAGCGTCCGGGGCAGCGCGTTCTGTTCCTGGCAGGCGTTGAGCAGCTGGACCAGCGGCCTCGCGACCGGCATGTCCGCAATCGCGTCAAACCCGGTATCCGGACCCAGCCTGTCAAAATATCTTCGGCTGGTGTTGCGCAGAGCGCCGATATGCAGCTGCATGGTCCAGCCGAGGTCTTCGTAAATGGCTGCCAGGTCGGTCAGGATGGCAAACTGGACCTGTGCCGCTTCGTCAGGCAGCAGTTCCTGTCCGGCCAGCCGTTTCTGGAACAAGCGGTTGGCGTCGGTCCGGCTGACCGGCATCTGGGGCATCGTGTCGAGCGCGTGGTCCGAAAGACGGCAGCCATGGCGATGAAACACGTCCGCCCGCTGGCGCAACGCATCGGCCAGGCTGTCCAGTGAGCGGATTGGCGCGCTGTCCGGTGATACCGCTTCCAGTTCGGCGATGACCTGCGGATACGCCGGATTGAGCAGGCGCAGGAACCGGTCTGGCCGGCTGGCAGGAATGACTTTCAGATCGCCTGTTTGACCTGCCAGGCGGGCATGGTCCTGCAGCGTCGAAACCGGGTCGTCCGTCGTGCACAAAATACGCACCTTCATGCGCTTCAGCAGTTGGACCGGCGTGCATTCCGGCCGGGCCAGCTGTTCGTTGACCGATTTCCAGATGGCCGGTGCGCTGGCCGGGGTGAGCGGTTCAGCGATGCCGAAATAGCGCTGCAGCTCGAGATGCGTCCACGGGTATAGCGGGTTGCCGATCAGGTCGGGCAGGATCTGCGCCCAGGCTTTGAATTTCTCCTCGGGATCGGCGTCGCCGGTGATGCAGCGTTCAGGCACCCCGGCCAGGCGCATGGCGCGCCATTTGTAGTGATCCCCGCCCAGCCAGGCCTCGGTGAGATCGCGGAAATTGCGGTTTGCCGCCAGCACCGACGCGTCGATGTGGCAGTGAAAGTCACAGATCGGCAATTTGGCTGCGTGCTCGTGGAACAGGCTGCGCGCGGTCTCGTTGTTGAGTAGGTAATCTTGATCCATGAACGATTGCATTGGATAGGCCTCGCTTTCATCTGGTAATGCGCGCCGGAGCACGTATGTTTATTGTATCACAAGGTCACGCCATTTTTGAAAATGGCGATTTCGCGGTAACCGGCCCGTTCGCTGCGGGTCAGGCAGCTGCCCGACGCGATCCGGATGACGAGGCGCAGCAGCTCTTCGTCCAGGGCAGCCCGGGCCTTGGCGCCGCTCAGCACTGTGCCGGCATCCAGGTCGATCCAGTGCGGCTTGTGCCGGGCCAGCTGGCTGTTGGAGGCGATCTTGAGCGTCGGAACCGGACCGCCCAGCGGGTTGCCGCGCCCAGTCGTGAACAGGATCAGCTGCGCGCCGGCAGCCGCCAGGGCGGTAACCGCGACCAGATCGTTGCCCGGCGCTTCCAGAAGCGTCAGTCCCCGGCTGCGCTGCCGTTCTCCATAGCGGATGACCGCGGTCAGCGGCGCCTGTCCGGCCTTCTGGACACAGCCCAGCGATTTTTCCTCCAGGGTGGTTATGCCGCCGGCTTTGTTGCCTGGCGACGGGTTTTCGCCGACCGGAAAGCCCTGGCTGGTGTAGTACTGGCGAAAATCACGGATCAGCCGGATAAAGGCTTGCCGGACCGTTTCGTCCGCGGTTCGGGCCAGCAGCACCTGTTCCGCGCCGAAACATTCGGGAATTTCACTGAGCAGGGCAGAGCCCCCCAGACTGACCAGCCGGTCGGTGAAGCGGCCCAGCAGGGGATTGGCTGTCAGGCCGGAATAGGAATCGGAACCGCCGCACTTGAGTCCGACGACCAGGTCGGCAAGCGGACAGGAAACGCGCGACGCCTGACCGGCGAGATGAGCCAGTTCGTCCAGGATCGCGTGCCCGGACGATTCCTCATCGTGTTCCTCCTGGGCGACCATGAACCGGATTCGCACGGCGTCGAAAGCGCCCAGCTGCTCCCGCAAACTGTCGACCTGGTTGTTTTCGCAGCCCAGACCGACGACCAGGACTGCACCGGCGTTGGGATGGAGGGCCAGAGCGGCCAGCAGCCGGACCGTGTGCAGGTGATCGTCGCCGAGTTGGGAACAGCCGTAGGGATGGGTCCAGGCCTGTACGCCGTCCAGACCGGACCAGCCGCCGTCCGCGATGTGCGCGCGGCCGTATTCAGCCAGCCGTATCGCGAGCTGGTTGACACAGCCGACCGTCGGGATGATCCATAGCTCGTTTCGGGTGCCGACCCGGCCGTCGGCCCGGCGGTACCCGGCAAAAGTGCATGCGGTTGCCGGTGCCCGGGCACCCGGCTGGACAGCCGGCGCCGCGAGAGGGGACAGAGCGGTGAAATCGCCAGTCAAGCTTGTCGCCAGGTTATGGGTGTGCACCCACTCGCCGGCCTTGACCGGCTGCGTAGCCACACCGATCGGCCAGCCGTACTTGACGAGGCTCTGTCCGGGTTCTAAAGCGGCCAGGGCCACTTTATGCCCGGGCGGCGCCGCGAATCCCTCGTTCAGCACGACGGCGACATTGTCATCGGGATGGATGCGCAGCCACCCGGCTGGCAGGCCGGAATCGGAATTGGATGGCAGCATAGGCGCCCCCTTTCGGAAACCTCTCGATGCGGACAGCATAACACACCTGCCGGGTAGCCGGTCAAGATGCTGCTGCAATCGATTGCACAAACGATTGCAGCAGCTGCCCGGCTGTGCTAGACTGACAGATATCCTGCATATTGGAGGTGCGCCCCATGCCGCATTCTGAACCTTTCCGACGATTTGATTATGTAAGCCCCGCTGACCTGCAGCGTGACCTGGACCGGATGGGCCTCGAACTGCCTTTGCTCGAAGACCCGGCAATCCTGGCCCGGCCCTGCTCGATCGGCACAGGCACCGCGCCCAACCGGGTGGCCATCCAGCCGATGGAAGGCTGCGACGGGAGCGCGGACGGACAACCGGACGCGCTGACCTTGCGGCGCTACCAGCGCTTTGCGTCCGGCGGAGCCGGGCTGCTCTGGGTGGAGGCGACCGCCGTCGTGCCGGAGGGCCGCGCCAATCCGCGTCAGCTCTGGCTGCACGAGCAGAACGTGGAGGCGTTTCGCGATCTGGTGCGCCTGATCGACCGCGAAGCCGGGACCAAGCCCTATAAAGTGCTGCAGCTGACCCACAGCGGCCGTTATGCAAAGCCTGACGGCCAGGCGCGTCCGCTGGTGGCCGCAGCCAACCCCTGGCTGGGCAAGCCGGGCCAATCCGAGGTCATTCTGCCGGACGAAGCGCTGGCCGACCTGGTGCCGGCCTACGTGCGGGCTGCCGAACTGGCCTATGCGGCCGGGTTCCAGGCTGTCGACATCAAGGCCTGCCACCGCTACTTGCTGAACGAGCTGCTCTCGGCCCGCACACGGCCCGGCCCTTACGGCGGTTCGCTGGAAAACCGCAGCCGTCTGCTGCTGGACATCGTGCGCGCAGTCAAGTCCGAAGTGCCGATCGATGTCGCCGTCCGCCTCAACGCCTATGACGAGATTCCGGCTCCCTACGGCTGGGGCGTCCGGGAAGACGACCATCGCCAGCCCGATTTCAGCGAGCCGGCCTGGCTGGTGCGCGCGCTGCAGGACGCCGGCGTCGCCCTGATCAACATTACCGGCGGCAACCCCTACTACAACCCGCATGTCAACCGCCCCTACGACACGGGTCCGTACCAGCCGCCCGTTCATCAGCTGTACCACCTGACCAAGCTGCTTCAGGCCTGCCGCACGCTCAAGCAGGCGCTGCCGCCTGACGCACCGGTGCGCTTCATGGCCTCGGGACTGACCTGGCTGCGCCATCTGGCGGGACCTGCGGCAGCCGGCCTGGTCGCGTCGGATTGGAGCGACCTGGCCGGATTTGGCCGCCAGGCCTTCGCTTACCCGTCCCTGGCCACCGACTTGCTCACGCAGGGCGGCCTTGACGCGCGAAAATGCTGCCTGTCCTGCGGCAAGTGTTCTGAAATCATGCGCGACGGCGGCCAGGCCGGCTGTGTCATCCATGACAGTGCCGTTTATCTGCCTATCTACCGGACCGGTCGCGCCGGCAAGCCTCCGCTGAGCAAGAAGGATGTGGCCGAGCATGTCTAGTCCCGACAACAGCAGGCACCAGGCGACCCTCAAAGACGTCGCCCGGGCCTGCGGCGTGTCCGTCTCCACGGCTTCACGGGCACTTTCGGGCAAGACACCGGTTGAGCCGGCTACCCGGGCCCGGGTCTGCGCGGCGGCTGAGGCCATGGGGTACCGCCCCAATTTCCTGGCCCGCAGCCTGAAAGAAGGCAACAGCAGGATGATCGGCCTGATCGTGCCCGACATCACCAACCCGGTTTTCCCATCTGTTGCCCTGGGCGCCGAAACGGAAGCTGTCCGGCAAGGTTACCAGCTGATGCTGTCCCACTCGCACGAGTCGTCGGCGCAGGAAGCCAGCCTGGCCTTGTTGCTGCGGCAAAACGGCGCCGCGGGCATCCTGGTCGCGACGGCTTGCCGCGGAACCCAGTCACCACTCGACTGGCAGCAGGCCATTCGCGGCATCCCGGTGTGCCAGGTGGTGCGCCGGCAAACGAGCCGCCTGCCTTGCTTATGTGTCGACCAGGAGATGGCCGGCCGCCTGGCCGCGGAACGGTTCCTGGCCCGCGGCTGCCGCCGTCCCGCCATCCTGGCCGGTGACCAGAGCCTGCGCCTGCATCGCGAGCGGCTGCATGGCTTTCGATCCGTGCTTGCCGCCGCCGGCCTGAATCCGATCGTCCAGGACAGCAGCGATCCTGAAGAGGACGGCAGCCGGGCTGCAGAACAGCTGCTGCAGCTTGCGGGGCAGACAGACGCCGTTTTTGCCGCGTCCGATATGCAGGCGCTGGGCGTGATGCGCACACTGGTCCAGCACCGCATCGCCGTGCCGGAGCAGGTGGCCGTCATTGGCGTTGACAACATGGGCATCAGTGCCTTGTGTACGCCCGCGATCACCAGCATCCGTCAGCCGCTGCAGGAGATCGGGCGCCTGGCCTGCCGGTATGTCATCGACTGGATCCGGACAGGACACCCGTCAGATGATCCGCTCGTCTGCCTGCCCTGCACCTTGATGGACGGTGAAACCGCCTGAAACGGCCGCGCGGCGGGACGACAGAAAGTGAGGAAACGATATGAACGCAAAAAAAACCCAACAACCGGTTGCCATGGTGACCGGCGGGAGCCGCGGCATTGGCCTGGCTGTCAGCCGGCGCCTGCTGGCCGACGGCTTCCAGCTGTCGATCCTGGGCACAAAACCCGCTGAAGCGATCGGGGATACGCTGGCAGAGCTGAGCCAGGCTGGCTCCGTCGCCTATACGCAGGGCGATCTGGGCGCGGCAGAAGACCGGGCCCGCTACCTGGCCGGGACCCTGGAGCGCTTCGGCCGGATTGACCTGCTGGTCAACAACGCCGGCGTTGCGCCGCTCGTCCGGGCGGATGTGCTCGAGATGAGCGAAGCCAGCTATGACCGGGTCATGGCGATCAACCTCAAAGGGCCTGTTTTCCTCTCCCAACTGGTTGCCCGCCAGATGCTGAACCAGCCTTTACGATCTGACGGCCTCAGGGGATCGATCGTGGTGATCAGTTCCGTCTCAGCCAACACCGTATCCACCAGCCGGGCTGAATACTGCCTGTCCAAGGCCGGCCTGAGCATGCTGACCCAGATTCTGGCCGCCCGGCTGGCCGAGGACGCGATCCCGGTGTATGAAATTCGTCCGGGCATCATCCAGACCGACATGACCGCCGGCGTACGCCAGGTCTACGACAGCCAGATCGCAGCCGGTGTCTTTCCCATGAAACGCTGGGGACAGCCTGAAGACGTGGCCGATGCGGTTGCCCTGCTGGCGTCTGGCCAGCTGCGTTATTCGACAGGCGACTGCCTGCATGTCGACGGCGGGTTCCACATCCGCCGCCTGTGAGGAGGTGATCGCATGCGCCAGCTGACGGCCTGCAACGGTTCGGAACAGCTCGTGAAGGGAATCCGGATCCAGACCCACACCTGCCGCGTCGCGGTCGTGGGCAGCGGCGCCGCCGGGATGGCCGCCGCCCTGCGCCTCGCTGAACGGGGCGTTACAGACGTCGTCCTGCTGACGGAGGACCTGCTGGCCGGCACCTCGCGCAACACGGGTTCCGACAAGCAGACCTACTACAAGCTGACGTTGTCAGGCGACGAACCTGATTCGATCGGCCAGATGGCCCAGACCCTGTTTTCCGGCGGCAGCATGGATGGCGACCTGGCCCGTGTCGAGGCCTCGCTTTCCGCCGAATGTTTTTTCTGGCTGGCCAGCAAGGGCGTGCCCTTTCCGCGCAACACCTATGGCGAAGCGGTCGGGTACAAAACGGATCACGACCCGCTCAGCCGGGCCTCGTCAGCCGGTCCGCTCACATCCCGCCTAATGGTCGAGTCATTGCAGGACGCGCTGGGCGCGACACCGGTGCAGCTGTTCGACCGCCAGCAGGCCGTCAAGCTGCTCACGGACCGCCGGCCCGGCGCGGTCCGGGGCGTTCTGTGCCTGTCCCTGGCCGGCCCCGATCCTGTCTACAGCCTGGTCATGTGCCAAGCTGTCGTCTGGGCCGTCGGCGGCCCGGCCCTGGTCTATGCCGATGTGGTCTATCCGGGCAGCCAGCTGGGCGGCACCGCGCCGGCCCTGGAGGCGGGCGCCGCGGCGGTCAACCTGACGGAATGGCAGTATGGCCTGGCGTCGATCGCTCCGCGCTGGAACGTGTCCGGCAGCTACCAGCAGGTTCTGCCGGCCTATGTCTCTACGGATCCGGACGGCCGCAACCCGCGCCACTTTCTGGACGAAGGGATCCCGGACCGGATGAAACGGCTCGGTGCTGTTTTTTGCAAGGGCTACCAGTGGCCGTTCGATGTGCGTAAGCTGCCTGGCTCGTCCCAGGTTGACCTTCTGGTCTACCGGGAAACCGTGCTCAGGGGCCGACGCGTCTTTTTGGATTTTGGTCAGAATCCGGACGGTCTGTCGTTGGCGCGGGCCGATCTCGATGCCGAAACGGCCGCCTATCTGGACCGGACGCAGGCCTGGGCGCCGCTGCCCTGGCAGCGCCTGCGCCAGATGAACGAACCGGCCTTTGCCTTTTATCTGGATCACGGCGTCGACCTGTCGCGCGAGCGGCTGGAAATCCGCCTGAGCGCGCAGCACCACAACGGCGGCCTGGCTGTCGACGCCAACTGGGAGACGACGCTGCCCGGCTTGTTTGCGGTCGGTGAAGTCAGCGGCACGCACGGGGTCTACCGTCCCGGCGGCAGCGCCCTGAACAGCGGCCAGGTCGGTGCTTTGCGCGCCGCTCAGGCGATTGAACGCCGTCTGGGTGTAGAGCCCGATCCGGTGTTCGACACGACCGACTTGCTTGGGCAGGCCGCGGACTATCTTGGCGGCCGCTGTGAACCGGAACAGGATGGTCTGGAGCCTGAGCTGCTGCAGGCCTGGCAGCTGGCCGGGGAGCGGATGAGCCGCCTGGCCGGTCCCCTGCGGGACACGACGCAGCTGAACGCGGCATTCGATGCTGTCAGCCAGGCGTTGGCCGACAGCCGCCGCTTCCTGGGCATCTCGTCTCTGCCGGGCCTGTCCCTGGCCTGTCGCTACCGCGACATGCTCCTGACCCAGCGCTTTCTGCTCGGAGCGATGCGCGATTATTTGCAGCATGGCGGCGTCAGCCGCGGGTCAGCGCTCTATCTTGACCCTGCCGGCGAGGTGCCCGGCGGGGTGCCGGATGTCTTCCGGGCCCGGACCGGTCCGGACACCTTGACCGGGTCCGTGCAGCGCACCTGGCTGGAAACGCCCGGTGATCTGCTAAGTCCGTTACGCGTGAACTGGCGTCCGGTGCGTCCGCTGCCGCATCCGGATGAAGCCTTTGAAGTGGTCTGGCAGGCCTGGCGCAGGGAAAATGCGCAAGAGGGGAGACAACATGAAACCTAAGTGGGGGATCGTAACCGATGAAGTGCTGCCGCAGGCGGCAGATGCGGTGGCGCGGGTCGCCGGCTGGAACCTGGCCGGCGTTGAAATCCGGGGTGTGGCGCCCGGACGGCGGATTCCGGATATCGATCCGGACGAAGTCCGCGCGCTGCAGGACGCCCTGGCCCGCGCCAGTCTGAGCGTTACGGCGCTTTCGCCCGGAACGTGGAAATGCAGCCTGGACGCGCCTGTGGCGTCGCTCCAGGCGGCACGTTTCCAGCGCACGCTGGATCTGGCCGAAGCCTGGGGAGTGACGCGCGTGATCACCTTCGGCGTCAAACGCAAGGAGTCGGACACAGCCGCGGACTACGACCGGGTCTGTGCGCTGCTAGGCCAAATGAGCCTAGAGGCGGGCCGGCGCGGCATCACCTTGTGCGTCGAGAACGAAAAAGGCTGGTGGGCCGATACCGATGAGGCGATCGACCGCCTGCTTACGGATCTGGCCCCGGCCGGCCTGCGCCTGAACTGGGACGCCGCCAACTACGCCGACGCCGGCGGGACTGATCCCGTCGCCGCCTACCGGCGCTGGCAAAATCAAATCGCCAACATCCATCTAAAGGATGTCTGTCTCGACCCGGGCGGCCATCGATGGTGCCTGCTGGGGCAGGGCGATGTCGGCTGGGAGACGCTCCTGCCGGTGATGCTGGCGTCTCCCGCACGGACGCCCATGAGCATCGAGACGCATTGCGCGCCGCTGCCGGACAACAGCCTGCTCAACCGGAAATGGCTGCAGACTTTCGAGATAACGCCGCAAGGAGGAAACCGGCATGGATGATTCCAGAACAGAACCGATTCGCATTGTCCTGGCCGGGATCGGCGGCTACGGCATCCACTATGTCACAGCACTGGTCCAGCGGGAGCAGCAGGGTGCGCCGCTCAGGCTGGTCGCGATGGTCGACCCGGTGGCGACGGCCAGCCCGGTATACCCGCTGGTCGCGCATGTGCCGTGCTACCAGGATCTGGAGGCCTGCCTGCGCGACCATCCGGCGGACCTGGTGGTCCTTGCCAGCCCGATCCAGTTCCATGCGGAGCAGATCAGGACGGCCCTGGCCCACCGGGCGCACGTCCTGTGCGAAAAGCCGCTCTGTGCCACCCGCCGGCAGGGCCTTGACCTGATCGAGGCCCAGGCTGCTGCGGGGCTTCAGGTCGGGATCGGCTACCAGTGGTCTTTTTGCCCGGCCATCCTCCAGGCGCGCGAAGATACATGGGCCGGCCTGTACGGGGTGCCCCGGGTTTTCCGCACGCGTGTCTACTGGCCGCGCAGTGACGCCTATTTCAGCCGCAACCGGTGGGCCGGGCGCATCCGGGACAGCCAGGGCCGTCCCGTCTATGACAGCGTGCTCAACAACGCCACGGCACACTACCTGCACAACATGCTTTTTTTCCTCGGTTCAGCGCCGCACGAAGCCCGGCTGCCCGAGCGGATCGAGGCTCGCCTGCTGCGCGGCAACCCGGTCGAGACGTTCGATACCGCGCTGGTCCGCATGGAGGCTGACCTGCCGGACGATCTGCCGGTCGTGCTGGCACTGGCCGTCTCGCATGCGACGGCCAGCCTGGTCGATCCGGATCTGGAATACCGCTACAGCCGGGGCCGGCTGCTGGTGCAACAGGGCATCCTGCGCGGCGAACTGGATGGACCGGACGGAAGCGTTAAGGAATATGGCCCGGTTACGGGGCCGGATCCGGTGGCCGACAAACTGGACGCCATGCTCGAGGCCGTGCGCACCGGGCAACGGCCGCCGTGCGACATCCGGACGGCATATGCCCAGACAGCGGTTCTGGCGGCGATCCAGGAGACGGCACCGGTGGAAACCGTTCCGGAGGCTGATCGGGTCATAACCAGGCGTGACCAGGCCACCTGGCTGAGTGTCCCGGGGCTGGAAGCGGTTATGGATCGATTTGTCAGGACGCTGGAACTGCCCGATTCGCTGCAGGCCGCCCTGGGCTTTGGCTTGGCAGGGGAGAATGGTCTGCTATAATAATCATGCCGGACCGGCAGGTCCGAGCGAAACCAGCACCTGCAGGAGGTCGTTATGAGCCCAAAAGCACTGGTCGCCCTGGGAGGCGGACCCTCTCCCGTCATTAATGCTTCACTGGCCGGCGTTATCGAGCGCTGCCGCGATTATCCGGCCATCACCGGCCTGTATGCGGCCTGGCATGGCGTGGAGGGGATTCTCCGCGAAGAGCTGATCGACCTTGACGGCCAGGATCGCAGTGAACTGGACCGGCTCAAGCAGACACCGGCTTCCGGTGCGATCGGGACCTGCCGCTACAAGCTGGGCGAAGGCCAGCAGGAAGATTTCGACCGGATCATCGATGTGCTCCAGGCGCACGGGATCGGCTATTTTTTCTACATCGGCGGCAACGATACCATGGATACGGCAGACAAGGTGTCGCGCCTGGCGCATGAACGCGGTTTCGATCTGGTGGTTACCGGTGTGCCCAAGACCATCGACAACGATCTGGGCGACGAAGCGCGCACCATCATCGACCACACGCCGGGCTACGGCAGCGCGGCCCGCTACTGGGCCATGACCATGCAGAACACCGAAGAGGAGAACCGGGGCATGTCGGTTTCCGAATGTGTCTCGGTCTGGCAGGCGATGGGCCGGAAATCCGGCTTTATCACGGCGGCTGCCCGGCTGGCCGACCCGGAGCGGCGCTGGCCGCTGCAGCTCTATTTTGCCGAAGCCGGCCATAATCTGGACAGCCTGACAGAGCATGTCAACCAGGAACTGGTGCGTTCCGGCCGCTGCATCGTGGTCGTCAACGAAGGGTTCGATGTCGGCCATATCGGTGCCAAGCGGGATGGGTTCGGCCACATCGAGTACGGCGCCAGCGAGCAGACGGCAGCCCAGATTGTCGTCAACCACCTGAACAAGGCAGGCCTCAAGGCCCGCGGCCAGGCGACCGGCCAGGTCCCCGGGATCCTGCAGCGCGCGTCGTCGATACACCGCTCGGTGGTCGACATCGAAGAGGCCTGGGCGGTTGGCGCGCACGCCGTCGAGGTCGCCATGACGGCAGGAACCGGCTTTATGGCGACGATTCTGCGCGTTTCGGACGATCCGTACCAGGTGCGCTATGACCAGGTGCCGCTGCGGACCGTCGCCAATTCCGAACGGTTCCTGCCGCCGGATTGGATCAGCCCGGATGGCCTCGATGTGACCGACGCCTTCATCCGGTACGCCCGCCCCCTGATCGGCCGGGACTGGCCGCACATCCCGCTTGAGGATGGGCTGCAGCGCTTCGCCAGGCTTAACATCCGCTTCATCGCACCGCGCTGCCCGACCTACATGCCGGCGGCGCACCGCCCGGAAACCGTATGACGCTGCCGCCCTGGCCGGTCCTTGCGGCGCTGGGGGCGATGAGCGTCCTCGGCCTGGCCCTGATGGGCCTGGATAAGCGCCGCGCGCGCCGCCGTCTTTGGCGTGTCCCGGAAAAAACGCTCCTGGCGGTCGCCCTGCTGGGCGGTGCCGCCGGGGTTTGGATCGGTTTGTACCTATTCCGGCATAAAACCCGGCATCTGCTGTTTGTCTTGGGGGTTCCGACGATTTTTCTGGCACATGTCATCTGTATTCTGCTTTTATGGTAAGATAGGAGCGAATCAGACCGCCTGCATGTTGTGAGCGGTTCAGATGGAGGTA
>JAAYJD010000155.1 GCA_012523135.1 Clostridiaceae bacterium
GCGATCAGGCGCAGATAGGACAGCGCGTCCTTGATCTCCATGCGCCCGAAAAACTGCACCCCGCTGTAGAGCGTATAGGGCAGTTCCTCCTTGATCAGGACAGTCTCCAGCGATCGGGTCAGGTAGTGCGCGCGGTAGAGGATCACGATGTCGCTGAGCGGCACCCCCTGCTCCGACAGCTTCCTGATTTCAGCATGAATCCACTGTGCCTCTTCTTCCGCTGTCCGCGCGTGGTGATAAATGACCGGCGGACCATCCGGCAGAACCGGCAGCAGGTCCTTCTTGATCCGGTTCCTGTTTTTGGCGATCAGGTCGTTGGCGACCGCGATGATCTGCGGCGTCGAGCGATAGTTGGTCATCATCGGGATGGTTTGGGTTTGCGGGAATTCCTTGTCGAAATCCAGGATATAGCGCACGTTGGCGCCGCGCCAGGTGTAGATCGTCTGGTCCGGGTCGCCGACGACAAACAGGTTGCGGTGGTAATCGCAAAGGACCGTCATCAGACGAAACTGCAGGTCGTCGATATCCTGGTACTCGTCGACCATGATGTAGGCCAGCCGCATCTGCCATTTCAAGCGGATCTCATCGTGCAGCTCAAAGATATGCAGCACATACTTGATCAGGTCATTGTAGTCCAGGCCGAAGCATTTCTTTTCCTGGTACAGGTAGCCGTAGAAGATGATGTCACCGGTTTCCGTCGCCTCCAGGTATTTGCGGTGCAAATCATCCAGCGACATCGCGATCATCAGCTTGTGGTAGTCCGGCTCGCGGGTGATTTTGCGCACCTCGATCATGTCGCGCGCCTTGGCGAACGTCATGTGGCGCAGCGTCAGGCCGCGTTCCTCGTAGACGATGTTGAGCATCGCGTCGATGTCTGCGTTGTCGAGCACGAGAAACCGCCGCGGGTACTGCACGACATGACTGTCCTCCTGGAGGACAGAAACGCAAAAGCTATGGAACGTGCTGATGAATCCGGTGTCGTTGCCGCCGGTGAGCAGCCGGATCCGCTTCTTCATCTCGTTGGCGGCCTTGTTGGTGAACGTCACGCAAAGGATGTTCTCGGGCAGGATCCCGATCTCGTTGACCAGAAAGGCAAACCGGTGCGCCAGCGCCCGTGTCTTGCCGGAGCCGGCGCCCGCGATAACGCGAACGAATCCTTCGGTTGTCGTAACAGCCTGCCGCTGCTGTTCGTTGAGCTGATCCATCGCCTGTCCCCAGTCACGTTCCCATATCTGGCCTGAAAAATAACATCCTGTTTATCCCGACACAATCAGTATAGGGATTCGGCTCAGGTTTGACCAGACAAAGAGCGCGTCTGCCGCGATGATCTAGTCCAGGCGGTTCCCGATCGCCCTCAGCTTGGCAAGAGCCTGCGCGTGATGGTCCGCGCCCCGCGCCCATTGTTCGAGGCGCGCGCACGGGAAATCTGCGCATACGCCGCAGTGCGGGAGATGCCGTTCGTCCGTGCAGCAGGACCGGATCGCACAGTCCCCGCTCCACTGAACGCGGCGGTCGCCGAGGCAACCCATGCAGAATGGTCCTTTAGCCATGATTTCCGTGGCACCATCCCCGGGCTGGATCCAGCCCTGTCTGCGAAACCACGGAACCAGCAGCGCCGCCTTTTCCAAATCGTTAGCCGCCTGGTACAACGCGCACAGGCTGCAGTCAAGGCCGCAAGGCGCCAGCGCCATGTCTCTCCCCCCTATCATTGAAATGTTACACCGCCTGGGACCACAGGAAGGCAACCGCCCGCTTGCCGAGAATGGCGTCGTCAAAGACCGTGCGGCCCGGACCAGCGGCCAGGGCAGTGCAGACCAGCAGGGGCAGCAAGTGCTCCTCGCGCGGATGGCAGGTGCGCGCCCCGGGCCAGGACGCCCAGTCACGAAGCCGGGCGAGCCGGTTCGCTTCATCTTCTTCCCGGCAGCAGACCTCGATCAGCTGGTCTTGAAAGGCATCGTTGACCGGATCGGCCGTCGTCCGGCCCGAAAAGTCAAAGCGGCGCATGTTGTGGAAGGAAAATCCGGAGCCGATAACCAGCACGTTCTCATCCAGCAACGGCCTTAAGGCCCTGCCAAGGTCCAGGTGCCGGGACGGATCGAGGCTGCTCAAGAGCGACACCTGCAGCACCGGGATGCCGGCATCCGGATAAATCAGCTTCAACGGGATGTACGAGCCGTGGTCATAGGGCCGGCGGTCATCCAGGCGGCATGGGATACCTTGTTTTTCGATCAACCCGGCGATGCGGCCGGCCAGCGCCTTATCGCCCTGGCAGGGGTACTCGATCCGGTAGGCAGCCTCGGGGAAACCCGAGTAATCGTACAGGATCCCCGGCCGCCCGCCGCTTTGGATGGTCACGATGTCTTCTTCCCAATGGGCGCTGAACACGACCACGGCCTCCGGCCGCCGGATGAACCCCGGCAGGTCGCGCATGAAGGCAACCATCCTCTCGTGCGACGGGTCTCCCAGGATGGGAAGCGGTCCGCCGCCATGCGAAAAATAGATTACCTGACCTAAATGATGGCTTTTCCTGTCCATCTGAGCCTCCTGCGGTTCTCCAGATCACGCCTTGACTTGGGATTTCAGCACCTCGTAGCCCAGCGCCGTGATCGCTTTTTCAACCGCCGCGATGGACACGACAGCTTCGTCGAAATCGAATTTGACCTTGCTCGCGTTGAACAGCACCTTGACGCTGTCCCTGGCGACACCGGGGATGGCCTTGACCGCGTTGTCGATTTTCAGAACACACGACGGACATGTCAGCGCGGACAGTTGGATGGTGGCTTTAGACATGATGGTTCTCTCCTTTGCAGCGCGTCTTATACGCGCAATCGGTATCGCAGCAGCCGCATCCCGTTAAGGATGACGGCCAGGATACTGGCTTCGTGGACGAACATGCCGATCGACATGTTCATCCAGTCACTGAAAAACAAGCTGGCCAGTAAAAACAGGACGACGCCCACGGCGATCAGAATGTTCTGGCGCATGTTCCGGGCGGTGGCCTTGACCAGCCCCAGCGCGTGCGGCAATCGGCCGAAGTCTGAATTCATCAGGACGACGTCCGACGTCTCGATGGCCACATCCGTGCCGCTCCCCATGGCGATGCCAATCTGGGCCAGGGCCAGGGAGGGGCTATCGTTGACACCATCCCCGACAAAGGCGACGATATGGCCTTTCGCGATCAAGTCTTCAATATACGCCGACTTGTCCGCCGGCAGCATATGGCCGTGCGCTTCGGTAAGCCCCAGTTCCCGGGCCACGCGGTCGACGGTCCCCTGGTTATCGCCCGAGAGGACGATCAGGTTCTTGACACCCAGCCTCTTTAATTGTACCAGATTATCCCGGACACCCGGACGGACCAAGTCGCGGATCCCCAGCAGCAGCCGGATCTCACCGTCGATCGCCGCCA
>JAAYJD010000156.1 GCA_012523135.1 Clostridiaceae bacterium
CATGATGGATTATCTTGGCGTCCTATCGTCGTATATCGGGGATCCTGTGCGCCTCAAGCGCCATTATGAAAGCTGGTGTGCTTACAAAGGGCCCGGCTCCTCCCGCCGGCTGCGCTGTGAATGGCCCCCCGATCCTGCCCGGATTGTTACGGATCCGGCTTTTCTTACGCTGAAGAACGGGTTTACCTGCGAAGCGCATAACGATCTGCTCAAAACGTATCTGCAGATTCTGACGGAAGGTCGGCTGGAGGAGGCAGCCCTGGGCGTTCCCGATCTTTTGGACCTGATGAGCATCCGTCTGCATGAGGACGAAAATCGTTAACCCGATTCGTCCGTTAAAGTTACTGCCATCATGAGGAGCGGTAAGGATTTATCAAATAGACCAAACTCAGTGATCCGGTTCGCTGCCGCAATGATTGCATAAGAACGACTGACATGAAATGTCAGAAAGATGTCAAGGAGGGTATCCCATGTCACAACGTATCCGTATGGGCATTGTCGGTTGTGGCCGATTTGTCCGCAATTTCATCCCCCTGTTTCAAGCTCATCCGTATGTCGAATCACTCGCCGTCACCGATTTGCTGCCTGAACGCAGCGCAGCTCATGCCAAAGAATTCGGCATCAGCGAAATCTACCCGTCTTTCGAAGCGATGCTGGAGAGCAAGACGCTTAACGCGGTCGCCATTTTCACCCAGCGCCACCTGCACGGCCCGATGACCATTGCCGCTCTAAAAGCCGGCAAGAATGTCTACAGCGCTGTTCCCATGGCGTCGCACATCGAGGAAATAGCCGAGATCGTATCGCTTGTGAAACAAACCGGCCTGACTTACTCAATGGGTGAAACCGGCCACTACCGGCCCTGCAGCATTTTCTGCCGGCAAAAGCTGAAATCCGGTGAAATGGGCGCTTTCGTCTATGGCGAATCGCAGTACAATCACGACATGCGCCATTTTGACTACAAGTATTCTGGTGGAGAAAACTGGAAACAGGTCGCTGGTGTGCCCCCGATGCTCTACCCCACCCACTCAACCGGCATGATCCTTTCATCCTCCGGGTCCTGGGCGCGCAAAGTCGCCTCTTTTGGTTATATCGACCAGGTCGGAGACGATATTTTCGGTAAGGGGAAGAATTTATGGGATAACCCGTTCTCCAACACCACCGCGCTGCTTTATCTCGACAACGGCGGCATCGCCAGGATCAATGAAAACCGGCGTATCGGCTGGTACGGCCCGATGTCCTACATCTCGTCGTTCCACGGCACACAGGCATCGTACGAAAGCTCGATCGCCCAGCACACGTTTGTCCGCCTGGAAGGCAAAGACGCAATCTATGAGGATGTCGGTCCGCTGCTGAACCCCTTTGAAATGCAAAAACACCAGGACGATCCAAACTTCACACAGGAAGTCATTTCCAATAAGTGGGGCAGCACTTTTGCGCCGATTCAAAACCAGAAGCGACTGCCAGAAGCCTATATCGGCATGCATGACGGCCACGGCGGCACGCACAAGTTCATGGCGGACGACTTCTGCAAGGCCGCATACACCGGTAAATTGTCACCTACGAATGCCTGGGTGGCGGCTCGTTATAACCTGCCCGGCCTGATCGCGCATGAATCTGCCCTTAAGGGCGGCGAAACCATGGTCGTGCCTGACCTGGGCGATTCACCAACCGGATGGGAAGTCCTGGAATCCGACGAATAAGTAATCTCCCCGGGCACGCCGAAAAGCGTGCCCGGGGTCCTTCTAAACGCCATGAAACTGAACGCTTTTTGCTTGGCCATAATCCTCAGCATCCATGCTTATTTTCATGCGGGAAAACCAATTCTCTATGCGCTCAGTTGTTGAATCATCTCAATAACCATATTTTCTATGCATATTGCCGACACCGGACGCTCACAGGCTAAAAGCGCGTGTGCAGCGCATGCGTGCTTCCCGTCTCGATGCAGCGCGGGATCGTCTCCATGATCTCGACCAGGTGGCGGTGTTTACGCATGTTCAGCACCGGCTCACGGTCTGCCTCGATCGCGTCGATCAGGTCCTGCAGGCACAGGCAGTCGAAGAACGGTTTTTCGCGCTCGTTCTGGTCCATGGGCCGGGTCCAGCCGCGGATCCCGGAGCCGGGTCGGTCGAAATAGACTTCCAGGTGCGGGCGGGCCTCGCCGGGATCCCGGATAAAGCAGATCACGCCTTCGGTCCCATAGATCTCCATCAGGGGCATCCGCGTCGCGCGCTGGCAATAGCCGGTGTAGACCTCGGCGATCGTGCGCGGGCCAAATCCCAGGCTGATCAGGTAATTGTCGGGCAGGCGATCAGATGCGATAATCTGGCCGTCGCAGCGGCCGGAGCGTACTTGGCGGCGCGGCTCGGAGATCGCCGCCCGGCAGCTGACTTCAGAGGCTGGACCGAGCAGGCCGACGACGTAGTCCAG
>JAAYJD010000157.1 GCA_012523135.1 Clostridiaceae bacterium
CGGGCCGGAAGGCTTCTATACGGGTCGGATCCCGTCGACCTGCGTGGACGGCGTGCTCAAGTTCCATCTGGGCGACACCTGCCAGTCCATGTATTACCTGATCCTGGAAGAATAAGCCGCACATCGCGTATATGAATCCATTGGCTGCACAGAACCGATCGGTTCTGTGCAGCCAATATCATGAGACGAGTCCCTTCGGCTGTGGTCGTATGGCCCGAAGCAAAGCATGGATGGTTCATTCTATATGCGTTATCATCAGAAAAAAGTTGTTGTAATCGGCGGCGGTACGGCTGGCGTGATCGCCGCGATTGCGGCCGCCAGGCAGGGCTGTTCGGTCTGCGTCATTGAGAAAAACGGATATTTGGGCGGTGTCGCCGGTTTTGGCATCCCTTTTCTCGCATTCAAAGATGGCCACGGCCGGCGCGTGGTCGGCGGTATCGCACAAGAACTGGTCGAGAAGATGATGGCCATCGACGCCTGCCCCGGGCATGTCGGCGGCGCTTACTGGAATGGGCCGGGCAGCCGGCAGCAGTTTCACCTGACGCCCTACGACCCGGAAGGATACAAATATATCATCCTCCAGATGGCGCTGCAGGCGGGCGTATCGCTTCAGCTGCATGCTTTCTTCCATGGCGTCGAAAAGGACAGCGGCGGCCGCGTCACGGCTGTATGGATCACGAACAAAGACGGTCTTGTTAAGATTGACGGCGATATCTTTATCGACGCGACGGGGGACGCCGATGTGGTCCGGCGGGCAGGCTTCCCGTGCCGAGCCGCGCAGGAGGGGCAGCGCCTTCAGAATGTATCGGGCATTTTCGTGCTGGGCGGTGTCTCGGCTGACCGGGCGTTGGCTGCCATGAAAGCGGGCGATCACCTGGAAGGCTGGGACAACTGGCATACCCGGATTGTACAGGGCGATTTGGTCGAAGGGAAAAAGGGCATCAATCATTTTGCGGGGATCATGCGGCCGTGGCAAGATGCCCGCTCGTTCACCTTTACAGCGGTATCGTGGCGTCAAAACATCTATTCGCTGAATATTTCGCGGACAACCGGCATCGACGGCAGCAGGCAGGACGATCTGATGCGCGCTGAGATCAGCGAACGGAACAACATGTTTGAGATTTACCAGGCGATCAAGCAGCACGTTCCGGGGTTTGAAAACAGCTTTTTCATGACGACATCGCCGATGGTTGGGATTCGCGAGTCGGTCAACATCGCCGGGCTGTACACCATGACCGCCCAGGATGTGCTCCAGGCCAAGGAGCATGACGACAACATCGCGCGCGGCTGTTACCCGATCGATATCCATGATCCCAAGGGCGGTCACACCCAGTTTATGTTCATCCGGGACGGCGGGTCATACGGCATACCGTTCCGGAGCCTGATTCCGGAGCAATCCGTCAACCTGCTGGTGGCGGGCCGGTGCTTGTCAGCGACGCATGAAGCGCACGGCTCGACGCGGATCATGGCGACCGCCATGGCGGTCGGCCAGGCGGCGGGAACGGCGGCCGCGCTGGCTGCATCTGAATCGGCTGATATCCAGTCGGTCAATATCACGGTGCTGCGTGAGCAATTGCGTCAGCAAGGGGCCATTCTGGATCCGAACGAGGTTGTTGCCTGAACGGCGCATCCTGAAGATCAGTTAGCAGCGTCCATGTAACAGGCGATTGAAGGGAGAGGATATGAGACAAGTTGATTCTGACGGCCCATTACTCGTTGGCTGGGCTGCGCGCGACATTACGCCCGACCGGCCTGTCAATCTGGCCGGCCAGCTGTACGCACGTGTCACGGACCAGGTGCTGGATCCGCTCACGGTTACGGCACTGGCCTTATCGGACAGCAGCTTTTCACAAGCCGTGATTTTGATGTCGCTTGATATCGCGATCATCGAGGATAAGCTCTATCTTGAAGCACGCCGGCGCATCAAGCGGCGTTTACCCGATTTTCAGTCCGATCACCTGGTTCTGTTTGCCACACACACGCATAACTCGCCTGCGCCGCTGGCCTATGTGACCTACCCGCCTCAGCCTGAGCCGGTTTTATCATTGGCGGACTATACGGAACAGCTCCTGACCGCCATTTGCGATGCGGCGGCAGAGGCCTGGCAAAACAAGCAGATCGGTGCAGTCAGCTGGGGATATGGACAGGCCGTAGTCGGCTTTAACCGCCGGGCCGTTTACCTGGACCAGACCGCCAGGATGTATGGAAAGACGGATGGTGACCTGTTTTCCCACCTGGAAGGCTACGAAGACCACGGGGTCGATTTCCTGTTTACCTACGATGTGTCCGAAAACCTGACCGGGATGATCGTCAACCTGGCGTGCCCGTCCCAGGTCAGCGAATCCATGTTAGCCGTCACGGCTGATTTTTGGCATGATGTACGCCAGGAAATCCGGCAGCGATTGGGAAACGATGTGCCTATCCTGCCCCAGTGCAGCGCTGCCGGCGACCAGTCGCCGCACCGGCTCTATTACCAGAAAGCAGCTGCCAGGATGCTGCGTCTGCGCAATCTGGCAGGTCCTGAAGAAGATACCCGGATGGCTGAACGTGCGGCGATCGGACAAGCGGTGGCTGACGCGGCCGTAGCGGCGCTGGCGGCGGCAGGCCGCGATATCCGGCACCAGGTTGCGCTTAAACACACGATGGCCTGGATCGATCTGCCGGCCAGGATCGTCAGCGAAGAAGAACGCGGCATGGCCCAAAAACTGGTGGACAACAACAAGCCGAAGCTGTCGGAATCTGATGCTGATCCGGCCGGCTACGACTATTCCCATAGCTATGTCCTTGTTCACCGTTTCCAGAACGTGATCGACCGCTACGAGCGGCAAGGCGATCAGCCCGTCATGCCAGCGGAAATCCAGGTGTTGCGCATCGGCGATATGGTCATGGCGACCAACCGGTTTGAGTTGTTTCTTGACTACGGCTTGCGCATCAAGGCGAGAAGCCCGGCGGTGCAGACATTCGTCGTGCAACTGGCCGGAGCGGGATCGTACTTGCCGACAGAGCGGGCCTTAAATCATAAGAGCTATGGCGCTACGATCGAAAACAGCATGGTTACACCGCAGGGCGGCCAGAAGCTGGTCGATGAAACACTTGCTTTGATTAACAACCTGTTCGACTAGATCACGGATTTGTCTGAATGAAAGGAAGGAAAAGAAGATGACAAAATATGCACCGTATCCCGTCCATTGGAACGAGACACCCGTGCATATTTCCTTTGTGTTCAAGCAGGAGAAACCGGCCGGCCGGCATGGCTTCCTGCAGGTGAAAGGCGACCAGTTCGTCTTCGAGGACGGAACGCCGGGCCTGTTC
>JAAYJD010000158.1 GCA_012523135.1 Clostridiaceae bacterium
AGCGAAGCTGCAGATATGCGGCGAGGCGATGGTGCCGTGATTAACCTGTATCCGGATGTGATGTTTCTGAAAAAGGATGTCCGTGCCATTCCTGTCGGCTACCTTTAATGGGTTTTCGGACATGGCGGTACAGATCCTTCCAGGCAGCTGTACAGGCGGGCCTCGCCCCGGCGTACCGTCATGGACAAAGATCCATTTTGCGCTTTTACGCAAGCGCCGCTGAACAGGTCGCGCCAGGTCTCGGGCGACCCCGCAGGCAGGCGCAGGGACAGGTCGCCGTCGCGGTCCGCATAGACCCCGATCAGGCCGCTGGTGACATAGACGGGGTCGCTGCCCTCGTTATAGAGGTGCACCCCGGCCAGTCGGGCCAGTTCGCGCAGCACCGGACCCGGCAGCGGGCCCATGCCGCTGTAGATGCTGAGCGCCTGGCCTTGCTTTTTAAAGGCCAGCCCGGGCCGCCCGCTTGCCGCATAGGTCCCCAGAACGGTCGCCAGATCGTCCGCGACGGCAAACAGCGGTTGGGTCTGCTTGCGAAAACCGTAGTCGCCCCAGGGGGTGGCGATGGTTTGTTCCGCATCTTCCAGCATTTCCAGGCCCATGCCGACTGTTTCGGCCATGGATGCCAGTGAAAAGCCGTCCGCTTGGATGTAATCGGGCGCGTATACCCACAAAATTGCCTTGCCAGCCTGGCGGATATGGCGCTCGATGGCCGCTTTTTCCCGGTCGCTGAGGCAGAAGGCATCGAGAAACACGTACAGCTTGTACTGGCTGTGCGGCAGGTCCGGATGGTCCAGGTCACCCATCGTATACCAGTCGTAGGGGGCGCCCATGCGGGCCAGTCCGTCGCGCTGCCGGTCGAGCAGGTCCGAATGGATGTCGGCCCGCTTGTCGAGATAGTAGATCGGCTCGCCGCCGGAAAAGACGGCGACTTCGCTGACCGAGCGCAGGGGCCAGGCGGCCACTTGGGTAGCGATCGCCACCATGGCGGCGATTTCGTCCATCATGCCTTTGGAGTAGAACCAGCCCTCGAACATGTCGAACCACCAGAGCGCCGCGCCCTTGGTCAGGCAAAGCATGAAATCGCGCCGCATGACGTCGATCGTCTCCTGCTCGTCCTTGAACTTGGCGTGCCCGCCGGGGATCATCATGGTGCCGACATGGGTGGGCGAGAGGTGGGTGATGTGGTCGAACTCCAGGTAGTAGAGCTTGTCGTGCAGCGAAAGGGAATCGAGCGTCACCATGTAGGCGCTGGCGTCGGTATGCTTGCGATGGCCGTAGGCCGAGGGGCTGGCGATCATGTCGATGTCGGGAGAGAAAAAGACCTTTTCGTAGTCGAGATGGCCGACGTTGAGCAGCCGCTCGCCGGACAGCTCGAGCAGGTAGCCGAAATAGACACCCAGCGGCTTTTTGTGCGCCAGAACTGCCTGGGATTTGGCTGCGAACCAGAGCAGCGTGTCGGCGACCAGCTCGTGGTGGAAGCGCCAATAGCGGAGCGCCTCGGCATCCTTGACCGGGTCGCGAAAAACCCCATGGTGGGTCGCGTCGCGGACCGCTTCGTCCGGGATGACCGCCTGGGGGTTGCCGGTGTAGCAGCGCCAGGCCGCTTCCTTGACCGGATGCGCGGCCGCGTAATCGCTGCCGCTGAACCATTCGGTCGTCTGGCCGCCCATCAGGAAATAACCGTAGAAGCGATCGCCGTAGTGTTCTTCGGTGTGGCGCAGCACCGCCTGCAGGTACTCGGCCGCGTCGCGGCGCCAGGGCTCGTATGCGGCGGCTTGGGACAGGCAGAAAAAAGAATTTGCGCAGTCAGGGTGCTGCTTGAGCCACCAGTCCCGGGTGTCGATCTGGATCATGAGAGCGAAGAGGCCGTCCGGCGCGGACGCGATAAACAAGTCGATCTGGCGGTCGATCGGCGCGAAGTCAATTTGGTTGTCGCCGATCCAGGACGGCCCGAACAGCGAATAGGGCACACCGAGAAAGCTGTTGATGTCGCTGGGAAAGATGCACAGCAGGCGCACGCCGGCCCGGCTGAAATCGGAGACATTGCGTTCGGTCGGCCGGAAGGACTTGAAAGACAGCGGATCGATCGCGTGGCCGTCCGCGACGACCTTCAGTGTGCCGTTTCGCTTTTGAATCCGAACGTCCATGATTCAGGGCTGCCAGAGCTGCCAGCAGGCGCGGGCAACACCCAGGATGGGTGCGTCGTCGATCAGGCTGGCCTGCTCGATGCAGGTGAGAAAATCCAGACCGGCCAAATCTTTTTTCACAGGCGGCAGGATGATGGCGCACGAGCGCGCGATCTGGCCGCCGACGACCAGGGCGTTGAAGCGGTATTCCAGCAGGATCGGCTTCAGGATCGCCGCCAGGTGGCGTCCGGTTTCGCGAAACGTTTCGGTCGCGACCGCATCGCCCGCGTCGGCCAGGTCACCGATCTGCTTGACGTCAAAAGGCTCATCCGGATGGGGCCGGCCGGCCTGCTCCAGCAGGCGGCGGTAGGTCGCGAGAATGCCGCGGCGCGAGACATAGTCCTCGACAATGCCGTCGCGGTACGCCCGGTTGTAGACGATGATCCCCGGGCCTTGCCTGTCGTTAAGCAGCACCTGGCCGTCCAGCATCGCTCCGAAACCGAACCCCGTGCCCAGCATGACCCCGCAGATGCGCGCAAAACCGGCATGCGGGCCGTGCCAGGTTTCCCCCAGCATGAAGGCCGTCGAATCGTGGATGAAATGCACCGGCAGCGGGCTGGCGATTGCCTCGAACCAGGGCCGCATCGGGATGCCCTGGATCGCGGGGTACTTGTGGGTCATGCGGCTGAGGCCCAGCGTGAAGTCGAAAGGGCCGCAGATGGCGACGCCGATGCCGGACAGCTTTAGGCCGAGCCGGGCGGCCAGGCCGGCCTGCTGCCGGGCCATATCCTGGTAAGCGGCCTGGATCTGGGCCGCGCTGCCGTCAGAAGGGACCGGCACCTTGAGCCGGCTGGCGGGCAGCGGCGAACCATCCGCCAGGACCAGGGCCGTCTTGAGCGCCGTTCCGCCCGCGTCCACGGCCAGGATGCAGACCGGACCGGATTTGTTTTCCTTGGTCATGACCATATCCTCAGTTGTTTTCGAAGCCGTCCTTGAGCAGCGTCTTGTGGACGACCACCGTCTTGACGCCCGGATTCGTGTTGATGATCTCGTAAGGCCCGAAAGACGCCGGTACGACGACGATGTCCAGGTAGTTCTGGATAAAGAAGCGATCCGGGTTGTTCAGCGAGCGCACCATGACCTGCTCGCCGTCCACCAGGGCCAGAACGTGGAAGCGGTCCTTGGTATCGTCCTCGATGCGCGTGTCGAACACGAGGTTGCGCAGCGAGAAATAGAGCAAGTCATGCTCGCCGACCGTGATCTCCTTCCAGCCGTCGCCGGAACGGACCAGACGCGGCTCCTGGATCAGGTTCTCGCGCACCCAGTCCTCGCGGAAATCGCGGCGCAGGACCTTGTCGCCATGGTAGGAGTGGATGGGCCGCAACTTGCCTTCCAGGTCCTTGCGCATGTAGTCGTACATCTTGTACGTGTAGGAGCCGACGGTCAGGCTGCCGATCTCCAGCACGACCTGGTTGCGGCCGGAGGAGTGGATCGTGCCGGCCGGCAGCATGAACTGGCGGCCAGGCCTGGACGGGTGGGAGGCCACGTACTGGTCGTGATCGAAGCCTTCGCCGGTCTGTTCCGCCCGCCGGGTTTTGGCAATGAAGTCTTCGACATCCGCGTCATTCTTGAACCCGATATACGTCTTGGCGTCCTGGCCGGTGACGACCACATAATAGCTTTCGTCCTGGCGGCCCAGCTCGTTGTAGTGCTCGACGGTGTAGTCCTCCGGCGGGTGGACCTGGATCGACATGTTGCCCAAGCTGTGGAAGGTGTCGTCGTAATTGAACCGGATCGGGAAATAGCCGCCGAACCGGTCGACGCATTTTTGGCCCATCAGGGCCACGCCGACGGTCTGGATAAAGCTGTAGAAGGGGAATTCGACGCTGACTGTCCCCAGGTCGGCCACAACGGACACTTCCATGGGGATCAGGTCGAAGATCCAGGCGCAGTTTTTCATCTCGGCCGGCAGCTGGCGCAGCCGCTTCAGGTAGAAGCCGCCCCAGACGCCTTCCAGATAGACCGGCTTGCAGCGCAGCGGGTAGGTCACCATGATCGCGAACAATTGCTTGAGCGTGTCCAGCGCCATGGCCTGGATCTGGTCCGGCCGGTCGGCCGCGAGGTAGTAGTCGAGCTTGCCGTTGTCGATCAGGGCCTTGCGCAGCTCGGTCATCACCTCGAAGTCGATGTAGTAGCAGCGGCGCAGAATCAGGTTCAACGCCTGGCGCTCCCGGCGGCCGACGTTGGTCCAGGGACCGCTGCGCATGTTGAGGATCGTGGTTTTCTGGGTCGTGTCGAGATAAAGGCGCAGGTCGTAGCAATCAACAAGGGCGGGAACCAGCGCGGCATAGCCGGAGACGATCAGGACGCCGCTGCCCTGGGCCGCGAATGTGTCCAGTTCCTCGCGCAGGCTCCGAACGGCCGCTTCGTCGAGCAGCGCTTCGTAGCCGCCTTCAAAAAGCGAACCGAACAGCAGCACCGGGTCGGTGTCCCGGTCTTCGGGCAGATGCGGCTGCAGCTTCTGATCCAGGATATCGCTGTCGAGAAACAAATTGTCGGTCTGGCGCACGGTGACACCCAGCCCCAGCTGGTGCAGCGCCTGGGCCAGCTTTTCGGTCAGGTGCGCGGCCGGTGCTGTCAAATAAGGCTCGATGCCGATCAGGAGCCGTCCCTTGTGCCGGGCGGCCTCCGCGGCGCGATGCGCCAGCAACTGGACGGTTTCTTTCGTATCCTGACTGATTCCGGCTGCCAGATCGGCGGCGGCAATGTGGTTGACGGCATTTGGATCGTCATAGGGGTAGGGACTAAACATAAAACTCATACAAGACACCTCTTCCTTAACCAGATAGGCTTCCCGTAAAGCGTGTGGTCAAACGGGCGACGGCCGGTTCCGGGACATGATCTGTCACCTGGAAAGAGAGCCGCCTGCCGAAAGTCGGACCTGCGCGGGACTTCTGGCTCAAGTATAGTTGGAAACAAGGCGAAATGCAATAAATTTGTCAGGGGGATTGCCATGATCGTGAAGTTTTGTTTTGCCATTTTATCGTAGTCTGAACAGAAAGACGAAAAGAAGCGGGCAATGTAAAGCGGGGCACAGCGATATGACAAATGCAGGCCGGATAAATGAAAAATAAGTATCATTTGAAAAAATAGATATTGAAACATATTTTGTGCTGGTGTATCCTGAACTTATAGGCTCCAGTTCTCTGCCTGCTCTACGCAAGGCACCCGCAGGAGGTCGTTATGTACCAGCTCAGCAATGGGATCCTGAAAAAGAATGGAACGCCGGTCTTTGCCTTAGGGCAGTCATACTATCCTTCGTACCATCACCAGAAGGTGCCGGTGCCGCCGGAGGGCGACCGCATCGGTGAACTGCAGCAGGACCTCAAGGAAATGGCAGACGCCGGCTTCAACCTCGTGCGCATGGCCGCCCTGGGCGAGGTCGAGCGGGAAGACAGCCAGGTCAAGGTCTCGTTTCCCCTGATCGACGCGATTATCCGCCGCGCCGAGGATCCGGAGGTCGACCTGGCGACCATGGTCCGCCTGCAGGGGTACGGCGTCAACCTGTCCGGGTACACGGACGCGATCATGCAAAACGAACTGGATCAGGAAATGCCTTTCCACTGGGGCTGGTTCGTGCGCAACTGCCTCAACCACCCCGGCATTCTCAAGGACAACGATGACGCCACCGTGGCCAGCGCGGCCCATTTTGCCGGCAAGCCATCGGTCGTCAGTTTCCAGATCTATAACGAGCCGGCTTATCCCAACGACCATTTCTACGATTACAACCCCCACTCGATCCGGGCCTGGCGCGCCTGGCTGGCGGAAAAAGGGATCCAGAGCGCGGCCGAGGCGGCCGGGCTTGAACCGCCGCGCCGCCGCCCGCTGCCGGGCGAGGACAAGAGCGACTGGATCAACTGGCGATTGTTCCACACCGAGCGGCTCAACGACGTCCTCAACCGCCTGAGCGACCAGGCCAAAAAAGGGTATACCCTGCCGGAAACCCTGACCTGCCACATGCCCTGCCCGGCCCTGCCCGGCGCTGCCCTGCGCGGCGAAGACTATTACCGGGTCGCCGAGAAGATGGACATTTTGGGGATCACGCATTATTACCCGGCCTATGGCCCGATGCACGACCTGGCCAGCCAGGTGCTGGACATGGCCGAGAGCGCGGCCGCCGTTTTCGGCAAGCACGCCTGGCTGATCGAGTACAACGCCCGCACCAACCTGTCGGCCGAGGAATGGGAGCGCGAAACCTACGCGGCGATCGGCAGCGGCTTCAAATGCATCATGTACTACCAGTGGCGCGCCGACTACCCCTATGCCGACGGGCCGGAGCCGGAGGGCTTCGGCATGGTGTTCAACGACCGGACCAAGACGAAAAAATATGACCGTGCCGTGCGCATGAACCGCCTGATCAACGAGATCGGGACCGCGTTCGCCACGGCCGAGCGCGTCCGTTCCGGCGTGGCCATCCTATACAGCGAGCGGGCCAACGCCTGGTATGACGCCGAAGACAACGGCGTGGCCACCAATACGCGCGACGGTCACGAACGCAGCCAGACCGGGATGCGCCTGGCCTACCGCGAGCTGCGCCGGGCCGGCGTGGCCGTCGACTTTGTCCGGGCCTGCGACCTGGACGCCAACCCGCTCGGCGTGCGGGTGCTCGTCGTTCCGGTCAGCCAGGGGCTTGACGAAACGGAACTGGCCCAGATCAGCCGCTTTGCCGAAAAAGGCCAGGTCGTCGCCTTCGACCAGGGCAGCCTGGGTTTCAGACCCTGGGAGCAGAAGGGCGCGGCGCTGCTCGACCTGGCCGGCCTTTTGGTTCGGGGCGATGTGCTGCCCCTGCACAGCTGCACCAGCGAGCAGCTTGATGTCAAGCTGATCGCCGGCCAGGACTATGCCGTGGCCTGCCTGATTAACGTCGACGCCCTGGAGCGGCCGCTGGCGGCCGGCCACCAGGTCTCGATCGACCTGACTGCCGCCGGCCTGCCGGACGGACCGGTTACGGCCGAGTGGGTGACGCCGGATGACAAGCGGCTGCTCAAAGCCGAGCGGCTGGGCCGCCGGGTCCGGATCGCGCTGCCGCCTGTCGGCACGGGCGCGTTTATCTTTTTGAAACCGCAGTCCGCTTGAAGCGGGCACAACAACCATACGAGGAGAGCTGTCATGAAACTGCCTAATCGCAAACCCCTGTTCGGTGTCCTGTTCATTTCCCCACCGCGCTTTCGCAACCTCGGCGAAGGCACCGAGCACGGCTATTACTACGAGCGCAAGGAGCGCGAAGCGTCATCGCTGCTGCAGTCGTTCGCGTTCGCCGATGTCGTCTTTCCCGGCGTCGTCTACACCCGCGAGGACATGGACCAGGCGGTGGCCCGCTTCACGCAGGCCCAGGTCGACATGGTGTTCGCCCACTTCCTGTCCTGGTCGGACGATTTTGCCTGGATCCGCTTTTTGCGCGACATGATCCCGATGCCGATCCTGTTCGCGACGATCAGCCGCGACGAGCCCGGTTTCGAGGATTCGCTGACTGAGGACCGCTTCATCGAGTTCCTGTCGGCCGGCGGCCTGGTCGGTGCCCTGGAAGCGTCCGGATCTGTCGGCCGTTTCAACCGCCCGATGATGCGCACGACCATTGGCTCCCGGGCCGAGGTTATGGAAACCGCCCGCCAGATGGCCCAGGCCGCCAAGCTGCGCACCCAGCTGCGCAAAACCTCGTTCGGCCTGCTGCCGTCCTACAACGAGGCGATGTGGTCGACCTATGTCGACCCGTATGACCTGTTCATGAAAGCAGGCCCCGAGCTGCGCTTCCTGACGGTAGCCGGTCTCGAGGATGTCATCGCCGATATCCCCAAGGCGGATGTCGAGGCCGTGATGGACGACCTGCTCGCCAACTTCCCCGCGGACGATACTGTCATCCGCGACAAGTTCTTCGCCTCGGTTGAGGCGTCGATCGGTCTGGAGCGGATCACCCGCGAGGCGGGGGCGGAACTGCTGGTCCTGAACGACATCGACCAGGTCCTGATGCGGCACATCGGGCTGCGGCCGGGCTTTACGCCCTGCAGCGACGCGTCGGATGTCATGGTCGTGCCTGAGGGCGACATCGGGGGCGGCCTGGCTTGCTACATCCTGCACAAGCTGTCGGAAAAGCCGGTCAATTTCGTCGAGCCGTTCCATGTCGACAAGCGCACCGGGCTGTTTGCCGCCGGCCACGCCGGTCCGAACAACTACCGCAACCCCGAAGGCAAGACACGCATTTCCATCGACGCCCGTTTTGCCCGTTCCAGTTTCAAGCACGCCGGCGCCCCGTTCGCCTGGCACGTGATCGGCGCCGGACCCAAGACGATGCTCCATGTCTCGCAGCAAGCCAACGGACGCTTTAAGATGGTCTGCACGACCGTCGAGGCAGTCGACACGCCGCATTTCCTGGCCGGCTATTCCCACGGCCTGTTCAAACCCCCGCTGCCGGTGGAGGAATTCTTCGGGCGCCTGATCCAGATCGGCGTCACGCAGCATTACGGCGTTGTCTCCGGCGACTACACGGCGGAAGCCGAGATGCTGGCTGAACTGCTGGACTTCGATTTTTTCCGTATCTGAAACATACCGCCAGGTTAAGGGCGAGGGAGGGTTAACATGCGAACATTCGGCCAGGGGCTGCTCAAACTGGAAACCGATGTGCTCACCGGGGTCATTCGCATCGCGGCTGAAGCGACAGGCGCCGTTTTCGATCCGGACGGCGATTTTTTCCGCCTCTACCTGGATGACGGCGATGAAAAAGAGATTTTGGTCCGTTCCAGCGACCAGAAAGCCGAGATCGCCTTTATCAAGGACCGCCTGTCCGTCCGCTACAGTTCGATCCGGGCTGTCAACGGCACCGAGTATGCGATCACGCTGGACATGAACATCACGGAAAAGGAGGACGGGCTGGTTTTCGAGCCGATCATCCGCAACGACGACAGCCGCGTCCGCGTCAACGAGGCCCAGTACCCGTTTGTCCAGGCCCGGAGCCTGGGCGGGTCTCCTGCTGAAGATGTCCTTTTTTATCCCCGGGCATTCGGCATGCGGCTGCCTGACCCCTGGAACAGCCTGGACCGCTACCATTCGGAGTACCGGTTCCAGGACGACCGCGGGATCTGGTTTGGCAACGCCTATCCGGGAACCGGAGCGTCCATGGCCTGGTTCGGCGTTCAAAGCGGACCGAATTTCTTCTACATCGCCCAGCACGACCCGGAGGCGCGCATCTGCATTCCAGCTGTCGGCCGCCATCCCCGCCAGGCCGAACCTTACCTGCGCCTGACCGTGGCCAGCTTCCCGGCCTTGAACCAGGGCGAGACCGAGCGCTTGGCCCCGCATGTCCTGGCAGCCTGGCGCGCCGACTGGCGCCAGGGCGCCGATGTCTACCGCGCGTTTATCCGCAGCGCTTTCTACAAGCCGCTGACACCGCCAACCTGGGTCCAGAAGATGGCCGGCTGGCAGCGCGTGATCATGAAGCACCAGTATGGCGAAATCCTCTACCGCTACGCCGATCTGCCCGACATCTACCGCCAGGGCAAACCAGCCGGACTGAACACGCTGCTCGTGTTCGGCTGGTGGAAGGGCCGTTTCGACAACAGCTACCCGCATTACGAGCCGGACGACAAGATGGGCGGCGCGGAGGGGCTGCGCGCCGCGATCGACGAGATCCAGTCTGACGGCGGCCATGTCATCCTCTACACCAACGGCTGCCTGATCGACCTGCAGTCCAATTTCTACAAGCGCGGCGGCCAGGCTGCCGCCATGATCGACATCGACGGCAACGAATACCGCAACCATTACCATTTTGCCGGCCAGGGCCTGACGCTGCGCCAGTTCGGCTACAAGTCCTTTGCCTTGGGCTGCATGGCGACCGAAGCCTGGGCGGACCGCCTGGTCAAGCAAGGCCGCGTCATGCTGCAGTTCGCGCCGGATTCCATCTTCTACGACCAGATCGCGGGCCACCCGACGCTGTTGTGCTTCAACAAGAACCACCCGCACGGAGCCCGGGTCGACCGCGACTGGACCTACCGGCCGAATGTATTCCGCCAGATGAAAGCGCTTTGCCCACCGGATGTCGCTCTGGGCACCGAAAACATCTCCGACATCGGCTGTGCGCAGGCGGACTATACCCACAACTCGGCGCCGGTCAAGCCCCAGGATCCGACAATTTTCCCCTACCTGTTCCGTTACACGCTGCCTGAGATCATCTCCACCAACCGGACCGTCCAGGAGGAGTACGAAGGCTTCAAGCAGGATCTGACCTACGCCTTTGTCTTCGGGCTGCGCTTTTGTGTCTCGATCTACCGCTGCCGCGGCCACCTGGGCCTGATGCCGGAATACACCCGCCACCTGGCCTGGCTCAATGATCTGCGGCGCCGCTTCCACGACTATCTCGTCCAGGGCCGCTTCATCTGCACGACGGCCGGGGACATGCCCAGCGGCATCGTGCGCACGGAGTACCTGCATCCGGACGGCCAGCGCGTCCTGCGCATTCTCTGGAACCGGGGCGTTGAATCGACGGCTGTCGAAGGCCAGATCATCGCCGCTGACGATATTGCTTTCATTGAAACACGGATCAGCCCGGACACGGTCCTGCCGTGAAAAAACAAAAAGAGGTGTGAACATGCTGACCCTGCAAGGAAAAACGCTGCGCTACGCGCTCAACGACCTCGGACAAGTCGTGTCGGTCTACAACAAGCTGACCTGCCATGAATATGTCTTCCAGCCGGGTGATCTGTGGAAGCTGATCTACCAGGAGGGCGAACGGACGGAAATCCCGGTCGTATCGACCGGTCAAGCCTTTGCAGCCCGGACCGATACGACAGAGGACGGTGCCGAACGGCTGCGCCTGACTTACGACGGGCTGAAGGGGGACGGGCGTGACCTGAACGTCAAGCTGGTTTTGACCTTTGTCCTCTCCGACGAAACGCTGTCTGTCCAGGCCGAACTGGTCAACAATGACCCGTCGCCGCTGATGGAGCTGCAGGTCACGGCCGCCTCCGGCATGCGTTCGCTGTCCGGTAATCCGGAAACGGACGCGATCGCCTGGCCGGTCGACCTGGGCCGGCGCATCCCCAATCCGGCATTTTCCGACCTGTCCGTCTACGCCGGTTACCGCAAGTACGAGCGCCACGACCAGTTCCACACCGACCTCAACGCCCTCTATCCGGGGCGGCTGAGCATGCAGTGGTACGACTGGTACAACGAGGGAGAGGGCCTGTATGTCGGATCCCACGATCCCTCGCACCAGGCGACTTGCCTGCATGTCGAGCGCGATGTCAAGCAAAACATCCTGCGCATGGGCGTGATCCGCTACCCGATGCTCAACACGGGCGAAAGCTGGCAAAGCGCGCCGATCGTGTACGCACCGCACCTGGGCGACTGGCACGCGGGCGCGCAGCGCTACCGCACCTGGATCGAGCGGGAAGGCGGCTGGCACAAACCGGACCAGCCGGAATGGATGCGCCAGTTCAAAGGCTGGCTGCGCGTCATTCTCAAGCAGCACCACATGGAGCTGAACTGGGATTACAGCCAAATCGAAGCACTTTACGATGAAGCTGCGGCCGCGGGCATGGATACGATCTTCCTGCTCGGCTGGGAAAAGGGCGGTTTCGCCCGCATGTGGCCGGATTATGTCGTCGATGACCGCATGGGCGGCGAAGCCGGGCTCAGGGCGGCGATCGACAAGGTCCACGCCAAGGGCGGCAAGGTCCTGATGTTCCTCAGCTATGCCCTGATCGACCGCGCCAGCGACTACTACCAGAAGGGCCCCGGGCGCAAGGCGACCACCAAGAGTCTGTGGGGGGAGGAAATCCCCTTCTCGGAGACCTATTGCGGCGAAGGCACCTGGCGCAAGCTGGGCAACCCGCCGATGCCGATGTACTTGTCCTGCGCCGGCTCGCCCGACTGGCAGGAGAAGATGATCGAGTCTGCCCGCGCCTGCCTCGACCTGGGCGCCGACGGCGTCCTCTACGACATCGGCGGCATGACCCCGTATTTCTGCTACGACGACGGCCACACCCACGCCAAGCCCAGCCATTCCTGCAGCGACAAGGCGCGCCGCTACGGTGAGCTGCACGACTATGTCCGCTCCCGCGGCGCCGACAAGGCGATCATGATGGAGCACAACGTCGACGTGTTCGCCCAGCACATGGACCTGTCCCAGGGTTCAACAACAGGCCCGTCGGATCCGCGCAGCCTGCTCGAACTGTACCGCTACACCTTCCCGGAATTGATCATGACCAACCGCAACGTCGGGCATGATGAGGAAAACTACCGGGACAAGGCCAACTACAGCTTCCTTTACGGCCTGCGCTACGACATGTCGATCTACCGCTGCTGCGGCACCTTGTCGGATCTTCCCAATTACGCGGTTTACCTGAAAGAGCTGAACGATCTGCGCGCCTGTTTCCAGGAGTTCCTGCTCAAGGGCCGCTTCATCGACAACGAAGGCTTCTGCCTCGACAACAAGGATCTGGCGGCCAAGGCCTACCGGGCCGAGGACGGCCGGGTCGCGGTCGTGCTCTGGAATAAAGGCGACTGCAGCCAGTGCTACAGCATTTGCGGCCTGGAAGCGGGCGCCGTCAGCCAGTGCGGTACGGTCGACCCGAGCAGCGTCGCGGTCGTCGTCCTGTGATAGCGGGCCCCGTACGGATAGGGAGGTGATGCAGGTGAAACAATGCAGCCTGGCCGATTATGGCGCGATTCCTGACGGCCAGACCCGGGCGACCGCCTGTTTGCAGCAGGCGATCGACGAGGTGGCCGCCGCCGGCGGCGGCCGCGTGACGGTTGGCGGCGGCCGCTACCTGATCGGGACCGTGTTCCTGAAGTCCGGCGTCGAACTCCACCTCGAGGTCGACGGCGTCTTGCTCGCCAGTCCGGACGAGGCCGACTACCCCTTGCTGGAATCGGCGTTCTGGAAGCCGGAGTACGCGCCGCGCCGCAACCGCCGCTGCCTGATCTACGCCGAACAGGCCGAGGACATCGCGATCACGGGCCGCGGCCAGATCGACTGCCAGGGGCTGACGTTCTGCAAACCGGCCGAAAACCCCCGGCTCTGGCGTTACCAGCGCAAGAGCGACACCGCCCAGCCGGGCCGCATGATCTTCATGGCCGGCTGCAAGCGGCTCCTGTTTACGGATTTCACCCTCAAAGACGCGGCAGCCGGCTGGGGCTTCTGGATCCTGGACTGCGGTGATGTCCGCTTCGACCGCGTGACGGTCGATTCTGACCTCGACATTCCCAATTCCGACGGCATCCACCTCAACTGCAGCCGCGACGTGACGATCAGCAACTGCCGGATCAGCTGCGGCGACGACGCCCTGATCGTGCGCGCCTACACGCGCGTGCTCAGCCGGCCCGTCCCCTGCGAGCGGGTCACGGTGACCAACTGCCACCT
>JAAYJD010000159.1 GCA_012523135.1 Clostridiaceae bacterium
ATTATCTGGCTTCTTTTTGACCAGGCTTGTGCAATAGGGTATAATGATAGGAAACCCTTACAGGAAAGCTAGGTGAATTATTTTGAACACGATACCGCTCACTCTTGAAAAAAGGAAGCTAGGCAGCAAAGGCTATTTGAATTCCTTGCGAACAGCCGGCAAAGTTCCCGGTGTGCTGCACGACCGCAAAGGGATGTCCGTCCCGGTCAGTGTTGACAGCATTGATTTTAAAAAAGCGATAAGCACATCTGCAGGGCACAACGCCATCCTGGGCCTTCAGCTGGAAGATGCCAACCATACCGCCATGGTCGAACACCTGCAAAAGCATACATTGAAGGACGACATTTATGTCCATGTCGATTTCATGTTGGTTTCGCTGGATGAGAAGATCGAGGTGCAGGTGCCTCTGGTGCTTGTCGGCCAGGAAAAGAGAGCTAAGGACGACGGCGTCATCTCGCAGGCTACGCACGAAATCACCCTGCTCAGCAAACCGACTGAAATCCCGGACAGCATCAAGGTCAACATCGCCGGCATGACGATCGGGGATACCCTGCATCTCAAGGATATCCAGCTGCCGGACGGCTGCGAAGCGCAGACCGAACCCGATGAGGTCCTGGTCAGCATCATGGCCCCGCGGACCAGCGAAGAACCCGCCGAGGGCGAGGAAGCGGCTGAACCGGCCGAGCCCGAGCTGGTTGGTGCCGAAACGGATGAGCCAGAGGCATAATCCAGTTGACAAATGGAACACGAAGGGCCCGGCTATGCCGGGCCCTTTTGCTTTTATTCTGGCCTTGAGCGGTTGTTCCGCTTAGAGATTGTACATCAATAAGTTGCCCTAAAGATTCTCCGAGAGATTAAACTGACTTGTCAATCTCCCGGAGAAAAGAGCAACTAATTTCTTAACAATCCCTTAATCGGGAATCTGGTCGTCAACAAGCTCGAACAGGGCTTCCGTTTCGACCGGTATGTTGCCGGGCAGCACGTTGACGCCGATCGCCGAACGCGAGGGCGCGCCGTTCTCTTCGCCGAATAAGGCGGTCAGCAGGGCGCTGCCGCCGTTGGCGACCTGCGGCTGCTGGTAGAAATCGTCCGCGCTGGCCACAAACGTCGTGATCTTGACGACCTGCTTCACCATGTTCAAGTCCTCAATCGCCGCCTGGAGGACAGCGAGGACATTGAGCATGCAGTTGCGCGCATAAAGCTGACCCTGCTCGAGGTCAAATTCCCGGCCCAGCTTGCCCTGGACAACGGCGCCTTCCAGAGACGGCCCGCAGCCGGAGATATAAACCAGGTTGTTGCCGAAAAACTTGATCTGGGCGTACACCCCGCCTTTGGCGGGCGGTTGGGGCAGCTTCAGACCCAGAGCGTGCAGATTTTCATAGACATTGGTTACCGATTCCATTTTTTTGTCCTCCTGCCTGTCAGGGATTTTTTCATGTTGGTTCTGGCCTTATTGTACACGATGCCGCGAGACGTGACCAGCGATGTTACAGCATCCGCCCGGCGTCGGGCTTTGCCGGTTTGCCGTCTTGCCAGGCCGGCTGCCCGTTGACCAGAACCAGCTCCATGCCGGTTGCCAGCTGGCGGGGGTTCTCGTAGCTGGCCTGGTCCCGTACCTGCTCAGGGATGAAAACATTCAGATCGGCAATCCAGCCAGGGCGAATCTGCCCGCGCTTGTCCAGTCCATGCCGTTCAGCGCCACGGCTGCTCATCTTAGCGACAGCTTCCTCGAGCGTCAGGACATGCCGCTCGAAGACCAGTTCGCGCAGCACCTTGGGGAAGGCGCCGTAGAGTCGCGGGTGCGGCTTGTCGGTCCGGCCATAGAGGGAATCCGAGATGACCGAGGCGTAGGGCAGCCGGGCGATCGCATCAACATCCGACTGACTCATGCTCATCGCGATGGTGCCGACATTGCCCTTTTCTTCGACCAGCAGGCGGCACAGCAAATCCACCGGGTCGCACGCCTGGCGTCTGGCGATTTCGGCCAGGCTCAGGCCGAGCAGGGGCTGGCATTCAGGACCGCCTGCCGCGTTGACGATGATGCGGTCCCAGCCGACCGCCTCAACCATGCTGTCCCAGCCGGGATGGCTCCTGGCCAATTCCCGGCGCACCAGTTCAGGACCGCCCGGGGAAGCAAGCAAAGCCAGAGTTTCGGTCAGGCCCTGCTGCAGCGTGGCCGGGAGCAAGGTCATCAAGGTGGTCGATCCGCCCAGGTACGGATAGAAATCAACGCCGACATCCAAATCAGACCGTTCGATCACGTCGATCGCCTGGTGGATCAGGCGGTCCCAGTTCCTGATTCCGACTGCCTTGAAGTGGCTGATGTTGAGCCGGACGTTTGCCTGGCGGCAGATGGACAAGATCTCCTCGACCGAAGAGACCAGGCTGTTGCCCTCGCCGCGCATGTGGCAGCTGAGCAGCATGTCGCTCCCTGACAGGGGACGCAGCAGTTCGACAAATTCATCCGTTCGGGTGTAGCACTCCGGCACGTACATGATGCCCATCGAGGCGCCCAGCGCGCCCTGATCCAGCGCCGCGGCCAGCATGTTCTGGGCCTGACGCAGCTCTTCTGCCGTATACGGGGCCGGGGAAAAGCCCTTGACTGCGGTCCGAATGGCGCCGGTACCGACCTGCGTCGCGACGTTGATGCGCAAGGGCCGCTGGGCCAATTCATTGCGGTAGGCGGCAAAATCCGGCCAGGCAGCCGCGGCCGGGGCCGGCCCCAGGCAGGGTTCGAGAAACCGGTGCCAGTCGGAGCGGGTCGCTGCCATCGAGGGAAACGGCGTCAGGCCGCAATTGCCGTTGACCACCGTCGTGATCCCCTGGGCCAGCTCGATTTCACCGTAGCGATTGTCCAGCAGAGCCGCCAGATCGCCGTGGCGGTGGCCGTCGATAAAACCGGGCGTGACCACACGGCCGGCGATATCGTAGATCCGGTCGGCACCCTGGGGTTCGATGCGGCCGGGCCGGGGCAGCACGGCCTCGATCCGGTCGCCGTCAAGCAAAAGGTCGGCCGGGAAAGCCGCCTGGCCGCTGCCATCGATCACGGTACCGTTTTTCAGCCAGGTACGCATGGTCAATGGCCCTTGCGATGCCAGGTCGGGTACAGCTCGTAAAGGACATCGTGATGCGCTTCGCAGTCAAAATAGTGGGGAAAGATCTCGCCGGGTTCGGCCGGATCGTGCCCGACAAAAGCGTTGTGGATTCCGTTGCGGTACCGATCCGCCACGGAACGGCAGAAGCCGCGCCAGCCCTCCAGCCAGGCCGCCTCGTCTTGCAGAACCTGGCTGCGCTGTTCCAGCTCGTCCAGGATGCGCTGCTTGTCCTCACCCGCGGCGAGGTCGATGCCGGCGTCACCGTTGAGCGTGATCGGGATGTAGCTGACCTGCCAGACCGGCTGGGTCGTCACCTGGACCATCAGGCCCTCGTTCCAGGCCTTGTCGTCCAGGTACTTGACGAAATGGAAATTGCCCTGGCCGTAAAGGATTTCGCCCTGCCGGTACGCTTCGCGGCAGCCGATGCAGTGGCTGTGCTGGCAGAGCACCAGGTCGGCGCCGGCCCGGACCATGGCCTGGCAGGCCTTGCGCAGCCGCGGGGACGGATAGGGGCTTTGCTCTTTGCCGCCGTGGTAGAAGACGATCACCCGGTCGGCCGCCTGGCGGGCCAGGGCGATGTCCTCCAGGGAATCGAAAGGATCGAAGCCGCGCACCCCGGCGCGGTCAGGCAGCGCGTAGGAGTATTCGTGTTCGGCGACCGCCACCAGCGCGATACGCTCGCTGCCCTGCTCGATCAGGTAATTGCGGCGGGCATCCTGCTCGTCGTTCCCGATCCCGGTCAGTCCCAGGCCGGCCGCGCCGAGGGCCGCGACCGTGTCCCGCAGACCTTGCTGGCCAAAATCCAGCACATGGTTGTTGGCCAGGGCGCAGTCCGTGACGCCGGATGCCCGCAGTGTGCGGGCACTTACCGGCGGACCCTTGAGGTTCGGACCCATCTTGCGGATGGCGCCGTCGCTGTCGGTGAGGGCGCACTCCAGGTTGACGACCACACGGTCCGACTGGGCAAAGAGATCCAGGATCCGGCCAAAGAGAGTCTCGGCCGCCCCGGCTGCGAACGCTTCCCGACTGGCGTCTGTCGGCACGACATCCCCGCATAGCATCAATTTCATAAAGCACCTCCTGTTTGGCTCGATCATACAACGCCGGCGGACAGCCGGCAAATCGTCATGCGGATCCGGTCAGGTTCCGGACAGACCGGCCTGCGCTGAACGTGTGTTCCAGCGTCACCCGCTGGCTGACGTTCGGGGCGTTCGGTTTCTGGGCTGCCAGACACAGGTCGGCGGCGACCTGCCCGATCGCCTCGGCCGGCTGCAGGATCGAGGTCAGGCTGAGCCGCATCAGGCCGGAGGGGTCATGGGCGTCAAAAGCCGCCAGTGAAAGGTCCTCCGGAATGGCCAGGCCCCGCGCCTCGATCGCCTTGACCGCCCCGAAGGCCATGAAGTTGTTGGCCGCGCAGACCGCGGTCGGCAGATCTGCCCGGGTCAGGAAGCGGCTCATCGCCGCCTCGCCGGACGCTTCCTGGAAATCGCCGTGCCACAGCCAGTCATCCCCTGGGGAGATCCCTGCCTCCGCCAGTGCCTGGCGCCAGCCTTGTTCGCGCGCGTCAGCCGACGACTCCCCGACCGGCCCGCCGATCAGGAAGATGCGCTGGTGTCCCTGGCTGAGCAGGAAACGAACCAGTTCAGAAGATGCGCGGGCGTTGTCGATGGAGACCGCGCGAACCGGTTCCAGGTCATGGGGCACATTGTCGAAAAAGACCACCGGGCAGCCAGCCGCCGTGTAGGTCTTGCGGATCTGGCGCTGTTCCAGGCTGGTGGCGACGATAATTCCGGCCACCTTCTGGCGCCGGAATAGCTGAACCGCTTCCAGTTCCCGCTCCGGCGATTCATCCGTGTTGCATAAAAGCAGCGGGTGGCGCGCAGGCGCCAGCCCTTTCTCGATTCCTTTGATAACCTGGGCGAAAAACGGGTTGGTGATATCCGGCACGATGACCCCGATCACGTTGGACGAGTTGGTCTTGAGCCGGCGCGCGTTTTCATCGGGCTGGTAGTTGTGCCGTTTCAAAGCGGCCATCACGCGCTGGCGTGTCTCCGGATCGACCCGGTCCTGGTTGTTGACGACCCGCGAGACCGTCGATGTCGACAGGTTGAGTTCCCGGGCGATATCCTTCAGTTTGACCACTTCATCACCTCGCATGCCGGAAAACCGGGCCAAAGCACCCGGCGCCAGTTGTCTATTATAGCATGCCGAAACGCTGATCCAGGGACTGCTCACAAATAAGTGCTCAAAAGATGCTCTGAAAGATGGACCCGTCTCATGAATCTTTCAGAGAAAAGACCAGCTGTTTTTACCAGTCTCTTAGACAATCCGCTCCGCCAGATCCTCAAGCGATTTGGCGATCATCTCTTCGCCGATCGCTGGCGAGGCGTCCACGGCGTCCTGGATAAACCATTCGTCGCTGTGTTTGACGCGCGCAAGGTCGACCACATCGCGGTCGAGGGCGCTCAGGATCGAGCATTCCCATTTGCCGGCGTGATCGTAGCCGGTTTCCTGCTGGGCCCGGGTGCTCATGCAGGGCACGACCTGGATCCAGTTGAGCGGGTTTTCCGCCGCGTCCAGCTGCGCGTAATAGGAGGCGTTCTGGTTGTCGCCCCACCAGGCGTGGCCGCGGGTTTCCTCGAGGAAATTCATCAGGAGTTTCTTGGCCGCCTTCATGCAGGCCAAGGTCATGGGCATCAGGTTCTCCTGCTCGTACTGGTGGTGGATCACGATGTAGATGTTGCGCCAGCCGCCCAGCAGCAGCGACTTGAGCACGCAGCCCATGTACTGCTCGAGCACGTCGGCATCAACCTGGACGGTGTTCTTTTCCGGGCCGGCGACGGCATAGCTGGCCACCCCGTACCAGACCGGCGGGGCGATGACAACCGGCTTGATGCGCTCCAGCCGTTCAAGAATCCCGTAGGCGATCTGCGTGTCGCAGCCCAGCGCGCAGTGGGGGCCGTGATACTCCATGGTACCGACCGGAATCACCAGGGGGATACGGTCTTGCTTGGCCTGTTCCAGTTCTTTGTAAAAAGCCCGTTCCAGCTTCATCCGAAACACCTCCCCGAAAGCCTTGCCGGCCGCTTGAAAAGGCCGGCAAGGCCTGCTGCCGGATTGCTTATACGTCCAGTTCGTAGATCTCGCCGATCGGCGGACACAGGCTGGTAAACCCATCCCGGGTGATCACGACGCCTTTCTCCCAGCGGATCCCGAAGGTGCTGCCGGAGACAAACGTGTCGATCTGGAAGGTCATGTTGGGCTTGAGGTCATAGGTCGAGGTGCTTTCCATCCAGGGCGC
>JAAYJD010000160.1 GCA_012523135.1 Clostridiaceae bacterium
CGGCCGCGGCGGCAGGCAGTCTGGCGGATCTGCGCCAGACGCCGAACGGTGCTGCGTGCCCGGTCTATGCCGTCATGGGCAACCACGACCTGGAGTGGCTGGACAAGCGGCAGTTCTGTCGCGCATTCGCTGAGCCGGCTCCGCATCTGTTTGCCGTTGCCGGCCAGCATGGCCGTCTCCTGCTGCCGGATGCCAATTTCAACGAGACGGGCCAGGACACCTGCGGCCCTGGCTGGGTCTGGCGGGAAAGCTACCTGGAGCCGTCGACCACTGCCTGGCTTGAGACGGAACTGGCCTCGGGCGACCCGGCGGTCAACCTGATCTGCATCCACCAGAATCTGGACAACCGGCGAACCGCGGACCAGGACAATCCGCACGGTGGCCGCAACGCCGCGGCGGTCCGGCTAATCCTTGGGCAAAGCTGGCGCCGGGTTTATCGTCCTGCAGGGCGTCGTTGACCTGACTTTTCGGGCCATGTGCGATGCCCCCAGCCTGGCGAACAACGCCTTTGCCATCCTCAATACCGGTGCAGACGGCTCTGTTGAAATCAGAGGCTTTGGCCGCCAGGACAGCTGGTTCCGGCCACAGCAGACAGAATAAAATATAAAGATGACCTGACATCAGGACGATATATCCCAATAATCGCGCGCCAGACCAGAAATCATGCCTGGTTTGAGGAGAAAAGCCCCGCTTGAACGGCTTTAGCGCAGGATAAAGCGCCATTGTCGCAGGTGCGGCGGCGGAACTGCATATTTTATTGACAGCAGGTGCATATATTCTATAGAATAAGAGCAATGCTTATGTTTCACAGGTGCAGGCATATTTGAATCTTGACAAATAAATAGTGGAGGTGATTGCCATTAACTGGCCATATTTTATATTTGGCCTGGTTTTGGGGCTCGTAGTCGCCGTAGGCGCTACGATCGCTTATTATCAATTTGGTTTCAGTAAAAAATCCAAGGCTATGCAGGAAGCGTCCGAGCAGGCTGAGGCAGAAGCCGGCAAATTGATCGGTGAAGCTCAGAAAACAGGCGAAAACAGAAAACGAGAGCTCCTTCTCGAAGCCAAGGAGGAGATACACAAAGCAAGGCTTGAACTCGATAAAGATGTCCGGGAGAAACGCGGCGAACTGCAGCGGGAACGGAACCGGATCGAACAAAAGGAAGAGTCCCTGGACCGTAAAATTGAGTCATTGGAGCAAAAGGAAGAGGCGCTTGAAGCCCGGGTCAGCGATGTGCTCGCGACAGAAGAGCGGGCCCGCGAACTGGAACAGCAAAAGGTTTACGAACTGGAGCGGATTTCCAGCCTGAGTGTTGAAGACGCCAAGAACCAGGTCCTGGACGAAGCGCGCAACGCGTACCGGCACGACATGGCCGTGATGCTGCGCCAGATGGAAGAGACAACCCGTGAGGAAGCGGACCGCAAGGCCAAGGAAATCATCGTCAGTTCGATCCAGCGCTACGCGTCAGACTACGTGTCTGAAGTCACAGTCTCCGTCGTCTCGTTGCCCAACGACGCGATGAAGGGTCGGATTATCGGCCGTGAAGGCCGCAACATCCGCGCGATCGAAACGCTGACCGGCGTCGACTTGATCATCGACGACACGCCGGAAGCTGTTATCCTTTCCAGCTTTGACCCGATTCGGCGGGAGATCGCCCGCATCACGATCGAGAAGCTGATCATTGACGGCCGCATCCATCCGGCCCGGATCGAAGAAATGGTGGAGAAAGCCAGAAAAGAAGTCGACAACACCATCAAGCAAGAAGGCGACCGGGCCATGTTTGACACCGGCATCATGGGTCTGCATCCCGAGATCGTCAAGCTGCTGGGCCGGCTGCGTTACCGGACCAGCTACGGACAGAATGTCCTGCAGCATTCGATCGAAGTCTGCTGGCTCGCTGGCATGATGGCCGCTGAGCTGGGACTCGATGTCGTCATGGCCAAACGTGCCGGACTGCTGCACGACATCGGCAAAGCTGCCGATTTCGAAATGGAAGGGTCCCACATTACGCTGGGTGCCGATATTGCCCGCAAGTACAAGGAAGGACCGGATGTCATCAATGCGATCCAGTCCCACCACGGCGATGTAGAGCCGACATCCATGGTTTCCGTGCTGGTCGCGGCCGCTGATGCGATTTCCGCAGCCCGGCCGGGTGCCCGCCGTGAAAACCTGGAGACCTACATCAAGCGGATCCAGAAACTGGAAGAGATCGCCAATTCCTTCCCCGGCGTTGAAAAATCGTACGCCATCCAGGCCGGTCGCGAGATTCGTGTCATGGTTAGCCCGGAAAAGGTGCGCGACGACGAGATGATTCTCAAAGCGCGCGAAATCTGCAAGAAGATCGAGGATGAACTCGATTATCCCGGCCAGATCAAAGTCCATATCATCCGGGAGAACAGAGTCATGGACTACGCCAAGTAGACTGTGCCGAAAAGCATCACCTGTATTTTTGGAAAAGCATCAACAGAATGCGGCCGGACGGAACGTCCGGCCGCGTTTTCTGTTTCTTAACAACTCTCGTGTATGATAAAATAAGCCAAAGAACGTGGGAGGAAACAGTTTGCAAATTCTATTTATCGGCGATATCGTCGGATCCGGCGGCCGGCGATTGCTCCGCCAGGTGCTGCCGGAGATCCGGCAGCAGCACCAGATCGACCTGTGCCTGGCCAACGTGGAGAATGCCGCCGCAGGCATGGGGTTGACCGCTGCCCTGGCCCAGGAAATCCGCGACGCGGGCGTCGACCTCATGACTCTGGGCAACCACAGCTGGGCCAGGCAGGAGCTGCTGGAAACCATCGACCGGATTCCCGGCCTGGTTCGTCCGGCCAACGGCCCATCCGCCTGGCCGGGCCGCGGGCATCTGACCTTAAACCATCCGCTGGGCCAGGTTTTGCTGATCAATCTGCAGGGCCGTGTCTTCATGGACCCGCTCGACGACCCCTTTGCGGCGGTCGACCGCGTACTTGAAGGCGCGGGCGATCACGAGCCAGGCCGAATCGTCATCGTCGATTTCCACGCCGAAGCCACCTCTGAAAAAAACGCCATGGCCTGGTATCTGGACGGCCGGGCGACCCTGGTTGTCGGAACCCATACGCATGTTCAGACCGCCGACGAACGCATCCTGGAGCATGGGACCGCCTTTATCACCGATGTCGGCATGACAGGCCCGGTCAATGGCGTCATCGGCATGGACAAAGCCACATCGCTGCGCCGCTTCGTCGATCACCTGCCGAGCCGCTACCAGATGGCGCAGGGCCTGTCCGCCTTGTGTGCGGTGGTGGTCGATGCCGACGAAAAGACCGGCCGGGCCCGCCGGATCGAGCGGATCAGGATCGAGGAATAGCGCATGCGGCAAAATCATGGCACAACCGGCGTTTGGTCATGGGCCGGTCGCCCGTTGGCGGTGCTGCTCTGCTTGCTGCTGGGCCTGCCGCTGGCTGCCTGCGCCATGCCGGGCCGTGTGACCTGGCCAACCGGCACAGGCCAGGCCGCCGCAATCACGCGGCTGACTGAGGCGACAGCCGTGCCGGCTGCGGCGAGCGGCGACTTGCGCCTCTGGTGGCCGCCGCCCCGATCGCTTAATCCGCTCAGCGCGGAAACAGCGGCGGAAAAAGCAGTTTACGATCTCGTTTACGAGGGCTTATGCCGGATCGAGGCCGATGACAGTGTCAGCTGGCAACTGGCGGAAAATTTGCTTGTCTTCACCGGCGGCCGCCAGGGCCTGGTCGCCCTGGGCCAGGATGTTGCCTTTCACGATGGCAGCCCGGTGACGGCCGGGGACGTGGCGCAGGTGATGACGTATATCCTGGATCCGGCCAACCTGTCGCCCTGGCGGGAGGGGTTGGAACACGTGGTCGGCGTGCGCGCCCTCAATGACCAGGTTCTGGAAATCCTGCTGGCTGAACCCGATCCCTGGCTGGCCTGGGCGCTGACCTTCCCGGTGATCCCGGCAGACCACCTGGCAGTGCCTCCGTTCACGCCGATTCCCGGCACAGGCCCCTATGCGATCCAGCGCTTCGATCCGGACCAGGGGCTGACCTTGATCCGGCAGGAGACCGCCGCCGGGGAGGCTGGCCTGAGCCAGATCCAGGTCAAGTCTTACGCGGACCAGCGGGAAGCCATGAAGGCACTGGAACGGGATGAACTGGACCTGGTTCTGCTGGATGGGCAGGCCTTGCCGCTTTATACGGTGCGCACCAGCCTGCGCCTGGACCGGTATGCCGGACAGGAACTCATCATGTTCCTCTGCCAGGACCAGGGGAAGCGGCCGCTTAACGACCCGGCATTGCGCACGCGGGTCAAGCAGGAGATTGAGGCATGGTCCGCGTCACCGGCGCTGCCCGCATGGATCGCGGCGGGGACGCTGGGGTTTGCTGCCGGCAGCTATCTGACCCGAAGCGACGTGCAGCCGGCATCGCCCGGTTCGATCCTGGCGGGCCTGACCGCTGCTGATCCGGCCGAAGTCAAGCCCTTGCAGCTGATCGTTCCCGTTCAGGATGCGCGCCGCGTCGACCTCGCCAACGAGGCGGCAAGCGCCCTGGAAGCGGCGGGACTGGCCTGCGAGGTCACCCCGCTTGAGCCGGAACCGTTCTGGCAAGCGCTCCAGGAAGGGCGCTATGACCTGGCGCTCCTGGCAGCCGTTCTGCCCGACAAGCCTTGCCCGGGGCTGTTGATCCGGCCCGAGCGGCCGGCATCCTTCGCGGACCTGGACAGCCTGGCCACCGCTCAGGGCGGATTGGCCGATTACGAAACCTGGCGCGATCGTTTCCTGGCGCTCGCCGCGGCACCGCAGCGCGATTACAGCCGCGCCGAGCAGCTGGCGCAGGACTGGCAGGAAGCCCTGAACGAAACGATGGCCCGCTCCAACTGGAGCATCGTCGGCTTTTCCTGTCACGGACTGGCTTACGGCAGCCGTGTGCTGGGCCAGCTCAGACCCAACCGATACCACCCGTACGACGGGATCAAGGAGCTTTGGATATGGTCATCACCATCATCATCATCTTACTGAGCGCGGCCGACCAGCTGATCAAGGCGCTGGTCCGCACCAACCTGACCGCAGCAGACCGGGTGACGGTCATCGACGGCTTTTTCTCCATCATCTACCGGGAAAACCGGGGCGCGGCCTGGAGCTTTCTGGCAGGACCGGAGTGGGGGATCTACATCCTCAGCGGGCTTTCGCTGATCATGACGGTCGTGCTGGTCCTGCTGCTGGTCCGCGTGCACCATACCGGGCTGCGCGTCTGCCTGACCTTGATCATCTCCGGTTCCATCGGCAACCTGATCGACCGGGTCCGGCTGGGCGCCGTGACCGACTACCTCGATTTTCATTTCGGCAGCTACGTGTTCCCGACCTTCAACCTGGCCGACAGCCTGATCGTCGGCGGAACGGCCCTGCTCTGCCTGCTGCTGCTGAAAACGCCTCACCTGATCGACCTTCTGATCCCGGACAAGAAAGCCGGAACCGGTCAGGCCAAGGCCGACGCCGAAGGAAAGGATGAGCCACATGCCCCAGCACATCCGGATACCTGAATCCGGCCAGCGGCTGGACCGCTGCCTGGCCGGCCTGCTGCCCGGCCAATCCCGTTCCTTTATCCAGAAGCTGCTGGCTGAGGGACGTGCGACGCTGAACGGAAAAAGTCTCAAGCCGTCCTGGAAGACGGTCGCCGGCAGCATCGTCGAACTGGATATCCCCGAGCCGGAGCCGATGTCGGTTGCCGCCCAGGACATCCCGCTGGACGTCGTCTACGAAGACGATTACCTGATCGTGGTCAACAAGCCCCAGGGCATGGTGGTGCATCCGGCTGTCGGGCACCGGGACCAGACGCTGGTCAATGCCCTGCTCAACCATTGTGCCGGTCAGCTGTCCGATCTCAACGGCGTCATCCGGCCGGGCATCGTCCACCGCATCGACAAGGATACGTCCGGTCTGCTGCTGGTGGTCAAAGACAACTCCGTCCACGCGGCTGTCGCAGACAAGATCCGCCGTCACGAGATCCGGCGCGTCTACCAGGCGGTGGTGCATGGCCATGTCGCGACCCAAAACGGAACGATCGACGCCCCGATCGGCCGCGATCCGCGTCATCGCCAGCGCATGGCGGTCCGTCCTGACGGCAAGCCGGCCGTGTCCCATTTCCAGACGATCAAGGCCGGCGACAAGGCCAGCTGGCTCGAGGTCAGCCTGGAAACCGGCCGGACCCACCAGATCCGCGTCCATCTCCAGTACATCGGACATCCGGTCATCGGCGACCCGCTCTATGCCGGCAACCGTTCAGCTTACGGCTTAACCGGCCAGGCCCTGCACGCCGGCACGCTGGCGTTCATCCATCCGGTGACCGGCCAACCGCTGACCTTGACCTGTCCGGTGCCGGATTCCTATGAAAAAATAGCGGGGGAGCTGTTGTGAACGTCAAAACCGACAACACCCGTCACGTCTCGCTGCGCCAGCAACTGATGCTGTTTGTGGTCATGCTGCTGTTCGGCTTCATTGTCGCCAATCACGTGCAGAGTGTCCGGGCCAGGAGCGAGACACGCAGCCTGGCCGTCATCTACCAGCAGCGGGAGCGTGAGCTGAACGAGCAGATCAAGCTCAACGAGGCCCTGATGCAGGAAAACACGGCGCTCAACAAGCAAAAAGACGAGCTGATCAGCGCGCTGCTGGTCAACCAGGGCTACGCCGAGCTGTCGGCTGAACTGCAGCAGGTCCGCCTGCTGGCCGGTTTCACCGAAGTCCGCGGCCCCGGCATCGTCCTGACCTTGAACGACAAGCCGGATTATGCGATCCTCACGGACAGTGACGCGTCGCTGGTTCACGACGGTGACATCCGCCACGCCCTCGACCTGCTGCGCAACGCCGGGGCAGCCGCCCTGTCGGTCAACGACCTGCGCATCACCAACGTGTCCTATATCCGCTGCATCGGGTCGACCATCCGCTGCAACCAATACCGGATGCTGCCGCCATTCGTGATCAAGGCGCTGGGCGATCCGGCGCAGCTCGCCGCCGCGATTGCCAGCGACCCCCTGTTCAGCATGCGCCATCTGCCGGACATCGGCTTGGTCGTCACGGTCGAAACCCCTGAAGAAGTCGTGATCCCCGCCTTTGCCGAAGCGGACAGCTTCGGCTCCTACATTACGCTGCTGGAGGGCAACTAACGATGAAGCAAGCTATTTTGCGCAATATCGCCTTCACGGCCGTCTGCATCATCCTGGGCATCCTGATCGCCCTGCAAATGAAAAACGTCAACCTGAACAGCATCAGCGAAGAAAACCTCGCCGCCTTGCAGACCAAGCTGATCGAATACATCGACAAGAACGCCGAACTGTCCGCGCGCAACGCCGAGCTGTACGAATACGTGCGCATCCTGGAAAACGACAAGGCCTCCGGCAACGCCCAGGTCGAGTCGATCATCCGCGAGAAGGAACGTGCGGCCCTGTTCGCCGGCTTGCGCGAGGTGCGCAATTACGGCATCGTCATCCGGGTCAGCTGCGGCGAAGGTGTCGAGGTCCGCGACAGCGTCCTGCGCCAGTTTGTCAATGAACTGCGCAACCTGGGTGCCCAGGCGATCGCGATCAACGACGAACGGCTCGTCGCGACGTCCGAAATCCGCAACAGCGGCTCGCTGATCATCATCAACGGCAACGGGTACAGCCGGGCCGAGCCCTTTGAGATCAAGGCGATCACGGACCCGCAGAACGAAAAATCGATCCTGGACTACCTGGAATCGATCCGGACGGCGATCCTGGCCGACAGCCAGATCCAGAACGACCAGTACACGATCGAATTCCTGCCCGTCACCGAACTGACCCTTCCGGCCCTGAGCGAGGACAGCATCGCTTTCCGCATCGACCTGCTCACCGGACAGAACCAATAGAGGAGACCTTGATGGAACGAAAAATCACGGTAGATCATACGCAAGCCGCGCTGGCCGTCTTCGGCAGCTGCAACGGCCACCTGGACCTGATCGGCCAGATCCTGGATGTCTCGCTGGAAGTGACCGGGGACGGGTTGCTGATCAGGGGCGACGAAGAAAACCTGGCCCGGGCCGCGGCGGTCTGCGAACAGCTTCTGGAAATCGACCGCCAGGGCCATCCGATCAACCTGCAGCTGGTGACATACCTGGCCGATACGGCCAGGGAAGGCAACCTGGAACAGGTGTTTGGCTACACGCCGGACTGTGTTTGCGTCACCGCCAAGGGCCGGCCGATCCGCTCCAAGACATTGGGACAGAAAGCCTATGTCCAGGCGATCCGCAACAACGAGATCACCTTTGCGATCGGACCGGCCGGAACGGGCAAGACCTTCCTGGCCGTCGCCATGGCCGTCAACGCCTTCCGGGCGCACGAAGTCAGCCGGATCATCCTGACCCGGCCGGCTGTCGAAGCAGGGGAGAAGCTCGGTTTTTTGCCCGGCGATCTGCAAAACAAGGTCGATCCCTATATGCGGCCGCTCTATGACGCGCTGCACGAGCTGATGGGCGTCGACCACTACCTGCGCAACCTGGAGAAGGGCCTGATCGAGGTTTCGCCGCTGGCCTACATGCGCGGCCGGACACTGGATGAGGCTTTCATCATTCTGGACGAGGCGCAGAATACGACCCCGGAACAGATGAAGCTGTTCCTGACGCGGCTGGGCTTCAATTCGCGGGCCGTCGTGACCGGGGACATCACCCAGATCGACTTGCCGTTCGAAAAGAAGTCGGGCCTCAAGGAAGCCCAGCGTATCCTGCAGGGCGTTGAAGGGCTGGCGTTTGTTTCGCTGACCCAGCGCGATGTCGTGCGCAACGTCCTGGTGCAGCGCATCATCCGGGCTTACGAGACGTCCGGCGAGAGAGGAGGCTGAGCCAGGTCATGAAAATAACCGACCGGGTCCGGACCCTGCTGATGGCCCTGGTGGCGGCCTTGCTGCTGGTGTTGGTCCTGTTTGTGATCTATTCCGGTTCGATCCCGGAAAAATACCTGCTCAAGCCGGGCGATGTCAGTTCGTTCGACATCATCGCGCCGCGCAGCATCCGTGACCTGACCGAAACAGAGCGGCGTGCCGCACGCGCCGTTGCCGAGGTCGGCGACGTGGTGCTGCGTTCTGAGCAGATCGCCGCCGAAGTCACCAGCCAGGTCGACCTCTTTATCGGCCTGATCGAGCGCCAGCGCCAGAATCCGCCGCTGCTTACGCCCGCACCGACCCCGGCCGTGACGCCGGTGCCGGATGTGACGCCGCTGCCGGTCGCTCCGCAAATCGATCTCGCCGCCCTGGCCGACCGCCTGACGCTGGCGGTCAACCAGCAGATGAACCTGATCATGAGCCACAACGACGCGCTCCATTTCGCCCAGGCCAGTGACGACCGGCTGGCCAGCATGACCGGTCACCTGCGTTCGATCGCCGGCCTGATCATGGCCGAGCGGGTCGACCAGGCGTCCCTGCGCAATACGATCAGCGACAAGATCAACGCGCTCAGCGTATCTTTGTCTTTCAACAAGGAAGACGCAGCCGTCATCGAACGCGCCCTGACGCTGCTGCTCAAGCCCAATATCGTCTACGACCAGGTGGCCACGGAAAACGCCCGCCAGGCCGCGTACGAGCGCATCCACAACAATCCGGTGATGATCGAGAAGGGGACGCGTATCGTCTTCATCGACGAAGTGATCACCGACGAGACCTACACCCTGCTGCAGGATCTGGACCTGATCGATTCTGGCCGGTTCGACGTCACCCACATGGCGGGCATTCTGCTGCTTGTCGTCCTGGTCAGCGGCCTGATGGCCTTCTATGTGCTCCACTACGAAAAAGAAGCCATCAGCAGCATCCGCGACGTGACCGCGTTGCTGCTGGCCCTGATCATCCCCCTTTTGATTTCGGCATCGATCACGCGCCACGCGACGCTGTCGCCGCCGGTCTATTTTGCCGCCGTGCTGATCGCCTCCTATTTTGGCTTCCGCGCGGCGGTTATCCTATCGCTGGGCTTGACCGCCCTGATTCTCCCCATGACCAATTTCAACCCGGTGTTCCTGGCGGTCGCCATGCTGGGCAGCCTGGTTGCAGCCTTGTTTGCCCGGGGAATTATCCGCAAGGACAATTACGCCTTCATCATTCTGACGACATCGGGTGTCAACATCCTGGCGACACTGGCGTTCAGCATCATCCAGAAAGAGATCTGGGCGGATATCGTCCTCAACAGCGGCTATACGGCGATCAGCGGCGCATTGTCCGTCATCGCCGCCATCGGCATCATGCCGCTGTTTGAAATGCTCTTTAATTCGGTTTCGCCGCTGCGCCTGATCGAGCTGTCCCAACCGGGCCATCCCCTGCTGAAGCGTTTGTTTGTGGAAGCACCCGGAACATCCCAGCACAGCATGATGGTCGCCAACCTGGCGGATTCGGCCGCTGCCGCGATCGGGGCCAACGCCTTGCTGGCGCGTGTCGGCGCCTACTACCACGACATCGGCAAGCTGGAAAACCCGCTTATGTTCACGGAGAACCAGGAAGGCGAGAACCCGCATGACCAGCTGGAACCGGAGAAAAGCGTCGGCATCATCACCAGCCATCCGGACGCGGGTGTCCGCATCGGGCGCCGTTATCGGCTGCCGGTCGCGATCCTGCGCATCATCCACGAGCATCACGGGACGACCGCCCAGGTGTATTTTCTGCACAAGGCGCGCAAGCTGGCTGAAAACAACGGCGAAAGCCACGAACCCGATCCGAAGCAGTATACCTACCGCTGTCCGGTTCCCAGTTCGCGTGAATCTGCGATCGTCATGCTGGCCGACTCGATGGAGGCGGCCATGAAATCGACCGGGGTGAATACGGTTGAGGACGCGGAAAAACTGCTGCGCAAAATTGTCAAATCCAAAAACGAGCAGGATCAGCTGGTGTCGTCCGGCCTGTCCTTCAAGGACGTTGAAACGATCATCCGGGCCTTCATCCAGGTCTACACCGGCCATTTCCACGAAAGGATCAAATACCCAGATGATCAGCCAGTTCGTCAACCGTCTTTATAAAACGCCGACCGATGCCTGGCGCGATCTGCTGTGCCGCGTCCTGGGCGATGCCTTGCCTGTCCTGGCTGCGCGTACCGGACTGGCCGACCTTGGCCGCCTGGCCGGCAACGAACCGGCCGAGCCCGGAGTAACGGTCTATTTCGCCGGCCCCTGGGTGATGCGCCAGACCAACCGCACGACGCGCGGCCAGAACCGCCTGACCGATGTGCTGTCGTTTCCGCTGCTCGACTTTCGCGACGGGACGCTCAAGACAGAGCTGGGCGTGCAGGACTTTGAACGCCTGCCGGACGACCGGACGATCCTGCCGCTCGGGGAGATCATGATCGCCCCGGCGGTTGCCGCCCGCCAGGCGGAAGCCTACGGGCACAGCCTGGAGCGCGAAATCGCATTCCTGGGCGTGCACGGCCTTTTGCACCTGCTGGGCTACGACCACGACACCCCCAAGCGAGAACGCCAGATGTTTGCCCTGCAGGAAGATGTGCTGCAAGCGGCCGGCCTGACCAGGCCAGGAGAGGATCAACATGAGTGAAATTGAGTTTAAATCGGGTTTTATCAGCCTGGCAGGCTTGCCCAACGCCGGCAAGTCGACGTTGTTGAACCAGTTGGCCGGCATGCACCTGGCGATTACGTCGCCCAAACCGCAGACGACCCGCCAGGTGGTCCGCGCGATCATCGACGAGCCAGGCCTGCAGATGGTTTTCCTGGACACCCCGGGCTACCATACCGCGAACACCCGTTTGGGCAAGAACATGCTCAGCAGCATCGCGGCCGCCCTGACCGACGCGGATATCGTGCTGCTGGTCACCGACGCGTCCCGCGCCCAGACAGCCTCGCGGCTGCCCGCCACGGAGCAGGCCCTGCTGGAGCGGCTGGGCAAGCTGGACAAGCCGGTCATCCTGGTGCTCAACAAGGTCGACATAATGGTCAAGGAGCAGCTTCTGCCCTTGATCGAACGCTACAACAAGGCCTATCCCTTTGCTGCCATCATCCCGCTGTCAGCCAGAAACGGGGACGGGCTGGACGACCTGCTCGCTGAAATCCGCAGGCACCTGCCGGCCGGGCCGCAATATTACCCGCTTGACAGCGTCACGGACCTGACGGAGCGCGAGATGGCCGCCGAGCTGATCCGCGAACAAGTCCTGCTGCTCACCCATGCGGAGATCCCCCACGGCACCGCGGTGGAGGTCGAAAAATTCGAAGAGACCGGCAGTCCGCAGCGAACCCAAGTCCGGGTTTCTGCCGTCATCTACTGCGACAAGGACAGCCACAAGGGCATTTTGATCGGCAAGCAGGGCAGCATGCTCAAGGCGATCGGCACCCAGGCGCGGCTAAGCATCGAGGAGATGGCCGGGTGTCCCTGCTTTCTCGAGCTGTTTGTCAAGGTAAGGCCTGGCTGGCGCAACCGCCGCGATATCTTGCGCACGCTGGGCCTGGAAACCAGGTCCTGACCGGCCATGGCCCTGATCAAGACCAAGGGCTTCGTGCTCAGGGCGGTGTCGGTCGGCGAAAGCGACCGGATCATCAGCCTGCTGACCGAAGAACATGGCCTGATCAGCGTTTCGGTGCGCGGTGCGCGCCGCGCGCGCAGTCCGTATTTGATGACGACACAGGTGTTTTGCCTGGGATCGTTCGAGCTGTTCGCCAACAAGAACCGCTACCGGCTGCAGGCCTCCGAGCTGATCGAGCCGTTCAGTGCCCTGCAGCAGGACCTGGAACGGCTGGTCTGCGCGTCGCACCTGGCTGAAGTCTTGCTTGACGCCCTGCGCGATGACCTGCCCCAGCCTGTCCTGTACCGGTTGTGGGCATACAGCCTGCAGGCGCTCTGCCGGCAGCCCGATCCGCTCCTGGCCGTGCATGTCGCCCAACTGCGCCTGCTGATGGAGATCGGCTTTTCCCCGCAGCTGGACCGCTGCCAGGACTGTGGCAAACCGGTCGGTCCCGGCAGCTGGCGCACCAGCATCAGCGCCGGCAGCGTCTATTGCGACAAGCCGTCGTGCGGGTTGCGCAGCGCGGATGTCCGGACGCTGCCGTCCGGCGGGCTGGCCTGCCTGGTCCATATCCGGCAATCGCCGCTCGGCCGTTTGTTTGACTTCAGGCTGTCAGACGATGTCCGCGCTTTCATCATCGAATTCTCGGCGGCCTACCTGACCTACCATCTGGATAAAGTCTACAGCCGGCTGGACATGCTGCGCCATCTCAAGGCTGAGGATCCGGGCTGAGGCTCCAGAATGCCTGGATTTCGCGCGCCGCGTCTGCTTCATCGGCGATGTCGACCGGCTGCCATTCGGCCGGAAAGAGCGAACGGTAGTCCGGTGTCGCGTAACGATCGTCAATCAGCAGGACAAATCCCCGGTCCAGATCGCTGCGGATGACGCGTCCGGCTGCCTGCTGCACCTTGTTGAATCCAGGATACAGGTACGCGTATTCATAACCGCTGCCGAGGGCCTGGGCATAGTACTGCTTCATGATCTCCCGCTCCGGGCACAGCTGCGGCAGGCCGACCCCGATGACGACCACGCCGGCCAGTTTCTCGCCGACCAGGTCGATGCCCTCGCCGAAAACGCCCCCGATCACCGCGAAGGCCAGCAAGGTCCGGCTGCCGAAATGATCGAAGCGGCGCAGGTATTTCTGGCGCATGCTTTCGTTCATTTCGCGGACCTGGAACATGTAATCGAAATCGTCGCGGTCCGGACGGCTGCGCAGCAGCGCCCGCAGCATCTGCACGTAGGCGTGTGAAGGAGCAAATACCAGGTAGTTGCCTGTTTTCTGGCGCACGGCTGTGAGCAGCAGGCTGAGCACCGCGGCTGCGGTGTCCTGACGCTGCTTGTAGCGCACCGACAAGCCGCTGCAGATCAGGACCAGCAGGTTGTCCGGCGGAAACGGCGAACCGAGCTGCAAGGCTTCCTCTTCGCCCTGGCGGTGGTGGCCCTGGATCAGGCCGACGTAATAGGACAGGGGAGCCAGAGTGGCCGAGAAAAAGACGGCACCGTGGTGGTCTATGTAGCTGGCGGCCAGCTTGTCGGCGGCGTCCAGGCACATCAGCTCGACCTGCAGATCCCCGCCGGGCAGCTGGCGCACGGCCGTCACATAAGTGTCGTCGTAAAACTCCTCGGCGACGCGGCAGAAGAACAGCAGGCTGAAAAAACTTTTCAACAGGATTTGGCGGTTGGGGAATTCGCGCTGCTCGTCGAGGAATAGATGGGCGTGCGCGTTAAAACGGCTGCAGCGCGCCAGCAGTTCATCCGGCCGGGCACGCATGGCCCGGAAGTTGTCGGCCTGCATGACCGCGTCAGATCTGATCTGCTTTTCCACCTGTTCCAGGGCCGGCTGGACGGCTTTCATGGCCTGGTCAGCCAGGTCCAGCCAGGCCAGGATGTGGGTCAGATCCTGGTTCAGCTGCTTGGATAGGGCGGCGGCGACATCGAAGGCCTGCTTGATTTCGGACCGGCTCAGGACCGCGCTGTACATACGCCGCGAGCGGTCCGGCAGGTTATGCGCCTCATCGACCAGCAGCAGATGGGAACCGGTCTGGTCCGGACCGAAAAAGCGGGCCAGGCGGACGCGCGGATCGAAGGCGTAGTTATAGTCGCAGATGACAATCTCGCAGTAAAGGGCCAGGTCGAGGGACAGTTCAAACGGGCAGCCCCGGTGCTGGCGGGCGCAGGACAAGATTTCATCGCGCCCGATGTGCACAGACAAGAAGAGTTGGCGCAGGGCGTCCGGCAAGTGGTCATAATAAGCCAGGGCAAAGGGACAGCGCTGCTGGTCGCAATAGAGCTCCGGGGCCAGACACAGCTTTTCCTTGGCAAAGAGGACCAGGCTTTTCATCGACAGCCCGGCCGCGTGCAGGTCCGCCATGGCCTGGGCGGCCACCAGCCGGGCCGAGGTCATGTTGGTCAGGTAGAAAACCTGGCGGACCAGCTTGTTCGCCAGCACCTTGACGGCCGGGTACAGCACTGCCATGGTCTTGCCCGTTCCGGTCGGCGCGGCGACGAAGGCGCGCCCCAGCTGGCGTGCCGCCCCGACAACCTCCTGCATCATGCGCTTCTGACCCGGACGCAGATCAGCGTAGGGAAAGCGCAGCGCCAGGCCGCTTTGCAGGCGCTGTTTTTCCTGGCGCAGGATATTGGCGGCAAAATCGATGTAGCGGGAACAGGTGTCCTGGAAGAACCGTTCAAGATCCTGACGTTTGCATGTCAGGACATGTTGCACGAGATCTGGGTTGTCCTGGGCGATGTAAACCACCGCAACGTCGATTTTTTGCTGTGTCGGGTGATCGGCCAGATAGAGCCAGGCGTAGAGACGGGCCTGGGCCCAGTGCAGCGGTTCGCCGTCCGGCGGCAGATGGCTGGCCGAGCCGTTGAACGACTTGACCTCGTAGATGCGGGTCATGGTTTCGTTCTCGACCAGGGCGTCGCAGCGTCCGCTGACACGCAGCTGATATGAATCGACGCACAAATCCTGCTGCAAGGCGACTTCTGCCTGGACGGGCCTGTTATCGAGCGCCTCCGACAGCATCCGGACGCAGCGCTGGTGCAAACGGATGCCGTCGGCAGCGGCAACCCCGCCGTAAAGTGGCATGGCCAGGCCGCCCCGCCGATGAACCGCTTCGGCCAAAGACCGGACAGCGATCTTGACCGGCACCAGGGTGCTGTCCGCAGGGTCCGGGCTGATTCGGTCGGTGCTGGGGGGCTGTTGCATGAATCAAATCTCCTCGCCAGGCGATCAAACGAAAAAAAAGGGATCCGCCTGCGCGGATCCCTTGCTGGTGCGGGAAACAGGACTTGAACCTGCATGACCGTTCGATCACTAATACCTGAAACTAGCGCGTCTGCCAATTCCGCCATTCCCGCGGGACGAGGATTATCTTACAACACCGTTGGCAAAAATGCAAGCGTTAAATTATAATTCATGTAGAATGGTTGGTGCGGCGCAAAAAGCCGCCGGGAGGGTGCTTGTGTACGATAAACTGGATTTTTTCCGTTCTTATATCAAAGGCAAAAAGATTGCTGTGCTGGGCGTCGGCATCAGCAACCGGCCGCTGATTCGTTTTCTGGCCCGTTTAGGAGCCGAGATGACTGCATTCGACAAGCTGGCTGCCGAAGACCCGGTCCTGGGCAAAACCCGCGCCGACTTCGAAGCGGAGGGCATCGGATTGTCCTGGTCGGTCGGTCCGGACTATCTCAGCCATCTGCACGGATTCGACCTGGTTTTCCGGACGCCCAAGATGCGCTTCGATCTGCCTGAACTGCGCGCCGAACGGGAACGCGGCGCTGTGATCACCTCGGAGATGGAAGTCTTCATGGAACTGTGCCCGGCCAGGATGTTCGGCATCACGGGCAGCGACGGCAAGACGACGACGACAACCCTGATCAGCCTGATGCTGGAACAGGCTGGTTATACCGTTTATCTGGGCGGCAACATCGGTACGCCGCTGCTCGACCAGATCGAGTCGATCCGCGCGACGGACATGGTGGTGCTCGAACTGTCCAGCTTCCAGCTGATGAGCATGCGCAAGAGCCCCGATACGGCGGTGATCACCAACATTTCACCCAACCATCTCGATGTGCACAAGGATTACCAGGAATACATCGACGCCAAAAAAAACATCCTGCTCTACCAGCCCTTTTACGGGCGGCTGGTGCTTAACGCCGCCAATTACGAAACGCGTTCGCTGGCCCCGGAAGCGCGGGGGGAAGTCGTGTTTTTCAGCCGGACGGATGCCCGCCTGACCGAGGGCCTGGTGCTCGAGGACGGCTATCTGGCCTGCCGGAGCGCAACCGGCAGCACGCGGATTGTCCGGGCTGACGAGATCCGTC
>JAAYJD010000161.1 GCA_012523135.1 Clostridiaceae bacterium
CAATGCCCTGGAGCGGGCGGTCCAGGTTCTCCCGGATGTCGCCGGCCAACGACTTGAGCGGCGAAATGTAGATCAGCTGCAGCTCCTGCTTGAGTTCGCCCGAGCGCGCCAGCTGGCGCAGCCGGTCGATAAAGACCAGGAAGGCGGCCAATGTCTTGCCCGTACCGGTAGGCGCGGACACCAGCGTATGCCGCCCGGAGGCGATCACCGGCCAGGCCGCGCGCTGCACCGCGGTCGGCTGGCCGATGGCCTGGCAAAACCAGCGATCGGTACTGGGACTGAACAGGTCCGGCAGGCCATGGGTCATGGCAGGTCCTCCGTTAAAGCTGGCGCATAACAATTGATCGCTTTTATTTTAGCAGAAGTCAAGACCCATGCCGTAAAGCGCCCCTCGCCGTCCCTCAGCCGATGAGCAGGAGCAGAGCGGAATCAAGTCAGCTTGCCGGTTTCTTGACGTAGCATCTGTTGGCGATCGCCAGCAGGCTTTCCAGGAAGGCGCTCTTGATGCCGCCGTTGATCTTCATCACCCGAAGCGGGGCGTCCAGCGCCGCCAGGCGGGCCAGGCGGGCCTGCGGGTCTGCATCGCGCTTGCGGCCGCCGGTCTGTCTGGCAACGACAAACCGGACCAGCCGGTACATCAGGCCCATAAGCCAGGACTGGTCTTTCATCTCCAGCAGGCTGTTCTCCATGGTCAAGGCGCCATTGGCGGGGGCATCTTCTGCGACCTGCTGTCCGCTGAGCGCCTCCCAGTCCGCCTGGGTGGGTGTTCCACCTGGCCGGCGGTACCAGGCCGGCAGATCAGCCGGTGCCGACAGGGGCGGGCCCTTGATGTCTTGGGTTGCGGCCAGCGCCAGGTTTTCGCTGCTCGTGCCGACCAGGACCGTATAGCGCCCGCCCGGCACCACCCAACCGTTCTGCCAGACCGCCAGACTGCGCTCCGGCAGCTCAATTTCCAAAACCCGGCTTTGCCCAGGGTCGAGCCAGGCCACGGCAAAGGCTTTCAGCTCCAGGCGGGGCCGGTACGGCCCGCCATCCGGCGGAGAGACGTACACCTGGGCCACTTCTTTCGCGCGCACCTGGCCGGTGTTGGTCAGCCGAAACGTGAGGCGCTGGCCATCCAGCTGCAAATCACGGTATGCGAAAGAGGTGTAGGAGAGCCCGTGACCGAAGGGATACCGCACCGGAACACCGGCGCTGGCGTAATAGCGGTAACCGACATAGAGCCCTTCCCGGTACTGGGGGTCACGCGTTCCGGCATAGGCCGAGCAGACGCAGTCCGCGTAACGCAGGGGCCAGCTTTCCGCCAGCTTGCCGCCGGGGACGGCCCGGCCGAAGAGCAATGCGGCGATGGCCTCGCCGCCGGCCTGCCCAGGCAGACCCAGGTAGAGGATCGTCCTGACCTGATCGGCCCAGGGTATCTCCAGAACACCGCCGGCAAGCAGAACGACGACCGTGTTGGGATTGGCCCGAACGACCGTCTCGATCAGGCGCACCTGCCCCTCCGGCAAGGCCAGGTCGGTCCGGTCGAAGCCTTCCGACTCCCAAAGATCCGGCAGACCGGCGATGACAACAGCCACCCTAACCTGGGCAGCCACCCGGGCGGCTTCGGCCAGCAGTTCATCGGTTGTGCTGCCGTCCGGCTGGTAACCGGGCGCGAAAGGTACCCCGGGGCAGGACCCGGCGACAGATGTCTTTTTCCAGGGATTGACGCGGCTGCTGCCCGCACCCTGGAAGCGGGGCTCACGGGCCAAATGACCGATCAGGACAACGTCCCCGGGATGTTCAAGGGGCAGCAGGCTGTCGTCGTTTTTGAGCAGAACGGCTCTTTCCTGCGCGGCCCGGCGGGCCAGTTCGTGGTGCCGCGTCCGTTCGATCGGGGTTGGCTTTTTGGTCGCCTGGTCAGATCGCAGAACCAGCTTCAGCACGCGCCCGGCACTGCGGTCGACCGCCTGCGCAGCCAGATCACCGCTGGCGGCAGCCCGCGCGGCAGCCTTTTCCATGAAGGCAGAACCGCCCGACATGGCCATGTCGCATCCGGCCGCAAAAGCGCGGGCTCGGTCGTGCAGGGCGCCCCAGTCGGTGATGACCGCGCCCTGAAAGCCCCAGTCTTGCCGCAAAACCTCGTCCAGGAGCCAGTGGTTGTCCGAGCAATGCGTCCCGTTGATCTTGTTGTAGGCACACATCACGCTGGCCGGACGGCCTTCTGTGACCGCTGTTTCGAAACCGGCCAGGTAGAGTTCGCGCAAACTGCGCGCGTCAACTTGGCTGTCCGAAACAAAGCGCTTGTATTCCTGGTTGTTGCAGGCGAAATGCTTGAGGCTCGTTCCCGCTCCGGTCTGCTCGGCGCCGCGGATAAAGGCAGCCGCCAGCTTGCCGGTCAGCAGCGGGTCTTCGGAAAAATACTCAAAATTGCGCCCGCCCAGCGGGGTTCGCTTGAGGTTGGCGCCTGGAGCCAGGAGGATACCGACCCCTTGTGCCAACGCCTCCCGGGCGATGGCTGCGCCGATTTCTTCGGCTAGCGCCGCGTCCCAGCTGCATCCGACACTCACCTCGGCCGGAAAG
>JAAYJD010000162.1 GCA_012523135.1 Clostridiaceae bacterium
GCCATCGCCTCGAATCAAGCCGGGTAGTCGGCGCGGCAGAGCCATACCCGGGGCGCTGGACGCACCATGTCCTGCTCCAGGACGAAGCGGAACTGGATCCGGAGCTGGCGGACTGGCTGGGCGAGGCCTATGCCTTGGCCGCCAGACGGAAAAATCGTCAGTCCGGAACGGCGTAGCTGTTGCGCATCAGGAGATACTGGCCATCTTCAAGCGTCATTTGAACGGATTTGGATCGGTCCACCTGGTCCTGGCGGATCAGAGAACCCGACTGGTTGTCGAGGTCCTTCAGCACGGCAACACGCGTCCAGCTCAGCTGCGCGTTATCATATGCGCGGATGGCATAAGACCCGGCTGGAATGTCCCGGCCCACCTTGTACAGGCCGGCCAGATAGCGGCCTTCGCTGTCCTTTACCGGCTCCATATCACGTGATTTGTAGATTAAAAGATTTTCTGAGACCAGGACTTGCCCTTTCTCGAGTGTGACCGGCACGCAGGCATCGAAGGCCTGTTCGACAATGAGATCATCTCTTTCCTCGCTGTTTTCGTTGTAGGTGTACAGCGCATACCGGCCCGGGGTGCCGAACGCATCCGCGACCAGGACATATTCACCCGCTGGAAGATCCGGGCCGATGACGTCTTCGATCGTTTTCTGCCTGTACCAGACCGTCATGGCGGGGCTGGTCACGCCGGGCGATTTCGTTGCGGCCGGTGCGGACGAAGAGGCGGCGACCTGGCTGGTGGTGGTTGTCATGGTTGCGGGAGCACTGCATGACGCGGTCAGCGCAGCCAGAGCGACGGCCAGGCATATGACGCAAATCTGTTTCATGTGTACCTCCCATTGAAATATAGCACCATCTTAGCACAAACGGCCCCTTGCTATATTTTTTTCGTGATTTGGGCCTGTGCCACCGGATCCGGAATCGAACAAATGAGCAAAAATTTGCCAAATATGTCCGATAAGTGCGTGTCGTGCGCCGGTTGTGGGCATATGATAAAAACAGCATGGAGAAGAGAGGCTTGGAATATGGATATATCAATGAAACAGTGGCAGGAACAAGTGATCGCGGATCCTGCAAAAAAGCCCCTGCCGGTTCTTTCATTCCCCGGTGCACGCCTGATCGGGGCAACGGTGCGGGACGTGGTGCAGCGAGGTGACGTGCAGGCTCGCTGCATGAAGGCGATCGCGGACCGCTATCCGACGCTCGCATCGGTCAGCTGCATGGATCTTTCGGTCGAAGCGGAAGCTTTCGGCGCCCGGACGATCATGCCAGATGACGACGTGCCGGTGATAACAGGACACCTGATTGAATCCGAAACGGATGTCAGGCAGCTTGCGATCCCCCGTCCAGGCGAAGGCAGGACCGGTGAAAGCATCCGCGCGATCGAGCTGGCCGTGCGCCAGATCACGGACCGGCCGGTCCTCGCCGGTGTGATCGGCCCGTTCTCCCTGGCTGCCCGCCTGGCGGGATTGACCGAAATCATGTACCTGGCGACCGATGAGCCGGAGATGGTCCACGCACTGCTCGAAAAAACCACCCGGTTCCTCACGGACTATGTACAGGCATTCAGACAGGCAGGTTCCCACGGCATCGTCATGGCAGAACCGGCGGCCGGTTTGCTGCCGCCGGACTGGAATCGGGATTTTTCCGCCCGGTATGTCACGCGCATCGTCACCGCGGTACAGGACGACGATTTCCTGGTGGTTTATCACAATTGCGGCCAGGTGCGCCAGCTGATCCCCGAAATTGTTGCCACCGGCGCCCGGGCTTTTCATTTCGGCAACGCCGTCTCGTTATCGGACATCATCGGCCAGGTGCCGTCTGACCGTTTGGTGATGGGCAACATTGACCCGGCCGGCCAATTCACCCACGGCACGCCCCAATCGGTTGCCGATGCCACGCGGCTCCTGAAGCGCCAAATGGCCGATCACCCGAACGTTGTCTTGTCTTCTGGCTGCGATATTCCGCCCCAGGCGCCGCTGGCCAATATCGACGCGTTCTTCAGCGCCGCTGCGTCCTAGCCCGTCCGGCTTAAAGCTTGCCCAGCAGGGCTTCCTGTTCCAACCGGACACCCCGTTCCAGCGACAGGCGGATCACATCGTGGAACATGGTAAACCGCTCGTCCGCGAGCAGCGCCTTAAGGCGCTCCGCATAAGCCTTGCTGATCGGCTGGGCCTGGCCAAGGCTGCGGATCAGGTCATGGCAGTCCATGTGCCAGGGCCGCAGGTCAGGGAAGAAGCTGTGTTGCAGCCGGTTGAAGATGATAAAACCGCCCAGGTCGATATCGCCCCAGTGGTAGATGGCGACGGGGTCCTGCCCGCTGGCGGCCGCCCGTTCGACGGCTTGCCGCACAAGCTGGAAAAAACGCCCCTTGGCAGGACTGAAGCAGCCCCCGTGATAAATCAGCAGCGCGTCTTGCCAGTCAGCGTTTTGGCCGCGCTGCTGCACCAGGTAGTGAAAATTGGTCCGGTTCTCCACGAACAGGACGCGCCGGACCTGCGGCGGCAGTTCAACGGTCAAGCCGTCCAGTTCGGCGGCACTCAGCGTGCCGCACAGCGGGAAAAAACCGCCATCGATACGGCGCTCTCCGCGCACGAGGACCAGCGGGCCGGACCATTCGAAAATTTCCGGCGATCGGCTCAGATTGACCAGCCCGAGCAGGTCGTCCTCCGAGAGTTCCAGATCATCCATACGGTCGGCCGGATAGCCCAGCAGGCCGGGCAAGAGATAGCGGCGGACGAGGGAGGCCAATCGGGTGCGCACCTGCTGGGCGAACGCCTTGCTGTCGCCGTAGATCTGGATGCTGAAGACACGCTCGGGCATTTCAGCCTGTCCCGATAACCCGAGGGCGATCAGGCCGCGCAGAGCTGCAACCAGCATCAGGGCCTGGTCCGGGGACGTGGGCAGCGGCGACGCCAAACGCTGGCGCTTGGCCAGAACCTGGCGCATGTCCGTCAGAACAATGCCGATCCAGGCGATGGACTCTGCCGCGCGGGCTTCGCCGGCGCGCAGAAAATCGGTCCAGGCCAGGTCGAGTGCCTCACGGACACGCTCGGCATTTGCCTTGGGCGATACCAGGCCGGCCCGCTGGTAGGCGGCGTCAATCTGGTCGAGATTGAGCCAGACGCGATGCAGGATGTGGTTCTCCTCGCCGCGCATCCAGTTGTAGTCGATCAGGTTCTCCTCGCGCAGCTGTGCGACGATCTGGTGGACATGGACCTTGCGCTCGTAGTCTTCGATGTCGTATGGCTCGAACTCGCCCTTGTAGATATTCAGCTGAACGCGGCGCAGCACAGGTTCTGCCGAGGCAAATGCTTTGCTCGACTCGTACTTCTGAAGCAGATCCGCCAACAGGCGCCGTGCGATGTCCATCGCTAATCGTCAGCCTCCGCACTGTCCAGTTCGCCCTCAATGCGGGCGATGTCCTGCTTGTCAAAATAGGCCAGGAAGGAGCGATGACGGTCTTTGAGCACGCAAATATTCCGGTCAACCAGCGGCGCGATGTCGGCGATCTTGTCCGGCGGCGCCGAGATCAGGCACTGGAAGCCGATCCGGCGGAGCAGCCGGATGCTCTCGCGGATCCGCTCGCCGTCCATCTTGCTGAAGGCCTCGTCGAAGATGATCAGCTGCAGGCAGCTTCGATTGCGGTCGCCGATGCGGTAGAGCTGGACAAAGGCAGCCAGCATGGCGATGTAGTACGGGGTCTGCGTCTCGCCGCCTGATTTCTTGCGCAAGGTGCGCGACAGGCGTTGGACTTCGTTGTTCTCGTCGATCGTGTGCAGATCGAAGCGCAGGTAGGTCCGGTAATTGCAGTAGGCGTCGATGTTGCGGTCCAGCTCGCTGCGCTTGTCGCCGGAAACGTCGTCGTCGACGGCCAGGATTTGGCGGAACAGCTCGTCGATGGTCTCCCCGTGCTTTTCCCGGAACGCGGCATAGGTGATCGAATAACCTTGCATGAGCAGATCGTCCATGATCATGTCATAGAAGCGGCGGTAGTTGGGGTCAGGCTCCACCACGAATTGGAAGCGCTCGTTGCCCCAGCTGCGGTCTTTCAAGGTTCGGTTCAGTCCGCGGATGTTCTCGGTCACCGCGTCGATGCTTTCCTTGAGCTTGCCGAGAAAATCGGACTGAAACTGCTCGTAGGCCAGTTTTTGCGCCTGCTTGATCTGCTCGAGGTATTCCGGCAGCTTCTCCTGCTCCAGGCGGGCCAGGCGCTGTTCGAAGGCGCTGTTGTTTTCGGCCGTGATGCTGACCGACGCCTGGTAGAGGCGGTTGAATTCGGCCCGGTTGGTCAGGACACGCTCCCACTTGACTTTTTTCTGGCTTTCGCTGCGGTTCTGCGGCGAGAAGAAGGCGTTACGCACAGCCTGGCCGCTGCCGCGCTGGCTGTATTCGGCCGCAAAACGCGGTTCGCCGGTTTCCTCAAGCCAGTTCGCACTGAAATGGGACCGGATCGCGTCGGACAGCTCGTTTGCCTGCCGGTTTAGTTCCGGCAGCTCCTGATCGCGCATCAGCCCGATCC
>JAAYJD010000163.1 GCA_012523135.1 Clostridiaceae bacterium
GAGGTCTCCCCGCTTTTTTCGGTCAGGATCTGGTTTAAGGCCCGGATCAGGTTATAGCGCCAGCTGCGGTGTGCCAGCAGCTTATTCAACTGCATGTCTTCGCTGGCCTGGCGCAGAATGTCGTTAACAGGCTGGTCCATGTCTGTTTTGACCGCGATGCCCCAGGACATGCTGAGCGGAATCATGAGATCCTGGGCCGTGTGGTTGCCGATCGCGTCCTGAATGCGCGCCACGACCTGTTCGGCGATATCCTGGTCGGCTTGAGGAAGCAGGATCATGAAGGCATCGCCGCTCCAGCGTCCGACCAGGTCTTCATGCCGGCAACAGGAACGCATAAGATCGCTGACAGCAAGCAAAGCGCGGTCGCCTTGAACGGGTCCAAGCGTGTCGTTGATTAGGCTGAGCCCGTCGATGTCCCCGACTACGATCGATAAGGGCAGCTGGCGTTCGGTGTCAAGCCGGTGCAGGTTGGTCTCCAGAAAGGACCGGTTGTAAAGGCCGGTCAAAGGGTCTGTCTGGGCCTGATCACGGCGGCAGCGGGCCAGTTCCAGGGCATGGTCCAGTTTGACTTTGAGTTCGAGCCGGCTCAGCTCGTCTGTCGGCAGGGGCAGATAGTCCCAGGCGCCGGCGGCCAGCAACTGGCGGATCACCTCGTGGTTTGGCAGGTCCAGCGTAACCAGCACCGGAATAGATCTGGTCACCGGTTTATCCTTGCTCGCACCCAGTAAGCTAAGGCTTTGCTTGAGATCTTGGGCGCAGAGCAGGCAAAGGGCGGCGTCACTGGGGATATCGGTTGTTTGAGTTACGGTCAGGGCACGTTCAGAGGCGTACTGCCGGATGTAATCGGGCAGCAGCGTGTTGCCGGCTGGATTGATCAGGGCAACGGTCAGCGGTTCGGACTGGGACGTGACAAGATGATTCGTGCGCTTCGGGTTAGGTTTAACAACAGGCATTTTGGTTCCCTCGATGTCTTTCCTTGTCGTCTGGCCAAAGGCCGTATGGGACAACGAAACTAAAGCGTGGCCGGTCAACGGCCAGAACACAGCCATTTTAACGATATTCCCGGGACTGTGCAAGTCAGCCCCGGGAATTCGCGCGCTAAATAACAATACGGGTAACCGTCAAAGGCCTTTTTCCAGCTCTTCGACCATCGCCCCGATCGCCTTAATCGTCCGACGCAGGGCGTCCGGCCCCGTGACATCGACGCCGGCCAGAGCGGCGAATGCGACCGGGCCGACCGAGGCTCCGGCCTTGAGCGCGGCCAGGTAGTCTTGAACGGCCGTCTCCCCTTCTGTTTGGATACGGCGGTTGACCTCGGTGGCGATGGTCAGGCCGGCGCTGTAGGTGTAGGAATAAAGGCCCATGTAGTAGTGCGGCTGGCGCATCCAGGTCAGTTCGGCACCGTCGTTGATCTCGACCGCGTCGCCCCAGAAGCGGGTCAGGACATCGCGCTTGATCGCGTTCAGGTCGCTGGCCTGGAGATGCTCGCCCGCGTCAACGCGGCGATAAACCTCACGCTGGTAGGC
>JAAYJD010000164.1 GCA_012523135.1 Clostridiaceae bacterium
AAAGAATAGATTTTGACCCCGTAGCCGGACATGATGCAGAAGTAATCCTTCATATCCTGCTCGCCGGGCTGTTGGAAGTCGACATTCTCGTGGCTGGAATAGTGGTCGTTGGCCGGATGCGGGTACCAGCCCTCGTTCACGATCAGCTACGGGCTGCCGTCCGCCCGGAAAAACCAGTTTCCGAACTGAAGCGCGTCATTCAGGCACCAAATCCGGCCGGGTCATGCGTTCGCCTTCCAGCGCTCGTCGACAGCCTGCAGCGCGTGCTGCCGGGCTTGTTCAAACGAGGTCCGGAACAGGACCACCGGGCCGAAATGCTCGTACTCGTCCACCGAAAGGCCTTCCAACCAATAGGCGCGCCCGAATTCGCCGAACTTGAGCGCCAGGCAGTCGATGACGCCGAGCGGCATCGGCTGCAGGAAGCAATGCACCACTGGCTGATTCTGCTCGAGCAGCTGGTCCGCAGTCCCCTTCAAGTTGATCGTGATGAAGCCGCTAGTCCTGACGATTTCGGTTAAAATGGTACAGGCCGCGCGCGCCGCCCGCCATAAAACGGACAGGCGTCCTGCGCTACCACATTAGATCATGGACTTTTTGGAGCCCACCACACCGGACTGCCAGAGGATGTCCGGCTCGATGTCAATAACCTGGCCGGCCACGACGTTTTGCAGGTACTCGTCAAAGATGCTGGGGATATGGGTCAGGTAGAAGACCGACAGGCTGTCCAGGCCGACAGTGGCCTGTTCCCAGGCATCGCCGGCGTCCATGGCCTGCTGGACGGACATGACCTCGGTCATCGTCAGCGTATAGCTCTCGGCCGCCAGAGCCGGGATCGCCTCTAGGCCATCCCGGGTCACCGGGATCTTGGGCGACAGGTTGGGATAATTTTCACAGTTGAAGTGCGACTAGCGGACGATGTTGCCGGCGTGCTCGTGGGACGGGTCTCACTGGACGGTGACATGTCCCTGGCGGCCGCGGTTTTTCCCGTTCGCCGATCTAGCCTGCTTGCGCACGACCGCCTGCCATCTGCAGGCCCCCCTTGACATGATCAAGACACCTGGGGGTCCGATATGACATCCGGCTCGCTGGGCATCGCCATTGTCGCCTGTATAGCCCTGGCTGCCCGTTTGAAGGGGTATGACCGCCTGAAGGGGTATGACACCTGGTACTTTGTCATCACGGGCGACGGCGAGCTGTCGGAGGGCATCCTCTGGGAAGGCGACGCGCGATTGCGACCCATTACAAGCTGGGCTGACTGACGGTCTTTGTCGACGGCGACCACATGCAGAACGATGGCCTCGTCAGCGAGGTGCCCCTGATGCATCCGGTCGCGGAGAAGTTCGCCGCCTTCGGCTGGCACATGTAGAAAATCGACGGCCCTTCCCTGATCGAGTACAAGACCGTCAAGGCAAAGGCATAACATTTATGGAAAACAACAACGCCTGGCACAAGCGGGTCCCGACCGTCGAGGAAGTCGATGCGGCCATGCGGGCGATTGGATGAGACAGCCTATAAATGAGCCGATCAAGAGCACCCGCGAGGCCTTAATCCAGGCCCTGATCGAACTTGGATAAAAGGACAGCCGCCATGTCTTCGTATCGGCCGACTCGCTCAAGGCTGCCCGGCAACTCCGTCTTATTAGCGCTGGCCGGAACGCGTCTTCGAAACCGGTATCGCCGAGCAGGGCGCGCTGGATGTCGCCGCCGGCGCCAACGCGGTTTACCGCATGACCCTGGTATCGGCTGCGATCCCTGGGCCGGTTTACCTGTGCCTGGGCTCGGGCCGCGAGTCGGTCGCCGAGCTGCTTGCCGGACCGGATTTCGATCCGCTGACGATCCGCCTGGCGGCTGACTACGGATCGGATCTGGTCATCTTTTCGACCGGCTTCGTGCTGAACCTGGCTTTGGCGGCAGCCCGTGACCTGGCTAAGACTGACATCAGGTACCACGTCGCCGATGTGACATCGCTCAAGTCGCTCGACCAGGCCGGCATCCTCGAGCTGCTCAAACCAGCCAGGGCGGTTATATCTGTTTATGAACACCAGGCCAACGACGGCCTGGGCAGCGCGCTGGCCGAATTTCCGGCGAGCATCACCCGCTACCCCCCTGAAGCGGATCGGTTTCACGGACACGTTCGGCCGCTCCGGTCTGCCCGCGAACTGCTGGACAAATATAGATTCTCGCCGGAGGACTTCGC